>CABZCA010000005.1 GCA_902524115.1 uncultured Pelagibacteraceae bacterium | reverse complement strand
AGAAATGGCAATAAATTATTTAAAAAAATCACCCAAAACATCTTCTACTGATGATACAAAAACAAGAGAGATTGTAGAAAATATTCTAAGAGATATAGAGAAAACAAAAGAAGAGGGATGTATCGAGTTATCAAAAAAATTTGATAAATATGAAGGAGAAGTAGTAGTTACAAGAGAAAAAATTGAACAAATTAAAAAAAATTTAGATCCTAAAACAAAAGACGACATTCAATTCTCTCATGAAAGAGTAAGAAAGTTTGCTGAAGCACAATTAAAAAATTATGGCCAAGATTTTGAGGTAGAACTTTCAGATGGATTATTTGCTGGACAAAAATTAATTCCTGTTAATACAGCAGGTTGTTATGTACCTGCAGGAAGATATGCTCATATTGCTTCCGCAGTAATGAGTGTTACTACAGCTAAAGTTGCTGGTGTTAAAAATATTATTGTTTGCAGCTCACCAAAACCTGGTGTTGGAGTTCATCCTGCTATTGTTTATACCGCTGACTTATGTGGAGCAGATGTAATAATGAATTTAGGTGGAGTTCAGGCTATTGCTGCAATGACTTATGGTCTTTTTGGTAATGCACCTGCTGATATGCTTGTTGGTCCTGGAAATCAATTTGTTGCAGAATCAAAAAGAATTTTATTTGGCAAAGTAGGTATAGATTTATTTGCTGGTCCTACAGAAATTGCAGTTATAGCAGATGAAACAGCAGACCCAGAATTAGTTGCTTTCGATTTAGTTGGACAAGCTGAGCATGGTTACAATTCTCCTGCATGGTTATTTACTACTAGTAAATCATTAGCTGAATATGTAATGAAAAGAGTGCCAGAATTAATTGCAGACTTACCAGACCTACCAAGAGAAAACTCTGGTGCAGCTTGGAGAGACTATGGGGAAGTTATTTTATGCGATACAGACGAAGAAATGGCTAAAATCAGTGATGAATATGCTCCTGAACATTTAGAGATACAGACTAAAAACCTTCAATGGTTTCATGATCGATTAAAAAACTACGGATCATTATTTATTGGAGAAGAAACTACAGTTGCTTATGGCGATAAATGCTCTGGGACAAACCATATTTTACCAACAAAAGGTGCGGGAAAATATACAGGCGGTTTATTTGTCGGAAAATTCATTAAAACATTGAGTTTCCAAAGAATGACAAAGGAATCAACTAAAGAAGTGGGCGCAGCTTGTGCAAGAATTTCAAGATATGAAGGTATGGAAGCTCATGCTAGAACTGGAGATGTAAGACTTAGAAAATACGGATTTTCTAATTAACTTTAAACTCTAGAAAGCAATAAAATTGTAACTCCAATTACAAAAACAACAATACCTAAAATTTCTGTTAACTTTACTTTTTCCTTGAATAAATATTTTGAGGAAAAATAACTAAATAATAATTCAATTTGACCAACTGCTCTGACAAAGGATGCTTGGATTAAAGTGAATGCATAAAACCATGAGAGCGATGCAAAAAAACCTCCAATACCAATTAACATACAGTCGTATTTATCATTATATAGTTTTTTAAACTCTTTTTTTTCAAAGACTAAAAGGTAAATCGTTAAAATAATTGTTGGAATTAATAATCCAAAAAGTAACGTTGATATTACTTTTTCAAAATTTGAATTAAAATTTTCTAAAGATAAGGCGGCAGATCTAAAATAAACAATGCTCAGAGCTAAGAATAAACCAGATATAAGTCCAATTAACGTTGTTTTTGAAAATATGTTTTGAAGAAATAATTTTAAATCTTTTATAGATAAAATTATTACACCTAGAGTTGATATTATTATTCCACTTATGCCTAGCTTACTTAATTTTTCATTTAATATTAAGTATTCAAATATAGCAACTTGTACAACTTCTGTTTTACTTAGTGAGGTTCCAACAACAAAATTTGAGAGCCTAAATAAATATAATAATACAAAAGTAAATATTACTTGAAAAATTGATGCTAAAGTTACATTTATTAAAAAGCCTGGTTGATTAAGTATTTCATGAACTATAGAAACTTCTCTGAAATATATAAAAAACAAGACTAATGCCAAAGGCAGAGCAAAAGAAAACCTAACATAAGTAGATGCTATAGTTGAAACATCCTTATTAATTTTTTTTTGAAATGAAGACCTTAGATTCTGAAAAAAAGCCGCAATAACTGTAACAACTATCCAATTCATATTAAATAATTAATGAAAAAATAATATTTAAAAAAATTTAAATTCTTCTTCCGTTTTCGTCAAAAATAAAAATATCTTTAGAGTCAAAATTAATCTGATTTTGAAAATCTTCCTGATTAGAAATTTTTGCACTAAGTTCTAAGTTGTCGTTACTCATGTATACAATCTTTTCATTACCTAAATTTTCAACAAGATCAATTTTAGGTTTAAATTTAAATTGTGATTCATTAGATAAGTTAAAATGCTCAGGTCTTATTCCTAAGAAATATTTCTTTTTATCAAATTTAGTTTTTTCAAAAGTTATTTCATTACCTAAAAAAATAATTTTATTATCTGAAATTATATTTTCATTATTTAAAGGTAAAATATTCATTTTTGGAGTTCCAATAAATTGAGCTACAAAAATATTTGCTGGATTATTGTAAATTTCGTCTGGAGTTCCAACTTGTTCAATATTACCAAGATTTAATATTACAATTCTATCTGCTAAAGTCATTGCCTCTACCTGATCATGCGTAACATAAATCATATTTGTTTTAATTTGATTATGTAATTTGGAAATCTCAACTCTCATTTCTGATCTTAGTGCTGCATCTAAATTTGATAAAGGCTCATCAAATAAAAATATTTTTGGATTTCTTGTTATTGCTCTTCCAATTGCAACCCTTTGTCTCTGCCCTCCTGACAATTGTTTGGGTCTTCTTTCCAACAATTCCTCTATCTTTAGAATTTTTGCTGCCTGCATAACTTTTGTCTGGATTTCTTCTTTAGATCTCTTTTCTATCTTTAACCCGAATGACATATTTTCATAAACATTCATGTGAGGGTAAAGAGCATATGACTGAAACACCATTGCAGTTTGTCGTTTGGAAGGATGTAGATCATTTATTTTTTGATCATTAATAAATATTTCACCTTCATCAATCTGTTCTAAACCTGCGATCATTCTTAACAAAGTTGATTTTCCACATCCAGATGGCCCAACCAGTACAAGAAATTCATCATCCTTGCCGGATAAATTGAAGTCTGTAATAATCTTATTGGAGCCAAAAGATTTATGTACTCCAGTAAATTTTATATTTGCCATTTTAGCCTTTAATATTATCTAAAACATCTATGCCGATTTGTTTTAGAATGTGAAGTATATCAATTGGTACCCAATTTTCACGGATTTTTCCTTCATCATGATGGTAAAAATCCATAACACGCATTGTTAATTTTTGCTTATTTGCCTTATATCCAAGCCAATCATTTGAACCGTAATATGCCTCTAGACTATGCCATCCTGCACATAGAGAAAATTTTCCATCTCCTATCTCGCAGTAATGACCCAGTTTAAAATAATCTCTTTCTGTAAATGATTTTCTAAAAGGTAATTGATGCATATCAATAAACCCCTCTAGTGATCTTGAAGTGCCTATTCCACATGGACCATACCAGATCATTTTATCATGCCAATATTCTTTTTGAGGATGACTTAATAATCTATTTTTTAATTCCTCATTTGATAAGTTTTCTTTTTCAGGTTTCAAATTAAGACTTCTATTCATAGAGAGTGCTTGTTTTAAATTAAAATTGGATACCTCCATATTTTTTTCATAAAAATTTACTCCATCAGTATTTATAGGTGGAAGCCAAGCTCCCTCAGAGCCTCTAGATGGATTGATCGAAGATATGCCACACTGTCTTAAAAAATCCATCACATCAATTAAAATATGACTTTCTACTATTTTTGTTTCTTTGAGCTCATGAATTTCACAACATCTAAGATTAATCATTTTATAATTTGGTTTTATTCCTAACCAAGGTTTTGTAAAATATCCTGAAAGGACTGAGTATGAACCTACTAAAACCTTGTCTCTAAAAGCACCACCAACAACAATATTCTCTCTTCTTTCAAGATCAGGAAAAGCCTCAAATAAAGGTATAAAGATTTTTTCTTTAAGATTTTTAAGTCCCTCAAATTCATTTATTGGATAAAAACTATTTATCTTTACATCATTTATAAATGCTTCATCCAAATTCTTGTCTATTTCACTTACACCTGATGTAATAATTTTATTAAGATAACCTCGGATTAAATTTTTATTTTGTAAATTTTTTTCTGGTGACAGAATAATGTCTTGAACATTAGTTTTTGTTTTTAGTCCTGTATCAAATTGTTCTATTTGCATATATTTATTTATTGGAAATAATCGTGTATCACAATATTATAATTAAAAAAATATGAATATTAGATTAGCAAAATTCAAAGATTTAATTCCTAGTAGTTTGCCATTTGTTGAGGGTAAGCTAGATGGACACAAAGAAAGAAAAAATTATTCTATTTTAGGTCCAGGTGTCGCAGAAGACGCTGACCAATCAATAAAAATATCTGAACCTCATGGTTTTAATTTAGGTGCAGTATCAGCAAAACCCTTTAATGGATCGGGTTTACATAGCCATTTAACAGCAGAGGTATTCATAATATATTCAGGTAAATGGAGATTTTATTGGGGGTCAGAGGGTAAAGATGAAACGATTTTAAATCCAGGAGACATTATTTCAATGCCAACAAATATGTTTAGAGCATTTGAAAATGCTGGTGATGAAGAAGGCTTAATTTTTGTTGTACTAGGAGGTGATGATCCAGGAATTGTCACTTGGATACCTGAGGTATTAAAGAGAGCAAAAAAGACAGGTATGGCACTTTTAGATGATAATTCATTAATCGACCTAAACATTAAAGCAATACCAAATGGTAGGAGATTATTAGAACCTATATCTAATGATGAAATAAAAAAATTTAATAATTACAAGTTAGATCAATTACTTAGTAATATATCTACTCTTAATAATAGAATTGAAAGTGAATTGAATATTGGAGATAATATTAAAATTTCACATATACTAGGAAACATATTTCAAGATAAGTCTATTAATCCAATAATAAAACAAGATACAGGTTTTAGTTTGAGTTGTTTCAAATCAAAAAAAGGCAGAGTTGAAAATTTAATTTTTAATAAACCTACAATACTTTTTTCACAAAAAGGAAATTGGAAAATTGAAATGGAAAATTTATCAAAAGAAATAAGTTTTAAAGATACTATTTCAGTTCCGTTAGGTGTGAATGTTAATATTGAGATTAATGAAAGTGAAGTTTCATATCTTAATTGTGTATCAAGTATCTAATGAGAGGTTTTGATAAAAAATATAAAGATTTTCCAGACTTTATTTTAAAAATCACAGAACAAATTTGGGAAAATAAAGATGTTGAGTCAATTGGTGACTTTTATACCAATGACATACCTGTTAGATCACCATTTGGTGTTACATATGGAAACAAACCAGTTATAGAAGCAACCTATTCAACTTTAAAAGAATTTCCAAACAGGCAGTTATTAGGTGAAGACGTTATTTGGAATGGAAATGATGAAATAGGATATCACTCATCACATAGAATTTTAAGCAAAGGAACTCATCTTGGAAAAGGCTTTTATGGTGAACCCACTGGTAAAGATATTTATTATAGGGTTATTGCTGATTGTGCATGTAAGAATAATCAAGTTTATGATGAATGGATCGTTAGAGATCAAGGAGCAATGGTCAGACAGATTGGTTATTCCCCAGAGGAGTTTGCTAGAAAAATGATTGAAAAGGAGGGAGGCGTATCAAATTCAAGTAAATTATATGATGCTAATTCTGATAAAAATTCAAATTATAAAGCAGAGAGTTATAAAGATGGATCAATCGCTGAGAAATATACGCAGGTTTTAAGTACTATCTTTAATAAAAGTTACGAATATGAAGATTATGACAGAGCTGCAAATTTGTTTTGGCCAGGAAATAAACTTGGTCACGGAAGAGAAGATATTATTGAAAAATGGAATTCCATTAAGAAAATATTCTCAAATATAAAATTTAGTATTGAGCATGTTGGATTTTTAGAAGAGCCAGAGAAAAATTCAAGAGTGTCAGTCAGATGGTTTTTAGAAGGAGATCATGCTAATGAAAGTGATGAATATGGTAAAGCATCAAATAAAAAAATATTTATAATGGGTATTAACCATGCTGAATTTAATAATAACTCAATTATTAGAGAATGGGTTTTATTTGATGAAGTTGCTATATGGAAACAAATATTATTGAACCATGGTTAAAATAAAAACTACACATGTTGGTAGCCTACCAAGATCAAACGAACTCTCCAGTCTTCTTGCCTCTAAAGATAATCAAGAAAAAATAGATATTAGCAGCTTTGATGCAATGGTTAAAAAAAATGTATCTGAAGTTGTAAAAAAGCAAATCAATAGCGGAATAGACTCTGTGAGTGATGGAGAGATGTCAAAAATAAGTTACGCAACTTATATAAAAGATAGAGTTGATGGTTTTTCTGGTGAAAGTGAAAGAAAAGCTCCAAAAGACTTAGATGATTTTCCATCTTTTAAAAAAAAACTTATCCTATCTGGTGGAACTCCAACTTATAAAAGACCGTGTTGTACAAGTGAACTTAAAATAAAAGATGAAGATTCAATTAGCAAAGATATTCTAAATTTAAAAAAAGCCTTAGAAAAAAATTCACATACTGATGGATTTATGAATTCACCATCTCCAGGAGTTATATGTAATTTTTTACCCAACAAGTTTTATAAAAATGATGATGAGTATCTTGAGAAACTGTCAAATATAATGAAGTTCGAATATGAGAAAATAACTGAGAGCGGCTTATCTATTCAAATTGATTGTCCGGATCTCGCATTATCAAGGCATATGATTTACAAGGAAATATCTGAAAAAGATTTTTTGGAAAGAGCTAACAAACATGTGGAAATTTTAAATAATTCATTATCAAATATAGATCCATCTAAAGTAAGAATGCATATTTGCTGGGGTAATTATGAAGGACCTCATACTCATGATATTGGTTTAGATAAAATAATTGGATTAGCTTTTAAAGCCAATGTTAGTAAATATTTGATAGAGTCTGCTAACCCTAGACATGCTCATGAATGGGAAGTATTTGAAAATATAAAAGTACCCAAAGATAAGATGATTATTCCAGGGGTTATTGAGTCTACTTCTAACTTTATTGAACATCCAGATGTTGTAAAACATAGAATTTTAGCTTTTTCTAGAGTGCTAGAGCCAAATCAATTAATGGCAGGAACAGATTGTGGATTTAGTACCTTTGCAGGCTATGGAAATGTAGATGAGGATATTGTTTACAAAAAACTTGAAGCACTTGTCGCAGGTGCTGAACTTGCGTCAAAACAAATCTAATTTTTACTTTTATAAACTTAAGCGTATATGTATATTTTTGGTAAGTAAAACTTATTAATATTAACAAAAGAGAGAATAATATGAAAAAAATACTAGTTACTTTATTGTTTTTACTTTTTGGAACAGTAGCTAACGCTGACTGTAACATTAAAAGTGGATCAATAAATATTTTAGCAAATGATTTTCCTGCTCTAAGAACTTTAGTTGAAACTGCAAAAGAATGTAAAGGAAGTGCTGACTTTAAAGTCACTCACTCAGCTGAACACAACAAAATTGCAGTACCAGCTTTAACTGCAAATCCTTCTGAGTTTTCAGTTAGAGTTGCTGCTAATAGTTCTATAGTTCCATTAATGAATGCTGATTTAATTAGACCAATGAATGATCTAGTTAAAAAATATGGAAAAGGAATTCAAGAGTCACAACTTATTACAATTGATGGAAAAGTAATGGCTGTAGCATTTATGGCTAATACACAACATCTTTATGTAAGAACAGATGTTTTAAAAGAAAATGGAATTGCTATTCCAAAAACTTACGAGGAAGTTGTAGCGGCTGCTGAAAAAATTAGAGCAGCTGGGAAAATGAAATATCCTTATGCAGCAGCTTACAAAGCAGGTTGGAACCTAGCTGAAGAATTTGTAAACATGTACATTGGTCATGGTGGTGAATTCTTTAAAGATGGTGGTGCACAACCAAACATCAATAATGCTAAAGGTGTAGCAACTTTAAACATGTTAAAAAACCTGGCTGATTTAAGTAACCCTGATTATTTAACGCATGATAGTGAAGCTATCAAAGTTGAGTGGGAATCTGGAAATGTTGCAATTATGACTTTATGGGCATCTAGATCTGGAACATTACTTGACGATGAAGGCGATGCGAAAATAACTGCTGCTACTAAATTAGTTGCTCCAGCAACAGTTGGTGGTGGTAATATTCCTGCAGCAACACTTTGGTGGGACGGATTTACACTTGCTAAAAATAGATCTGACGCAGATGCTGAAGCTTCTTTTAGAGCAATGGCTCATGCAGCATCATCAAAAGAGATGGTTGCAAAAGCTGCTGATCAAGCTGTTTGGTTAGTAGAAGGCTTTGTACCTGGTCCAAAATCTGTTGGAGTAATTGAAGCAGTTAAAATGGGAGCAAAACCTTATCCAATGTTGCCACAAATGGGATTAATGCATGGTGCTTTGGGTAGTGAAATTGTTGAGTTTTTGCAAGGAAATGAGTCAGCTGAGCAAGCATTGAAAGATGTTGAAGCTGCTTATATCACTAAAGCAAAAGAACAAGGTTTTCTATAAAATATAAATTAATTAAGTGGGGATATAACTATCCCCACTTATAAATTTATCATGCCCAATAGAAGTTTTTTCTGGTTTTTTTTCCCAGCAGGTTTAGCAATGATTTTATTCATTGGGCTACCAATTATTTCAACAGGGATTCAATCTTTTTACGCTCAACATGATCAAATACTCATTGAAGTTAAAAAATGTGATCCATTTGGATGCAAAACATCAGTAGTTGTAGATCAAGAAGCTACTTCAAAAATTAAAGAAGAGAAACCATTAGGAAAATTTAATGGTTTTGGTACATACATTGATAGAAATCACTTGGCATCTGATCAAGTTTCAGAATTCTGGAGTGAGAGTAAATCATTAGGTGAATTTATTGGCAAGGTAGGAAATCTTCCGTTTTACAAAGCTTTAGTATTTACCTTAACCTATTGTGTAATTGTTACACCATGCGTTCTGCTTTTAGGATTTATTATTGCTTTAAGTTTAAATGCAATATCTAGAAAAATTAGAGGTCCCCTTATTTTTGGTACAATTTTACCTATGATTGTAACTCCTTTAGTTGGTTCTCTGGTGTTATTCTGGATGATTGATGCTGAGGGAATTATAGGTGCAAATCTTCAAATATTAATGGATGATCCTTACTTATCAGTTAAATCATCAAAAGCTCTAACTTGGATTACAATTATAATTTATGGAGTTTGGCATCACTCCCCTTTTGCTTTTGTTGTTTTTTATGCAGCACTTCAAACTGTTCCGCAAGAACCATTAGAAGCTTCAATAATAGATGGTGCTTCAAGATTTCAAAGGGTTAAACATATAGTTTTACCACATATATATCCTGTAGTTACCTTTGTTGCTTTAATTTCATTGATGGATAATTTTAGAGTTTTTGAACCCATTATAGGCTTTAGCGCTGAGGGTAGTGCTCAATCTTTATCTTGGTTAATTTACGATAACCTAGTTAATGAAGAGGTTATCTTATTTGGATCAGCAGCAGCAACATCGATTATGACTATTGTAGGAATTTCAATAATTTTAACGCCAGTTTTACTGAGAACTTGGAAAGAGTTTAGAACAAATAGATAATTATGGATTTTGGATTAGATAAAAAATCAAACAGTTTAAAAACTTTCAACACAATATTTATAGTTATATGGTTGTTGCTTGCATGTTTTCCATTTATTTGGACGTTTTGGGGATCCTTTAAAGTCAGAGCTGACTTTTTCTCAAGAGCTGATTGGTGGTATGCAATAACAGCTTTTAATACTTTAATTGAGACTGGCGCTAGATTTACCAAGGAAGCTTACAGTGGTGCGTGGTTTGAAGGTGAATTTTGGAAAGCTTCAAGAAACACAGTAATAGTTACAATAAGTGTTGTTTCAATTTCGTTATTTCTTGGCACATTAGGAGCATACGCATTATCCAGATCTACAAAAAATTATGCATTTTGGATTTTAATCATTGCTTTAATTTTTAGAGCAATGCCACATATAACATTGGTGTCAGGTTATCTATTCCCTTTTTTTCAATTACAAATTTGGGGAATTTTACCAACTACAATTGTAGTTCTTGTTGCAATCAATCAACCTTTTACCTTATGGCTCCTTTATTCATTTTTTAAAACTGTGCCTAAAGAATTAGATGAGAGTGCCTTGATTGATGGTTGCTCGTACTTTCAAGCCTTTAGACATATTATAATGCCTGTGATGTGGCCAGGAGTAATTACAGCTGGATTGTTTAGTCTCATGTTAGCTTATAATGATTTTACGGTAACAGCTTTATTATTAAATCAAGAGAACCACACTATGGTTCCTAAAATTCAAAGTTATCTTGGAACCAATCAGCATGAAGGAAATTTAATGTGGGCTGTATCCGCAGTTGTATCTGCTACTGCTCCTTTATTTTTGTTAGTGATGTTTTTCCAAAGACAGGTTATAAGTGGATTAACCGCTGGTGCTATTAAAGGCTAATGACAATCAAAGCAGTCTTATTTGGTTCAATTGGAACAATTATAGAAACTTCCGATATACAAAGAAATTGTTTTAATCAAGCATTTCAAAAAGTAGGATTAAATTGGTACTGGAGTAAAAAAATTTATAAATCAATGTTAAAAAAACCAGGCGGAGAGAAAAGAGTTAGGAAATATAGTTTAGAAAATAATACATCTACTAATGCAAAAAAAATAAGAAATTTAAAAACATTAATATTTAATAATTATTTAAAAAAAAATAAAATAAAACCAAGACCTGGAGTCTTAGATGTTATCAGTTACTGTAAGAGAAACAAAATAAAAATAGGATTTGCTACATCTACAACAAAAAATAATATTGATTCAGTTTTTTTATCCACAGTAAAATATCTTAAGAAGAAAGATTTTAATTATATTGGTAATACCACTGGGAATAAAAATACAAAATCAAAATTAGAAGTTTACAAACATTGTTTAAAGAAACTTAAATTAAAAAATGATGAATGTATTGCAATTGAAGATACCGAAATTAGCCTAAAATCAGCCGTTAAAGCAAAAATTAAATGTGTTGCATTTCCAGGAGATTTTCACACCGATAGTAAGTTCAAAAACTCACTGATTAGGGTAAGAAAGTTAAAAATTGATTTAATATTTAATTAGAGTGAATTTATTAAATCTGGAGCCATTTTCTTAGATTTTGATGAAAATCTAAGTTTTTTTATTGCTTCTAAGTTTGATTTATCATCACCAACAACTACAAAACCAATCATACCCATATTTTTATGGGGGGTGCACCAGTATGCGTAAATTCCAGGAACTTCAAATTTATATTCAACATCCTTATTGAATTTTGACTTAAATTTACCAACGCCTTCTGGGACTCCTTTTTTAATAAATTCAACGTTGTGACCTTTGTCTTTAGCTTTCCAAAGAACTGTGTCTCCGACGTTTACCCTTACTATCTTTGGCTCAAAAACATTTGACTGTTTATCCAGTCTATTTAACATTTCTACTGTTACATCTGCAGCTAAACCGATATTAGCAAAAAGTGTTGATAATAAAAAGGTAGTGATAATTAAAAATTTATTGTGTGATTTCATGAAGTGCATATATACTTTTAAAATAATCTTACAATAAGCAATATCTGTTACAAGTTGACACGGCCTGTAAGAATTAAACTTTTCTTGATAATCTATCTGCTCTTAGTGTTGTAAAAATAATTATAATTAAAAAAGGTATGCAAAGCATATTCATTGTTTTCCAGCTAGTATAACTTAAAACAACGCCAGCTGTTAAACTTGCAGTAGCTTGAATTGAAAAAACTATAAAATCATTAAAACCTTGAGCTCTAAACCTTTCTTGTTCTCTATAATTTAATACAAGTAAGCTTGTCCCTGATATAAATAGAAAATTCCATCCAAGACCTAAAAATATTAATGAAAATAAATAATTTGTAACTGTTTGATCAAGATAACTAAGAAATATTGTGATTATAAAAAATAATACGCCACAATACATAATTTTGCTGTGTCCGAATTTTTTAATTAGATTTCCAGTAACTAATGCTGGCAGGAACATGCTAATTATGTGTAATTGAATTACAAAACTGGTGCTGTTTAAAGACATATTATCATTAATATGCATGCTTATTGGAGTAGCGGTCATTAAAAAAGACATTACTGCATAAGCAAAAGATGAGGAGACTAATGCCTGAAGAAACCTTGGTTGAGAAATTAATTCTAAAAATGATCTTCCTCTTGAAATTTTTTTTTTCTCAATAATTTTCTTTTCATTATAAAAAACTAAAAAAATAATTGACGATAAAGTTAATAATGACAAACATAGATAAGAGCCAACATATAAACTCTCTGAAATAATATTCTTTCCAAGATTTGCTAGATTAGGACCTAATAAAGCTGATAAAATTCCTGCAAAGAGTAATAAGGAAATAGCCTTTGGAGCCTGTTTTTTATCTACACTTTCAGCAGCAGCAAAACGATATTGATGAGCAAATGCCATCCCAAATCCAAGTGAAAAGCATGAGAATGAATAAAGAATAAAATTTTGTTTCATCACTGCATAGGCTGCCAGTAAAGCAAACAATGAGCTTGTTATGGATGATAATATAAAGCCTTTTTTTCTACCAGTGATACTCATTATTTTGGAAGCAGCTATTATAAAAAGAGCTGTGCCCACAATTGATAACGACATTGGTAAAGTTGACAAAGATTTAATTGGGCTTATGCTAGATCCAATTATTCCACTTAAAAACACTGTAACAGGTGCAACTGAAAATGCACATGCATTGCTAGCGAATAGCAACCATATATTTTTATTCATTAGAGTATTAAACTCTTTTCTTACCTTGAACTACTCTGTCCAATATTAAAGCAACAAATAATATTGCAATACCAGCTAAAATGCCTTGGCCTACATTTGCATATTGTAGTGCCTCAAGCACGTCTTGTCCTAGGCCTTTAGCTCCTATTAATGATGCTACTACAACCATCGCTAAGCTTAACATCACAGTTTGGTTTACTCCTGCGAGTATTGATGGTGTTGCTAAAGGTAAATCAACTTTTCTAAGTAAATACCATTTAGATGCTCCATAAGCTATTGCAGCTTCTCTGATAGTTTCAGGCACTCCTCTTAAACCTAATACTGTAAGTCTTACAACAGGTGTTCCTCCAAAAATCATTGTAATGATGACAGCTGCAACCTTCCCTGTTCCAAAAAATGCAATTACTGGAATCATAAATACAAATGCAGGCATAGTTTGCATAAAATCCATTATTGGTCTTATCATCGAATAAAATCTTTGACGTCTCGCACAATAAATTCCTAAAGGTATTCCTATAGCAATACTCAAAATTGCGGCTGTTCCAAGTAAAGCAAGTGTGGTCATTGCCTTAACCCAAAAACCTAAAAAACCCATGTAAGCTAAAAATCCAGCTGAATAAATTGCAGTTCTTATCCCAGCTGATAAAGCAGTTAAAACTACAATGGTGGTTATAATTACTATCCATGGAGTTTTTACAAATAAAAGTTCTAAAAAGTCTAGAACTGACCTGATACCAATAGTTATAGCAGTAAATACTGCGTCCCCCTTTATCACCGCATAATCAAAAATTGTTTCAACCCACTTTATAGATGTAAGTCTTATCTCTGGATGGGTAGGAAAATCATTCATTATTGAAAAAAAACCAGGAAAACTGTAATGAATAACTGAAAAAAACATGATGACTATTGTAAATCCAATACTTAGCAAGTAGTTTTTTGTTTTCATTCCTGGGCTGATTAATTTATTGGACAGCCATTCTGAATATCTTTTCTCTAAAATTGTATTGGCGAGTACACCTTGAATAAGTTTGATAAAAACTAATAAAGCAATTCCCGATATAGTAATCCATATTGCTGAAGCCTCGATTACTTGGACATCTACCACATATTCTTTCATTGCCTTTTCAAGAGATTTTATTGCTCTTTCATAAACTTCGACCTTATCTGGATTATTTTCGATTGCTGACTGCAGCTGCTTATTTCTAAAATCAATCGTGGACTGAATTTTATCAATTTTTTCTAAAGCATCTTTTGTGATATTGCCAAATAATCCTCTTATGATCTGGACAACTGCAAATGTTTCAACAATTAAAAATGTTAAGGCATAATTCCAAACATTTCTTAACCCAAACCAAATTGGTCCAAATAATGCAGCAAATAAATTAAAAGAAAAAGAGTAAGATGGTTTACTACCAATTTTCTTAAATTCTTTAATATAATAATCTGGATTTGTGATTACAAAATTTTTGATTAATTCAGACCTAGATAAATTTTTTATCTCCTTATTCATTATCATTTCCTTCAACAACCGCTTTCAACAAATCGGACTGTGTAATAATTCCAACTTCTTCGTTGTCATTGTTAAGCACTATAATTGGTTTATTCTCTGATACTGATGTCTCAATAAGTTTACTTAATATATCGTTTTCGTTAACTCTTTCGTTGTTGCCAACATTATCTCCAAAATTTCTCTTATAATCATCTATGGGTTGCATAATAGTTTTGGCCTGAACGACTTTTAATCTAGATATACCTTTTACAAAATCTGCAACATAATCATCAGCAGGATTTACAACTATCTCCTCCGGAGTTCCTATTTGAACCACACTACCATCTCTCATTATAGCTATTCTATGGCCAACTCTTACTGCTTCATCAAGATCATGAGTTATAAATACAGTTGTCTTTTTCATTTGTTTTGAAAGTTTAATAAATTCAGTTTGAAGTTGACGTCTAATAAGAGGATCTAATGCACTAAAGGGTTCATCCATCAGCAAAAATTCAGGGTCTGCAGCTAATGCTCTCGCCAACCCTACTCTTTGTTGCATTCCTCCAGATAATTCGTGAGCATATTTATTTCCCCAACCTTGTAATTCTACAATATTTAAGATGTTATTTGCTGCATCTAATCTATCATTCTTACTAACTCCTCTAATTTCCAATGGCATAGCAATATTATCTAAAACTGATCTGTGGGGCATTAAGGCAAAATTTTGAAAAACCATACCAATTTTTTGATTTCTAAGATCTTGAAGATTTTTTTTATCAAATTGCATGACATCTTGACTGTTTATTAATATTTTTCCTGATGTTGGCTCTAATAGTCTATTAATATGTCTAACCAATGTAGACTTCCCACTACCTGATAGTCCCATTACACAAAATATTTCTCCTTTTTTTACGTCAAATGAAACATCTGAAACTCCAATTACCGAGTTGTATTCCTCTAGAGCCTGTTGTTTTGTTATTTTTTTATTTTGAATAGCGTCCAGCGCATCTTTAGATGTGTTTCCAAATATTTTCCAAACATTTTGGATTTGTATGGCAGCTTCCATATAAAGATTTTAGCTTAAAATTATTGAAAATGATACCTGGCAACTATATGTCGCCAGGTAATTAAATTTAAATTGTCTAAATTATAGACCTAACCAACCGTCGACTGTTGATTTATTTTTAGACATCCAATCTCTTGCAACTTCACCTGGGTCTCTTTTTTGGACTGAAACTTCATATGCCATCCAAGAAACATCATCAGCAGTAATTTGGAAGTTTTTAAAAAAATCTACAATTGCTGGAGACTTGGTCTCTAAAGAAGTTCCCCATCCAATTTGGATTTGTTTTAAAGCATCCTTAGAAGCTACATATGATTTTTGATACCAATCAGCATCAGCTTTTGGTTGTATCATTTTATACTTTGCAGGATCAAATTTAGGTTCTTCCAACATAACTACATCTGCCATTCCCCAAATAGCGTGAGGTTTGTAACAGTAAAATGCGTATCCTTCACCTTTTTTTATTGAGTCTAGCACTCTAGCATTTTTTACAGCTTCAGCAGCTCTTATTGGCTCAATACCAGCATCGTAAAGTTTATAGTCTCTAAGTTTTACCTGGTTAACATTTGCAGAAGCCCATCCATCTGCACCAATCCAAAACTCACCTTTTCCATTTCCATCACTGTCCATTGCCTTAACAACTTCAGGTCTTCCCAAATCTTCTATTGCAGTAATATTCATTTTTTTTGCAAATTGTTGAGAGACACAATAGCCTTGATTACCTTCATAAGGATTTTTGCTTAATTTTAAAGTTCCTTTCGGTACTAAATCTTTTGTATAAGCTTCTTGATTTGGTAGCCAAATATCAGGGTGAACTTCGATTTCACCTTTACTTCTATCAATCGCTCCATAGATTGCGGTATTGTTACCAGGGACTAATTCAGCCTCACCACCCATTTTATCAATAACAACAGCAGCAAGTAAATTTGCAATTGCAGTTGCACCTGTCCAACCAGGATCACCAATTTTTACTTTTTCAGCAAAACTTGAAGCCGGTACAAATAATGAGATTATTCCAGCTACAAGAAATTTTTTTATTATGTTCATATTTTCCCCATTTAAGTTATTTTTTATAAACAAAATCTAACTTTGTTTTAAATTTAGAGTCAACATTTCTAATAAGCTAAAAAGTAAATACTGCTATGCAAAAGCCTATAATGGTCAATTAAATTAGAAAACCCTCTACAACTTGATTAAATTCCTGAGGCTGCTCAAGATGTACGTTGTGACAGCAGTTCTTAAATATTTTTAAATCACTATTAGGAATATTGTTTTTAAGTATTGAGACTTGTTCAAAATTATAAGATTTGTCTTTATCTCCCCAAATTATCAAAGTTTTATTTTTTATTTTTTTTAAATTTTCTAATCCATTCCAATCTCTCATAGCTATTAATGCGTTGCGTGCTGTTTCTTCAGATATATTTTTAACTGCATTTTCACATAAAAAATAATTTTTAGCTTGATCTCCATCAACAAACCACTTCGGTGGTATTCTTTTTACCTGTTCTTTGATTCCTTCCTCACCTAATTTTTTAATGGATGTATTTATAGGTTCAAATCTTCCTGGAATATCTCCAATAGGTCCTGTAGCGAAACAAATCAGTTTATTTATTCTATCTCCAGATAGATTTGCAATTTCTTGTACTATCATTCCACCCATCGAATGACCCATTAAATTAAACTTATCAATATTTTTTAAATCAATTTGTTGGATAATGAATTTAGCCATTAAACTAATACTATTTAAAGATTGTGCTTTAAAACTTTCACCAAAACCTGGTAAAGCCGGCGTAATAATTCTAAATTTTTTATGTAGATAATCTTTTTGGAATTTCCACATTTCTGATGATCCTAAATATCCATGAACTAAAACAAGTGGATATCCTGAACCAATATCATCAATATAAATATCTTGCATAATTGTTTATAAAATATAGTTGTATAAGGTAGTTTTTAAAACAAAATTCAAAATAAATTTATGATTGGTATTCTTGGAGGAATGGGAACACAAGCGGGGTTAGATTTTTGCAATAAACTTGCAAAAATAAACGCTGGCAAACTTGATCAACAATATCCAATGTTTGTTTTATATAATAAGTCTAACATTCCAAAACGACCAGAAAATTTAAAAAAATACCACAACGTTTTAAATTCACTTGTTGAAGGGTGCAAAATGTTGCAAAAAAATAATTGTAAATTCATAGTTATGCCATGCAACACAGCTCATTATTGGTATGATGATTTAAGAAAAAAAGTTAAAGTACCAATACTTAGTATGCCTAAAGAAGTTTATTTAGATACAGTAAAAAATTGTAAGAAAAATTCTAAAATTGGTATTTTATCTACTGAAGCTACATTAAGTACTAAAGTTTATAATAAATATTTTGATAAAAATTTTAATTTAGTAAGTCCTATTAAAGATTTACAAAAAAATTCAGTAAATAAATCCATAAAACTTGTTAAAATGGGAAAAATTAAAGAAGCTGAAAAAGCAATTAGACCAGCCGTAAATTACTTAATGAAAATTAAATGTAAAAAAATAATTCTTGGATGCACTGAATTACCAATAGCAATATTTGCATACAAATCTTTTAAGAAAATTAAACAATCAAAAGTGTTTATTGATCCAAACCTTCTGTTGGCAAATATTTCAATGCGAAAGTATATAAAAAATTAATTTACATCTCAGTTCTAATTATTTTTAGAACTGAGATATTAAATTTATTCGAAACCCTTATTACTTAGTAGGATCTGGAACTTTTCTTAAGTAAGGTTTAACTGTTTCCCAACCATCTGGGTATATTTTCTTAGCTTCTTCATCTTTTACCGCAGGAAGAATAACTACATCTTCACCTTTTTTCCAGTTAGCTGGAGTAGCAACTCTATGTTTTGCAGTAAGTTGCATTGAGTCTATGGCTCTTAAAATTTCATGGAAATTTCTTCCTGTTGCCATTGGGTAAGTTAAATAAAGACCTATTCTTTTATCTGGTCTTACAACAAAAATAGTTCTGACAGTCTCATTATCAACTGCTGTTCTTCCCATTGAAGTTGTTCCTGCATCGCCTTCTAACATATTGAAAAGTTTTGCAACCTTTAAATCTTCGTCAGCGATAATAGGATAATCTGGCATTGTTCCAGATACATCTTTGATATCTTCTAACCATTTTTTGTGGTCCTCAACCCCATCTACACTTAGTCCGATTACTTTTACATTTCTTGCATCAAACTCAGCTTTCATTTGTCCTAATGAACCTAATTCTGTAGTACAAACTGGTGTAAAATCTTTTGGGTGAGAAAATAATACGCCCCAACTATCTCCAAGCCACTCATGAAAAGAGATATCTCCCTCTGTAGTTTTGCATTGAAAATCAGGACACATACTGTTTATTTTTAACATTCTTCACTCTCCTTTTAATTAATTAGAACCATTATAAATTATTGATTAGGTTAATCAACGATATTTAAGTTTGAAAAAACAACTTATAAGACGTGTATCTTAAGCAGATTATAAGTGTTAGGTTTTTTGATATGAATAACTCTAATCACTCAAACATTTTGATTATCGGTGGCGGATGTGCTGGTATATCAGTTGCCACAAGGCTTAAAAGTTTAAAGTCTGATTTATCAATATCAATTATAGAACCTTCTGAAAAATCTTTATATCAAGCAGCATGGACTTTAGTTGGTGCAGGTGCTTACAATGTAAATAGTACAATAAAACCAATGTCATCTGTAATGCCTAGTTATGTAAATTGGATAAAAGATCATGCAGAAAGTTTTTCTCCAGAGTCAAACTCCGTAAAGACATCAAGTGGTGAATATTCATACGACTATTTAGTAGTTTGCCCTGGTTTAAAAATTAATTTTGATGGAGTAGCAGGGTTAAAGGAAACTTTAGGAAAAAATAATGTTTGTACTAATTATAGTTCAGATATGGCTGTTTATACTTGGGAATGTTTAAAGAATTTGAAGGGAGGAAATTTATTATTTACTGAACCTCCAATGCCAATTAAGTGTGCAGGAGCACCTCAAAAAATAGCTTACTTAGCTGCTGATCACTTAAAGAAAAAAGGAGCTCTTAAAGATAGTAATTTAGAATTTTTATGTGCAAAACCAGTTATTTTTGGTGTGCCTCATTTTCAAGGTCCACTAAATGAAATATGCGACTCATATGGTATTAAAAGAAGCTTCCAACATAATTTAATTTCAGTAAATGGAGATGCTAAAGAGGCTGTATTCAAACAATCTGATAAAGAGGGAAATTCTAAAGAAGTTACAAAGAAATTTGATTTTATTCATGTAACACCTCCTCAAACTTCTCCAGACTTTATTAAGAATAGTCCATTAGCTGATGCTGGTGGATGGGTTGATGTAGATCATAAAGAAGGAACATTAAGACATACAAAATATGAAAATATTTATAGTTTAGGAGATGTAATGAATGCACCTAACGCAAAAACTGGTGCAGCAGTTAGAAAACAAGCTCCAATAGTGGCTCATAATATTATTAAAGATATCAATAAGTCATCTGAAGCATATAGACTTTATGATGGATATGGAGCCTGCCCTCTTACAGTTGCATACGGTAAAGTTATGCTAGCAGAATTTTGTTACGGTGGAAAAGTAACTCCAAGTTTACCGTTTGATCCAACAAAACCTAGTTCTTTATATTGGCAAATGAAATCAAAGCTTTTTCCTTGGTTGCAATGGAATGTGATGTTTAAAGGAAAAGAATGGAGCAAGCCTAATCATAAAGCTATTGAAAATTAGTCTCAATTTTATAAAATTTTAATTATTTTATAATTATGATTTTTGAACAACTATTTGATACTAAATCATCAACTTACACTTATATCATTTCGAGTGGAAAAGGACGTGAAGCATTAATCATAGATCCAGTAATTGAGCATACTGATGAATACATAAATGTTTTAAACAATTTAGAATTAAAACTTGTTAAGGTAATTGATACCCATATTCACGCAGATCATGTAACTGGCTTAAATGAACTTAATCAAAGAACAAATTGTATTCGTATAATGGGTGAAAACTCTAAATCTGAAGTTATTGATATCAAATTAAAGGATGATGAAAATATAAATGTCGAGAATATTGAACTGAAAGCTATTTATACGCCAGGTCATACAGATTGTTCATACAGTTACTTAATGAATGATAGAGTTTTTACAGGAGATACACTTTTAATTAATGGAACAGGTAGAACAGATTTTCAAAATGGTAGTGCTCATGAAGCTTATGAATCTTTATTTGGCAAACTATTAAAACTTCCTGAGGAAACGCTTGTTTATCCTGCTCACGATTATAATGGGAAAAAAAACTCCACAATCGGTAGTGAGAAAAGTAACAATCCAAGATTACAAGTTAGCTCAAAAGAGGAATATGCTGAAATAATGGATAATCTTAATCTTGCTAACCCAAAAATGATGGATATTGCAGTCCATGCAAATCTGAAGGGATTAACGCTTAAAGAACTTTAAAACTGGGGTTATTATTAGTATTGTTTTTAAAAAATATACAATTATATAACTCCTATGGCATGCAATAATTCACACTGTAAATGTAAAAACTGTTCTTGTGACAGATGCGTTTGTAAAAATTGTGATTGCAAACCATCATCAGAAAACTGCTGTTGTAACAAGTAGTTAAATTTTAATAACAAATCTTAAATAAACATGAATGATTTTTTAGAGTCGATAATTAAAAGAGATCCAGCTGCAAGATCAAAATTAAGTTTAATACTTACCTATCCTGGTGTTAAAGCTGTATTTTTTCATAGAATTGCAAATTTTTTTTCGATTGCAAAATTTCATCTCGTTGCAAGAATAATTTCTCAGTTCTCAAGGTTTCTAACAGGTATAGAAATTCATCCAAATGCTAAAATTGGAAAAAATCTTTTTATAGATCATGGCATGGGAGTAGTTATTGGAGAAACTTCTGATATTGGAGATAACGTAACCATCTATCACATGGCAACATTAGGTGGAATTGCTCCGAGTATTAATTCAGATAATCAAAGAAATGTTAAGAGACACCCAACGCTAAAAGAAAATGTTGTAGTAGGTTCTGGTGCACAAATACTTGGACCAATTGTGGTTGGTAAAAATGCAAAAATTGGAGCTAATGCTGTTGTTACAAAAGATGTTCCAGAAAACGCAGTAATGGTTGGAATTCCTGCAAAAAATGTTGGAACTGCATCCGAAGAATTTAAACCCTATGGTGTTGCACCAGGGGGTGATACAAAGCTTGATGTATGAAAACTTTACAAAATAATTTTGTCGAAGCAATAGGAAACACCCCTTTATTTAAATTAAAAGCGGCATCAGAAATTACTGGTTGTAATATTTATGGAAAAGCAGAGTACCTAAATCCAGGAGGCTCTGTAAAAGATAGAGCAGCTTTAGCATTAATAAGAGATGCTGAGGAAAAAAAATTAATTTCAAAAGGTGGAACAATTGTTGAGGGAACTGCTGGTAATACTGGGATTGGGTTATGTCTTTTAGGAAATTCTATTGGTTATAAAACTATTATCGTAATGAACGATAATCAAACACAAGAAAAAAAAGATTTATTAAGAAATATTGGAGCTGATTTAAGGCTGGTTCCACCAAAACCATATAAAGATGAAAATAACTTTGTTAAATATGCAGGAAGATTGGCTGATGAATTGAAAAGTAGCAACAACCACGGTGTAGTTTGGGCTAATCAATTTGACAATACAGCAAATTCTAAAGGTCATTATGAAACAACTGGACCAGAAATATGGGAACAAACTGATGGAAAAATTGATGGTTTTGTATGTTCATCTGGTACTGGTGGTACAATTGCAGGAGTAAGTAGTTTTTTAAAGGAAAAGAATAAAGATATTAAAATATATTTATCAGATCCAACTGGCTCATCTCTTTATAATTACATTGAAAAAGGTGAATTAAAAAGTGAGGGGGGTTCAATTACAGAAGGTATTGGATCTAGTAGAGTTACTGCAAATTTTGCAAAAGCAAATATTGATGGAGCATTTTCAATAAGTGACCATGAGTCATTACCTGTTCTGTTCGATTTAATTGAAAAAGAAGGTTTAAGTTTAGGAACTAGTTGTGGAGTAAACATTGCTGGAGCAATAAGGTTGGGTAAACTTTTAGGTCCAGGTAAAACAATTGTTACAATTCTTTGTGATAAATCTGATAAATACAACTCTAAGATGTTTAATAAACCTTTTTTTAAAAGAAAAAGGTCTTCCCTATCCTCACTGGATATAATCACGCATACCAGTACTGTAATAAATTCATTACATTTCTATCTTATAATAAAATTTAATACAAAAAAAATTAAAGGAGATTTTATGGACGCAAAAGAAGTAGTTAAAAAAGGGTATGAACTTTTTGGGAAAGGAGAAATGGAGGCATTTATGGATATGGTACATGATGATATCACTTGGATTTATCCTGGAGATAAACATCCAATGTCAGGAACTCATAAAGGCAAAGAAGCATATATGAAAACTATGATGCAAGTACCACAACTTTGGAGTAATTTTTCAGTAACACCAGATATGATGATTAGCGAGGGAAACAAAGTTTTTGTTAAGGCAACTGCTAAGGCAGATGGCATGGATACTATTTTTGGTCATTACTTTGAAGTAGGCGATGATGGTAAACTGACAATGTTTATTGCGTTTGACGACACACTAAGCATGTTCAATGCAATGAAGAAGTAAGGAACAATATGTCAATATTGGAAAAACTCAATAAAGCAATCATGGAAAAAGATGGTGCAGCAGCTGGTGAGCTGGTGCACGATGACTACAAAATGTTTTCTCATCTAAAAGGTGAATATGTACACATGGGTAAAGCAGGCATGGTCGAAGCTGTAAGTAAAGGTATGATGAGTCCTGCAAAATACAGGATCCTTTTTGAAAATGATGAAATTGGTTTTGATCACTCATATGTTACTTATCAAGATGGAAATACAGAAGCCTTAATGTGTTGTTGGAAATTTAAAGATGGTAAAATCATTGAAGTAGAAACCGGGGCAACAAAAATACCAAAATAACTATGAACTAATAAAGGAGTTAATGTGGCTAGTATAGAAGTTAAAACTTTTGATAAAGCAGACGAAGTAGTTGATAAATTTAATAATGCTAAAATTGAAGCAGTTAAGGTAGGTGGTCAAAGAGTAGTAAGATTGCATTTAAAACCAGGATGGAAATGGTCTACAGATGTTAAGCCACATATTGGAACTGACAGTTGTCAGGCAAACCATATTGGAATTATCACAAAAGGTTCTGTTTGCGCAAAACACGATGATGGAACAGAGGTTACATATAAAGCAGGAGACTCTTACTCTGTATCACCTGGACATGACGCTTGGGTAATTGGCAACGAACCTGTTGAAGCATATGAATTTGCTGGGGTTTGGGGGGAATAAAATGGTAAAAATGGTTGGTAACTTTGAAGTAAAAGACTGGATTCACTGGAAAAAATTGTTTGATGAACATTCTGGCCCAAGAGAAGCAGCAGGTATTAAAACTATTTATGTAGGTAATGAAATAGAAAATCCAAATAAAGTGCATATTGTGATGGAAACACCAGCTGCAGACACTATGCAAAAATTTATGCAGAATCCAGAGAATGCTAAAGTAATTGAACAATCTGGTCACAAAAGAGAGACAACAGTAATGAGTGTATGTTCAGACTAAAAATAATAATAGAAAGGTAATGGTGAAAAAAATATATTTAATTATGATGTTTATAATATTTACAACATCAAGTTTTGCAGACGGTCATAAAGGAAAAATTGATCTTAAAGGTTTTATTGTTGGAGATAACAAATTTCTTACTGATAACGAGGGTAACTTTTTAACCTTTACTTACGATGGAGTTGGAGGATTAATGGCAGTCGAAGGTACAACATTCATGGATAATGCATCACAATATTGTCTTGGCGCAGGCACAATCCCAGGAAAGGGATTTGAAATGGGACACTGTAAAATAAATCAACTGGATGGGGAAACTATTTTTACATACTACGAAATTCCACTTGGAGACTCAATGAATGGTACATTTAAATGTTTAGGGGGAACAGGAAAATATAAAGGAATAGAATGTAGTGGCTCAACAGGATACACACCAATTAACTCAGCTCAAGAAAATAAATTTGCCTCATCAATTTATTTTAAAGGTGAATATTCTTTAATGAAATAATTGAATAATCATTAGATTGATTTACAATAATAAATAAAAAAAAGGAGGAAAGAATGGAAAAAGAAATGTTAGTACTTGCAGAATTAAAAGAAGGCAAGTTTGAAAAATTTATGGGATGGATGCAGTCGGATGAAGGTATGAGTGTAAGAAAGTCTGCAGCTTATCCTGAAAAAACTGTAGGTGCAGTTATACCAGACAAAAGCGGTGTTATGTTCAAGGTATTTGTTCACAACGAAGAAAAAATGAAAGAGTTAGTATCTGGTACGCATCCACTTGGAAAGCCAATTTTTGATGAGTGTGTTGAGAAAATGACCGCTTGGGATTTAACAAAGATTGAAGTGTAATATGTCAAAATTTTATTTGATTGGAAAAATAAGTGCAGAATTAATGAAAAGAATGCAAAATGATCCAACTGCAGATAGATATGCATCGACTAAGAAAGTTACTGAGGCGGCTGGTTTAAAATTGATCAGCTATGAATGGGTAAGAGGTAGATTTGATGTTATCTCATGTGTAGAAGGAGATTATGAACAAGCACTTTCCTTAAAGATTGCATTCAAAAATTCAGGTCTTATGGATGATTTGATGGTACATGAAGTTATTGACTACAATAAAGCTTTTCAAAATGCTGCAGATGCCACAAAGTCAGTTATTAAACCAGGAGAATAATTATGAGTGGTTATGCGATATTTAACCTTAATGTAAACAATCCTGAAAATTATAAGGAATACATAGACAAAGTTAAACCCACTGCAGAAAAATTTGGTGGGGAGTATCTTGTAAGAGGTGGTAACAGCGAGACTATTGAAGGGTCATGGCAGCATCCAAGGACAGTTGTGATAAAATTTCCAAGTTACGAGAAAGCAAAGGAATGGTATAATTCTGAAGAATATAAACCAATAAAACAAATTCGATTAGATAACGCAGATACTAATGGAATGATAATTGAAGGAGTATAAAGGAGATAAAATGTCAATATTAGAAAAATATAGTGCTGCATTAAAAAATAAAGATGAAGCAGCTATGAATGAACTTTTGCATGACGATTTCAAATTTACAATGCATAAATCAGGAAATACTTTAGGTAAATCTGAGGTGATCAAATGGGCGATGAGCGGTGATATTAATCAAAGAGATACACGAGTTGTATATGAAAATGATGAAGTTGGTGTACACCACGCATTTGTAACATTTGATGACGGAAATACAGAAGCAGTAATGGCAGTCTACAAATATGATAATGGAAAAATCATGAGTTTAGAGACTGGCGCAACACCTATGCCTAAATAATGAAAAAACTTATACTTTTATTTATTTTTATCGCCTTTAATTCTAATGCAGCTTCAATGAAGATGATTGGGTCTAAGGGTGATCCAAATGATGTTACAAGAGTAATAGAAGTAAAGATGTATGACAATTATTATGAGCCAAGTTCAATTCAAGTTAAAAAAGGTGAAACAGTAAAAATAATTGTTAAAAATTTAGGTGAACTGGTACATGAGTATAATATTGGGACTAAAAAGATGCATATTGATCACCAACCGGAAATGGCAAGATTAATTGAACACGATATTCTTTTAGGCGACCGAATTGATCATAAAAAAATGAAAGAAATGTCTAAAAAAGACCACTCATTGGGCCATAAACACGCAAATAGTGTAATGCTAGAGCCAAATAAAACAGGAGAAATTATTTGGAAATTTTCAAAAGATATTTCTTTAGAAATGGCATGTAACATTCCTGGTCACTACGAAAGTGGAATGGTCGGTCCTATAACATTTAAATAAATTAGAAAAGTTTGTAGATATTAATTAAGGATATATTATTCTTTAATTATGAGTAATTTAACTGCTTATATAATTTTAATTATTGCAGTTGCCCTTGGTACAGCATCAAATGGTTTCGCCAAAGCTGCAAATGGTTTTACAATATTTTTACCAAGTGTCTTTACGGCAATAACAATAGTTGCTTGCATGTATACGCTTTCTTTAGTTATGAAAACTATTCCTGTTGGCGTAACTTATGCTTCATTTGCAGGCTTATGTATAATAGCTACTTCAGTTGTTGGTATTTATAAATTTAACCAAATTCCTGACTTTTTTACAATTATAGGTCTAATATTAATTATATCTGGAGTATTAATTGTTAATTTAATTGGAAAATCAAATTAATATTAAAGTTCATTTGGCAGATCATGCTTACCGTCATCTTTTAAATTAACCATATATTCTTTAACTACAAAATCTAAATCTAGATCTGAGTATAAATGTGGAAACATGTTGCCATCAGTTGATTGTTCCCAAACTAGATTTTTTAATTTTAGAGCATCCACTTTAAGAATTATTAAATTAGTTTGATTAATATAAAACTTGTTTAGTGTTTGCTTGACCTGATCTTTATCTGAAAAATGGATATAACCATCTTTTAAATCTAATTCAGTGCCTTTAAAAATATTATTTTGTTTTGCCTCACTCCACTCAGATTTTGTACATATCTTGTAAACAAAATCAAAATTCATTTTATTTTAAAAAGTCGTCTACTTCTACTTGATAACCTTCAACTAAGCGATTTGTTTCATTTGCCATTCCGACAATTGCGATCATTTCGTTTATCATTCCATCTGTGGCACCTTTTTTTCTGGCAGCTAAAGAATGAGATTTAATACAATATTCACAATTGTTAGTAATTGAAACTGCAACATAAATAAGCTCCTTTACAGCAGGATCTAATTCACCTTTTCCCATTACTTGTTGTAATGATCTCCAGGTTCTTTCTAATGTTTCAGGACTATTAGCCATTGTTTTCCAAAAATTCGGAATTTCAGTTATTTGTCGTGCTTCTTTTATTTCTTCAAAAATTTCTTTTACTTTGCCAGTAGCTTCATTTTCAGAAATTTTTTTAAATATTGTCATAGTTTTCTCCTTTTAGTTATAAATTGACTCAATTTTTGGCATTAATTTTAGTAGTTCCTTAGTATAATTATGTTTAGGATTTTTAAACAACTCTTCTGTTTCTGACACTTCACATAATTTTCCATCTTTAAGCACAGCTATTTTATCACACATTTGTCTAACAACAGGTAAATCATGGCTTATAAATAAAATTGTGAGATTTAACTGTTCTTGAAGATCTTTTAATAAGTTTAATATTTGAGCTTGAATGCTCACGTCTAATGCTGATGTAGGTTCATCACAAACAAGAAGTCTTGGTTGGGTTGCTAGCGCCCTTGCTATTGATATTCTTTGTCTTTGTCCCCCTGAAAATTCATGGGGATATCTGATTGCAGACTGTTGAGTTAATTCAACAGATTCTAATAAATCATGAATATAACTATCTAAATCACTAGATTTTATATCTGGATTATGAAGTTTAATTGGTTCTGTAATAATTTCCTTTACTTTTAGTCTTCCATTTAACGAAGAAAATGGATCCTGAAATATCATTTGAATTTGCTTTCTAAATTTAAGTAGATCTTTGTTTTTTTTAATTTTGGTAACATTAACACTGTCAAAATAAATATCCCCAGAACTAGGCTTAAACAAATTAACAACCATTTTTGCTATTGTTGTTTTGCCACTTCCACTTTCACCAACTAAGCCAAAAGACTGTCCTTCTTTTATATTTAGTGAGACATTATCTACAGCCATTACAGAATTCTTTGTATTCTCTGTAAAAAAACTATCATCAAATGATTTACTTAAGTTTTTAATTTCAACTAAATTTTGGTCAATAATTATCTTTTTGGACCATCTGTTTAATATTTTAATGTTATTATTTTGATTACTTACCTTCTCTTTTTCTATTATTGTAAATCTTGATATTTTTTTATTAGTCGGTGGTACAGAACTAACTAAACTCTTTGTGTATTTTTCCTTGGGCTTAACTAATATCTGTTTGGTTAAACCTATTTCGACTAAGTCTCCATTTTTCATTACAGCTACTCTATCTGTAGTTTCAGCTATAACTCCCATATCGTGGGTAATAAGTATTACAGCTAAGTTTCTCTCTTTTGTTAATCTTTTTATTAATTCAAGAATTTGAGACTGAATAGAAACGTCTAGTGCTGTTGTTGGTTCATCTGCAATTAATAATTCAGGCTCGCAACATAAAGCAAGAGAAATAACAACTCTTTGCCTCATTCCACCAGAAAATTGGTGGGGATAATTATAAAACCTATTTTCTGCATCTTTGATCCCCACTTCTTTTAATAAATTAATTGCTTTATTTTTTGCACTATCTGAACTTAAATTTAAATGAGTTTGTATTGTTTCTATAAGCTGTTCACCAATGGTTAAAATTGGATTTAAAGAAGTTTGAGGATCTTGAAATATTAATCCAATTTTTTTTCCTCGATACTGAAGAATTGTTTCTGGATTTTCGCTGATATTAGTTTCTCCCATCAATATTGATCCACTTGAAACTTTACCTGGTTCATCAATTAAATTTACAATGGCATTAGCGACAGTGCTTTTTCCGGAACCAGACTCTCCAACTAATCCAACAATTTCACCTTTTTTTATATCAATATTGATATTTTTTGCAGCATTTACAGTTTCTTTTCTCATTTTATAGTCGACACTCAAATTATTTATTTTTAAAAAAGTCATTTTTTTAGCCTTGGGTTAAGCGTATCTCTCATCCAATCTCCTAATAAATTAATTGAGAAAGCAAGAATAACTAAGAATATTGCAGGAAAGAATGTTATCCACCATTCACCTGAAAATAAAAAATCATTTCCTAATCTAATTAAAGTACCTAATGAAGGTGTTGTAGGAGGAACTCCCACTCCCAAAAAGCTCAATGTTGACTCTGCAATTATTGCAAGAGCTAGACCTATTGTTCCTATTACCAAAATAGGTCTCATTATATTTGGCAATATATGCTTAAACATAATAAGTAAATTTGAAACACCTATAATTGATGAGGCTGAAACATAATCTTTATTTTTTTCTACTAGAGTTGCTGCACGAGAAACTCTTGCAAATTGAGGCCACTCCGAAATTCCTATAGCAAAAATTAAAACATATATTGCCATCTCATCATGCATTTCTCTGGAGATGATACCTCTTGCAATACCATCAACTAATAGAGCCATTAATATACTTGGTACTGTTAGCTGAACATCTGTTAATCTCATTACTATCATTTCATATTTTCCACCAAAGTAACCTGCTGTTAAACCCAGTGAGACACCTAATATTAGACTAAAGATAATTGCTGAGAAACCAACTATTAATGAAATTCGTGAACCATAAAGAATTGTTGAAAGCATATCTCTTCCTTGTCCATCTGTACCTAAGATAAATTTTGCCATACCATCTTCAGTCCAAGAAGGAGGAGTAAAAGCTTCCATTAAAGATAATGATGCAGGGTCAAAAGGATTATGAGGAGTAACGAACTCAACAAAAAAAGAGCAAAAGAAAATTATTAATAATATTACTGACGATACAATTGCAGTTGGAGATTTAATAAAACTAAAGTAAATGTCGCTATCTTTTAATCTTTCCCAAGAATTGAGTGTTTTATTATCCACTTGTAGCATCCCCTTTAACTCGAATTCTTGGATCAATAAAATAATATAGAATATCTACAATGAAATTTATCATCACAAATACAAAAGCTATAAATACTAAATAAGCTGACATAATTGGTATATCTACGAATTGAACCGCCTGAATAAATAAAAAGCCCATGCCAGGCCATTGAAAAACAGTTTCAGTAATTATTGAGAAAGCAACTAATGTACCTATATTTATTCCTGCTATAGTTATTACAGGAATTAATCCATTTTTTAGTGCGTGTTTATAGTTAATACTTTTTTCACTTATACCTCGAGCTCTAGCAAATTTTATATAATCAGTTTGTAATATTTCCATCATCTCGGCTCTTACTAACCTAATTATATAAGTCATTTGAAAGAGACTTAGTGTTACAGATGGAAGTATAATTGCTTTCAATCCTGAAACTGTTAAAAGGCCAGTAGTCCAAAAGCCTAGGTCAATCACCTCTCCTCTTCCAAAAGATGGAAGTACACCTAGAATTACTGCAAATAAATAAATAAAAAGTATACCAATTACAAAGGTTGGAAGAGATACTCCCAAAAGAGATATGGCTAATATAAAATCACTCAAAAAACCTTTTCTATTTATACCTGTATACACTCCTAATAATGTTCCTGAAATCAATGCAATTAATGCAGAAATTAAAACTAATTCCATAGTTGCTGGTAATCTTTCAATAATTAATTCTGAAACTGGTCTTCTTAACTGATATGAAATTCCAAATTCCCCTTTAGAGGCATTAATTACAAACCTTGAAAATTGAATATGTATTGGATCAGTAAGTCCAAGAGTTTCTCTTAATTCTGCTCTTTCTTCATCAGAGGTTTCTTCACCAACCATGTTATTAATTGGATCACCCACAAAGTTAAATAAAGAAAATGAAACAAATGACACAACAAGCATCACTATTACCGACTGAATCAGACGTTTGAAAAAATACTTTATCAATTTAAGAAATATTTATACTTATAAGCCCTTTGTTAAACAAAGGGCTTATAAAAAAGTTATTTATTTAAAACTTGCAAAACGGAATAATGGTTCATTATTCGGTCTTATTGGAACATCTACATTATTTTTAGTTGCCCAAGAAATTACTTGGTGATGAAGAGGAAGATATGAAATATCATCTTTTACAATTTTCCAAGCATTTGCAATAGCTGCATTTCTTTTATCTAAGTCAACTTCACCTTCCATAACTCTTATAGCAGCATCAACTTCGCTGTTGCTAAAGTTTACTTTATTCCAGCTAGCACCTGACTCATACAGATAATGAAAAACATAATGACTATCTAATGTTGGAACTCCCCATCCTAGCATATAGAAATCACCTTTATCCTCTTTAAGCTCTTTAAAATGTTTACTTTTAGTTTGAGCAAATAAGTTTACATTAACACCTATTTTACCCAACATTCCAACTACTGCAGTGCAAATTGCTTCATCATTTACATACCTGTCATTAGGGCATCTTAGTTCAACATCAAAACCTTTTGGATATCCTGCATCAGCTAATAATTTTTTCGCAGCATCAACATCATAAGGCAATCTTTTATCTAGATCTTGTGTGTATCCATTTACACCAGGAAAAGTTATGATTCCTGCAGGTTCACTGAGACCTCTCATTACTTTCTTCTTTATTGCTTCAATATCTATTGCTTGATAAAGAGCTTGTCTTACTTCTTTTTTCTTAAATGGATTATCACCAGTATTTCCAGATCTTAATTTATCTGCTGCTTGGTCCATACCTAAAAAGATTGTACGCATTTGAGCAGTACTCACTACTTCATGATCTGAAGAATTTCCAATTCTAGCTAAGTCTTGAACTGGAGCATCAGTTACTAAATCAACTTCACCAGATAATAAAGCTGCAACTCTTGTAGCTGAGTTTTTAATAGGTAATAGGTGTATTTCACTAACACTATTATCTTTCATTGAACCCCACCAATTACTATTTCTCTCAAATACTGTCTTAGTATTTGGCTCTCTTAGAGTAATTTTGAATGGTCCAGTTCCCATCGCATTAGTTGCTGAGAATGTTTCTTCTCCACCATCCCAGTTTTGTGAAACTGTCGCTCCAAAATCAATAGACCATTTTTTAGACATTATAAATATATTTGATAACTGGTTTAAAAGAATTGGATTTGGTTTACTTGTACTCACTTGAACAGTGTAGTTATCAATTTCTTTAACATCAGAAATTGTACTTATGTATTCTTTAAAATCTGATGTAGGTTGTTTTGCTCTCAATATACTAAACACAACATCTTTTGCTGTCATATCAGTACCATCAGAAAATTTTACACCTTTTCTTAAATTAAATACCCAAGTATTTGGATCTGTTGTTTTCCAATCAGTTGCAAGTTGAGGTTCAATACTCATATTTAGACCTCTTGTTACAAGTGCTTCATAAACCTGTCTTGAAACTTGTGTTGTAGGACCTTCATTTTGGGCATGAGGATCCAAAGTTAAACTATCTCCTTGCATAGACCATTTAATTGTTTTCGCATATGAATGTGTTGATACAAAAACAAATAAAATTGCAAAGAAAATTTTAATAAAATTTTTAAATTTCATTTTTCCTCCTAATTATTACAAATAAAATTAAACCTGATTAATGGGTCAACTACAAGGGTAAAATAGGTAACTTAATTGTTATGAATGATATCATTTTTAAACTTTGTATATAAAATTTTCGAATAATTATTCATATTTTTCATATTTTCTTTGGCCTCTTTATCAAATTTTTCCAGAGCACCCTGTCCTAATTGATTTTCTAATGCTGACTTATATTCAGGGACGCAACCCCAATCATTTACAGTTGTATCTTTGATCTCTATATGGAATTGAATACCATAAGCATTGTTTTTATATCGAAATATTTGATATTTTGTCTCTTTTGATGATGCAATTAATGTTACATCTTTATTTTTTTCTAATTCTTGAACTTCATAAGAGTGCCATTGTAATGATGTTATTTTTTCTGGAAAATCTGCAAAAAGTATATCTTTCTTTTTTTCATCCAAAAAGTTTACACTCAACATTCCAATTTCAGGATTATTAGTTTTAACTACTTTTCCTCCAATTACTTCTCCTAATAATTGACATCCGAGACAAAAACCTAAGTATGGCTTATTTAATTCTACAACGAATTCTTTAATTTTTTTTTTTTCTTCAATGAGCCAAGGATAATCGTTTTCCATCCAAGTATCCATGGGTCCACCCATACATAGCATGCCGTTAAAAAAATTTAAATTATTCGGAATTTTTTCGCCTTCATCTAATTCAATAGTTGTAATATTAACTCCATCTTTGATCATTAAATCTTTTATATAACCAGGATCTTCAATATTTATGTGTTGAAGAACAAGAATTTCCATTATTACACGATGGGTTTTAGCAAACCTAATATTTTTTTATGAATTGTTCTATTAGCTGATACCACGACATGTCCTGCTTGCTTTGAATGTTTATTATCCCAAGTTGTCGTAATACCACCAGATGCATTAATAATTGGTATTAGTGGATGAATATCCCAAATTTTATTATTGCATTGCAATACAACATCAATTCTACCTTCACATATCTGAGCATATGACAATGCATCTGAACAAGGGAATTGTATCAATTTAATGAGTTTTGGAATTTTTTTTTGTTGATTTAATGAAATTGCTCCATGAAAGCCAGCAGTCAATTTAATATGTTTAAATTTAACACTCTTGTTAACTGATATTTTTTTTCTTTTTTTATTTTCAACAACGTATGCAATTTTTGAAGATTGATTATAATAATATTTCTTTAACACAGGAAAGTTTGCCAAACCAAATATTGGATTACCTTTATAATTAACTGATATTAAATTACTCCAAGTTGGACTTCCTATAACAAATGACCTCGTTCCATCAATAGGATCAATTACCCAACTAAAATCACTTCTGGTTTTTTTGTAACCAAATTCTTCTCCAATAATTTCATGTCCAGGAAATTTTTTGGTTATTTTTGCTCTAATGAATTTTTCAAAAGCTTTATCGCATGTAGTAACAGGATCATACCCTTTACCGAGTAATTTATTATTTACTTTAAAAGGCTTATTAAGTTTTTTAAAATAAAAATTCGTTAAATCAATTGCTAGTTGGTTCAAAAACTTTGGAAATTCATTATTTTTAATTCTTAGATTATTATCCATAATTCCAAATACTACTTAATTTCTCTTGATTAAAGATATTTTTTAATTAATGCTCAATTTTATGAAAATTGAATTAGATAATAATAAAGTTTTTTTTAGAGATGAAAATTTGAACGAAGAAATACATCCTTTTTGGCTTAGAGAAAGAGTAGAAAATGTTGAATTACTGGATCAAAAGACACAACAAAGACTTTTTGATCCAAGCACGATGGAATCAGACGTTATTATCAAATCAGTAGTAATTGAAAAAGACCTATTAAACATCACTTTTTCAGATGGAATAGAAACTAAAATTGATATTAATAAAATAATTCGAGAATTTAAAAATTCCAACTCAATTAGTAAAATTAAAGAAAAAGTAAAATGGACTTCCTCATTTAATGACTTAAAAAAATTTAATTTTCAGGAGAATATTTATGAAAGTGTTGAAATGTATGAATTACTTGCTTCTTTTTACAAGTATGGATTTGCAATTATAAACAATGTTCCAACTCATGATAATTATTTAATAAAATTTGCTAACTCAGTAGGCAGTGTTAGAAGAACTAATTTTGGCGAACACTTTAATGTTTCATCAAAACCTAATCCTAATGATCTTGCATATACACCTTTACCTTTGGCTCCTCATACCGATAATCCATATAGAAATCCAGTCCCTTGTATTCAGATATTACATTGTATTGAAAATGAAGTAACTGGTGGTTTATCTACTTTGGTCGATGGTTACACTGTTACTGAAGATTTAAAAAAAGATTTTCCTGAATATTACGAAATATTAACTAAAGTAAAAGTAAAATTTAAATTTATTGATAAAGATGTAATTTTAGAAGACTGGTCTGAATTAATAGAGCTCGATGAAAATAAGAATTTTAAACAAGTTAGATTTAGTCCTCGACTTGATTACGTTCCGGTTTTAAAAAAGGAGGAACTAGACCTTTATTATAAAGCTAGAAAAAAATTATCTGATTTATATAACTCCGATTTCTATAGAATAGAATTTAAATTAATGTCTGGGGATTTAATTATGATGGATAATTACAGACTCCTGCATGGTAGAACAGAATTTAATCCAAATGAGGGTAAAAGATTTTTACAAGGGTGCTATATTGAGTATGATAGTACTGATAGCAAGCTTAGACATTTACAAAGAAAGTTTAATATAACTTAATTTAACCTATGCTCTGTAGAAAAGGCATATACTCAAGAAGATAATAACCTAAAGCTTGCAACTGGTTAGTGATCATGAGTATTCCTGTAATTAAAAGTAAAGATCCACCAAACATGTTTATCATCTTCATCTTGGCTTTTAGATTTTTAGAAAAAATCATAAATTTTTGTATCAAGTATCCTGATAGAACAAAGGGAATTGCTAACCCTAAAGAATAAAATGATAAAAGACCAATTCCTTTATTAATACTATCCTCAGTTGATGCGATTGCAAGAATTGATCCTAAAATTGGACCAATACAAGGTGTCCAGCCAAAACCAAAAGCCATACCAATTAAAATTGAACTTATTATTCCAGTATTGTTATTTGTCTGAAATCTTTTCTCATAATTTAAAAACTTTAGATTTATTAGCCCCAATATTTGAAGCGAGAATATAATTATGATTAATCCAGCCCCAATTCTGAGTTGATATGAATTATCTAAAATTAGAGATCCTAAAAGTGTAGCTGTAGCTCCAAAACTTATGAATACTATAGAAAATCCAACTGCAAATAAAATTATAGGAAAAATATTTACGGTTTTTTTTTCAAGTAATTCATTAAGAGTTGATCCTGATATATATGATATATACCCTGGTATTAAAGGCAGAACACATGGAGATAAAAAGCTAAGTAAACCTGCTCCAAAAGCTAAAATAAATTCGATCATTATCCTGTATTTTTAATTGCTGCTGAAATACCTGCTATTGATGCCATCATTGCATCATTCAAATCTTTTTTATCCTTATTATTTAATTTTTTTTGCAAAAGCTTATTCATTACTACTGCTTGTAAAACATTAAGGATTTCAGAATATATGTTTCTAATAATTGCTGGACCTCTAAAACTCTTTCTTTGTTTATAAATTTCTTTTGGTGTTATTTGATCATTTAATTTTTTAACCGCATCAAATTGAAACCTTAATTTTTTACCAACTCTTATAAGTTTATCGTCAGCTAAATTTTTTTCATAAATTTTAGATATCTCAGGGTCTACTTTTGAAAGTACCATATCAAGCAAGTCCATTGTTGAATTAAAATATGGCCAGTTTTTTTCCATATCTATAAGTGTCTTTTTAAATTTTTTAATTGATGAATATCTCAAAGCTTCTGCAGTACCTAACCATGCAGGTAACATTAATCTAATCTGCGTCCAGGCAAATACCCAAGGGATAGCTCTTAAACTATTTATATTATCAACATTTTTTCTTTTAGAAGGTCTAGAACCTATTGAGAGTTTGCCAAGCGCCATATGTGGCGTTACAGTTTTAAAGTATCTAATAAAATCTGAACTTTGGTTTATATTTTTTCTATAAGAGCTTGTTGATATTTCTGACATACTTTGAATTAATTTTACCCAGCTATCTTTTGGTTTTGGAGGTGGGTTTAAAGTAGCTTCCATAACAGACCCAATGTAACTACATAGATTATATTTTGCCAACGGCTCATAACCATATTTTTGTTGTATAACTTCTCCTTGATCAGTTATTCGAATTTTACCATTAACTGAACCCGCTGGCTGTGATCTCAATGTAGCCTGTATTGGTCCACCTCCTCTTCCAGCAGATCCGCCTCTTCCATGAAAAAATGTTACGTCTATTTTATATTTTTTAGCTAGTTTAATTATTTCTTGTTGTAATTTATATTGGTTCCAGCTCGCAGAAAGCTTTCCAGCATCTTTACTAGAGTCTGAGTATCCAATCATGATTTCCTGTTTGTGATTAATATCTTTTCTGTACCATTTTAATGAAAAAAGTTTTTCCATAATAGGTTTTGCATTTATTAAATCATCCAACGTTTCAAACAAAGGTACTACTCTTAGTCTATTTTCAATGTTTGCCTCCTTTTGCAAAAACATAACTGATAAAATATCTGAAGCTGAGGATGTCATTGATATTACATACGCTCCTAGACACTCTTTGGGTTGAGTTGCCAATACTTTAAAAGTGGACCATACTTCTTTATTTTCCTTATTTTTAAATTGAAAATTTTTTAATAAATTTTTGCTATGCATTTTTGTAGATAAATAACTTATTTTTCTATCCTCATCCCATGATGAATAATCTTGGTTAAGCTTTTTCTTTATATATTCTGCCAATAATTGAGAATGTCTTGAAGACTCTTGTCTTATATCAAGTCGAGCAAGATTTATGCCAAAACATTTAGCTCTACGCATTAAATCTAGTAGATCGCCACTTGCTATATTTTCACTTTGATTTTGCTCTAACGACTCTCTTACTACTCTCAATGGTTTTAGAATTTCTTCTCTTTCAGATAATAAATTTATTTCATTTAGTGGTTTATTATTTACTAAGTACTGTTCAATTGATCTATGCGTTTTTCTTAATTTATCTCTTAAAGGTCTTAGATAAACTCTATAAGGCTCGAATGATTTTCCCGTGGTTTTTAATATTTTTTTTGAACATTTTTCCATAGAGTAAGATCTAATTAACTTTGTCATTGACTTCTCATAAAGTTTAGCTGCCTCCCACCTTGATAACAAAATAACTCTTTTAGTAACTTCTGCAGTAACAAATGGATTTCCATCTCTATCACCACCCATCCATGATCCAAACTCAATAGGATTAAAATTTTTAGGCAAACCTTTACCCATATTTTTTTCAAATATTTGATTTAATCTCCTGTATACTTTAGGAATTGTATCCCACAAGCTATCTTCTATAATTGCAAGTCCCCATCTTGCCTCTTCTGCAGGGGTTGGTTTGGATCTTTTAATTTCATCTGTATTCCATATAATTGTGATCTCATCAAAAACTTTACGATCTAAAATTTTTAATTTTGAAGGATAATTTTTAAGTAGATTTCTTTGCTCTAATATTTCTGTTAAGGAATGGTATTTCTGTATTAAGGTTCTTCTTTTAACTTCAGTTGGATGCGCAGTTAAAACAATTCCAATATTTAAACTTTTAGCAATATTATAGATTTTATTATTTGATATTTTTTTATTTTTAAAAAAATTTTCAAATATCTCTTCTATGAAAATATTTTGAAATTTTTTATCTTGTTTGACATTTTCATAAAGATCTAAAGTCCTTGAAGCATCAATTGACTCGGCCAAATTATAGAAGTTCATAAAATGATTAAATGCGCGAGTTAATTTAAACAGTAAATGTGGTGGTAATTTTTTAATTTCGTATAAAATTTTTTTAAAGGGATCTCTCTGATTTTTATTAGCTATATTTGCTTTAGACAATAATCTAATCTTCTCAACAAGATCAAAAAACTTCTGTCCTTCTTGTTCTTTAATTACTCTTCCTAATACATTACCTAAATATCTAACATCATCTCTTAAAGATTTTGTTGGTATTCTTTCATAATAGAGGTCTCTTTTTAACATTTTTAATTACAAACTTTTTCTGGTTTATACCAATAGCATTAGTTTGTATTTTAAATAAACTTCCCGAAAATTTAAATTTTTTAATTTCACTGTTTTTCATGCCTTTTAATGCAGATGTGACAAATAAATCTGAATTTTTTGGACCCCCAAAGGCACAATTAGTAATATTTTTAGCGGGTAAATTGATCTTATGTATCTGTTTAGCAAATTTATTTAAAACACTTACGCAAGCTCCGTGAAATTGGCATACCCATAAATTTCCAGCTTTATCCAAGGTCATGCCATCTGGCACTCCTTCCTTATTTGAAAATCTTTTAAATATTTTTTTACTTATTATATCTGCATTTTTATCTATCTTAATTTTGTAGATTACCTTTTTTCTACTATCTGTATGGTAAAAGTTTTTTTTATCAATAAATGCTGGACCATTAGTTATCATGTAATTGTCATCTACTTTTTTAAGATTAAATTTTTTATCGAGACAATAAAGAGATCCATTTGGAATATTTCTTTCAGGGTTATCCATGGTTCCAAACCAAAGTTTCCCATTAAGATCTGTTTTGCCATCATTAATCCTGTTCATTTTTAATGACTTTTCAATGGCTATAGATTTAATTTTTTTTTTACTTTTTAAATTAACTATTCTTAATTCACCTTGAAGACCTAATATAAATATATTATTTTTAATATGAGCTAAAAATCCTATTTCTTTATTTACTTTAATAGTTTCTTTTTTTTTATTTTTAAAATTTAAAATATGAATTCTTTTTTTTTTGGTGTCTGTAAAATAAATTGAATTATGCTCTTTGACCCACGAAGTACCTTCACCTAATGTACATTTTAAATTCCACAAAACTTCAGGTTTTGAAGTTATAATCTTAGCCATTATACGCGTATTCTTTTATAAAATCTTTTTTTGGATTAATTCCAATTCCTATATTTTCTAATGGGGAAGCAAATCCATCTTTATCTTTAACCTGATCTAAAATTGAAAATTTTTCTTCAGCAAGATCTGTAATAAAAATATTTTTTTCAGTGGTATCGAATTCTAACATTGATTTTGTTGGAAATAGTCCACCTGGCATATCTGGTAAAGAAGTAATTAAATGCAGATTTACTGCTACACTTAAAGCTGTACCCCATACATGATTAACAATTGGGATAAAATTCGACTGAGCTAATGCTGATACTTTTAAATATTCTGTTATTCCACCTAAACCACAAACTTCTGGTTGGGCTATATCAATGCAATTATTTTTAATTAATTGGTTCCAACCATATTTTGTGAACTCTGCTTCACCACCAGCAATATTTGTTTTTAATTTTTCTTTAAGTTCTTTGTATCCATCATAATCCTCTGGTGCCACAGGTTCCTCAAACCAATAAATTTCCATTTCATCTAATCCTTTACCTACGTACAAAGCATCATTTTTGTTATAAGCATGATTGGCATCGACCATTAGTTTAAAATTGTCCCCAATTGCTTCTCTTACTGCGCTTACTAACTTTAAATCTTCTTTTGGACCTAAACCAACTTTCATCTTCATCGCCTTAAAGTTTTTTTCTTTTATTTGATTTGCTTCTTTTTTGAATAATTCACATAATTCTTTGACAGATTTTTTTTGTAGCATCATTCCATAACCATAAACTGGAATTTTGTTATTGGTTTTGCCACCTAACAATTGATAGAGAGGCAATTTCGCTTTTTTCGCTAGTATATCCCACAATGCTATATCAATTCCTGATAATGCCTGAATAGGCATTCCTTTTTGACCGCTATCTCTAAGTAAATTATAAACTTTATGCCAAATATATTCTTTATTAATTGGATCTTCTCCTATTATTAAAGGCTGTATTACTTTTTCAACAATATATTTATTTGCAAGTGCTATATTTCCAGGCCCAAAGCACTCTCCCCAACCTGTGATACCGTCATCAGTCTCTACTTCTACTAAATGTGCAGTTCTATGTTTGTAATATTGTTGTGAGTATCCTAGTTCTTTATCCAACTCATATCTAAGTACATGACTTTTGATTGAGGTTATCTTCACGATTATTAAACAGCAACTACTTTAGAGCTCTGTTCTCCTAAATTTTCTATAGATAATTTCATTTCATCACCAGCTTTTAAAAATACTTGGGGTTTTCTTCCCATACCTACTCCTGGTGGAGTACCTGTAGTTATAATATCTCCAGGTTGTAATGACATGAATTTACTCACATAAGATACGATGATATCTACATTAAAAATCATAGTACTTGTATTTCCTGTTTGCATTCTTTCGCCATTTACATCCAACATCATCTTTAAATTATTAATATCTTTAATTTCATCCTTGGTTACTAAGTAAGGCCCAGTAGGTCCGTAAGTATCGTGAGACTTTCCTTTAACCCATTGTCCCATTTTTTCAATTTGCCATTCTCGTTCACTAACATCATTTACTAAACAATATCCTAAAATATGATCTTGTGATTGACTTTCTGAAATATGTTTTGCTTCTTTTCCAATTACAATTCCAAGTTCAACTTCCCAATCTAGTTTTTTTGATCCAGGGACTATTTCTACATCATCATTAGGACCGCACATTGAGCTAGTAGCTTTCATAAACATTATTGGTTCTTTAGGAATATCGGCACCGACTTCAGCTGCATGATCTGAATAATTAAGTCCTATTGCTACAAATTTTCCAGGACTTGTAATACATGAACCTATTCTTTGATTAGATGAAAGCTCAGGAAGACTTGATGTGTCTCCGTTTTGAATTGTTGAAATTGTTTCAAAATTTAAATTTTTTGGGTTTAAGTCGTTTATGTGAGAACTTATATCTCTTATTTTTCCGTCAGCGTCTAACATTGCTGGTTTTTCTTTTCCTTTTTCACCTACTCTTAATAGTTTCATTGTTTCTCCTTTATATTTAAATTGTCATTCCACCATCTACAGAAAATGTATTTCCTGTTGTAAATGTCGATTCATCGCCAGCTAAATAAATAGCCATAGAAGCAATTTCTTCAGCTGTTCCTAGTCTTCCCATAGGTTGTCTTGCTATGAAATCTTTCTTAGCTTGAACAGGATCAGGACTCTGGTTTACTCTATCTTGCCAAGAAGGAGAGAAAACTGTTCCTGGTGCTATTGAATTACATCTAATATTTTGTTTTACAAAGTCTGAAGCTATAGACTTAGTTAACCCAATAATTGCAGCTTTTGAGGCGCCGTAAACAAATCTATTTGGTAAACCTTTTAAACTGGAGGCAATAGACGAAACATTGATTATACTTCCACCATTTTGCTTCACCATTAACGGTAAAATTGCTCTGCACATGAAATACATAGATTTAATGTTTACATCAAAAGAAAAATCCCAATCTTTTTCTTCACAATCTAAAATTGTTCCATGATGAACAAATCCTACTGCATTAAATAGAACATTTACTTCATCGAGTGTTTTAACAAAATCTAAAATTGCTTTGTTGTCTGTAGAGTCTAAAGTTTTAATTTTAATATTAGGATATTCTTTATTTAAATCAGCTAAAGTTTTTTCATTCAAATCTGTTGCTATTACATGGGCCCCTTCATTATGAAAAGCGATTGCTGTTGCTTTTCCGATACCTTGGCCTGCTGCTGTAACTACAATTTTTTTACCTTCTAATCTTCCACTCATTTATTATTTATCCTTTCAATTTCTTTATAAAGTGAACTATGGTCTGTTTCACCATGTCCGTTATCAACAAGAGATTTATACATTTCTTTAACCAAATTTGAAATAGGTAAATGAGTATTATAATTATTGGCACATTCTAAGATATTATTCATATCTTTTAATTGACCAGATGTTTTGCCTTTTGGAGTAAAATCTTTATCGATCATTCTTTTTCCATGTGTTTGTAAAACTTTACTGTCTGCCCAACCACCTGACAAAGCTTTAATCATTTTATTTGGATCAGCTCCTGCTTTTTCACAAAGAGTCACGGCCTCTGCCACAGCGCCTATTGCTAAACCAACAATAATTTGATTTGCTAATTTTGATACTTGTCCACTTCCAATTGGACCAACTAATGTTGGATTACCCATTGTTTTTAAAATATCAAATGCATCATCAAAAATATTTTGCTCTCCTCCAACCATTATAGCCAATGATGCTTCCTCTGCACCAATTGTTCCTCCAGATACAGGTGCATCCAAATAATTTATATTTTTTAATTTTAAATTATTACCATGTTTTTTTGCAGTAGTTGGTTTAACTGAACTCATATCGATAACTATTGAACCAGATTTTAAGTTTTCTAAAAAATCAGTATTGTTCATCACCGTATCCACAGCAGTATCATCTGTTAACATTGTGATAACAATATCACTTCCATCTACAGCATCTTTTAATGTATTTGAAATTTTTGCTCCAAATTCTTTTAGTGGTTCTGCTTTATTCTTTGATCTATTGAATACTGTTAAATTATATCCAGCCTTTACTATATTTTTAGACATTGGCAGACCCATCAGGCCTATGCCTATAAAACCTATATTTTTTGTCATTTATTTTTTAGGTACGAATTCGTGGAAATTTTGTGTCATTGCTTCTGGAAAGTACATTACACATGCTAAAACAATTAACTGAATTACTACGAATGGAGCAAATCCTCTGAAAATATCTGTTAATGAAATATGTGGAGGTGCTACTGATTTTAAATAAAAAGCTGCTGGACCAAAAGGTGGGCTTAAAAATGATACCTGCATATTAACACAAAATAGTATTCCAAACCAAATAGGATCAAAACCAAGTGCAAGAACTATTGGTAAAAACACAGGCATTGCTAGAAGAACAATTCCAACCCAATCCATAAAAGCACCCATTATTAAAAACATTACTTGCATCATAAAGATTAAATACATTGGTTTTAAATCATAAGCTAAAATAGTTTCAGCTACATAAGTTGGTCCACCCGCTAAAGAATAAGCTCCAGCTAAAACTGTAGCTCCAAATGTAATTGTTAAAATCGTACCTGATGCTTTAAAAGTTCTAACAAGTGCATCTTTAAATAAAAACCATGTAAGCTCTTTTCTTGCAGCTATTATAATTAATGTTGCAACTACACCCATTCCAGCTGCTTCGGTGATACCTGTTATTCCAGAATAAATTGAACCTAAAACAATTATTACAATACCAATTGGTGGTAGTAGCCCTGGAAGGTAAGACATTTTTTCTTTTAAAGTTAAAGCTGGCTCATCACTTAATGGTGCAAGATGCGGTTGTAATCTTGTTCGTATTAGAATGTATGTAATTATTAAACCTGAAATCATTAAACCTGGAACAATAGCTTCTTGAAATAACATTGTAATTGATGTTTCTGTTGTCAATCCGTAAATAATTAAAACAATAGACGGAGGTATCATAGTACCTAGAGAACCTGATGCACAAATAATACCAATAGACATGTCTTGATCATATTTTAATCTCAACATCTGCGGCAGTGCAATCAGCCCTAGTAAAACTATTTCTCCTCCAATAATTCCACTCATCGCAGCCATAATTGTTGCCATGATTGCAGTAACAACACCAACTCCTCCTCTAGTTTTTCTTAACCAAGCATTTAATGCATCATATAAATCTCTCGCTATATTTGAGCGTTCAAGTAAGGAGGCCATAAATATAAATAAGGGTACTGATAAGAAAGAATACGTTACAACAAGCGAATAATATCTTGAAAGTAGAATTCCTAATGCATGCTCACCTATATATAAAAATACGAGTACTGCTCCCATAAAACCTGAGGCGAAACCCATTGGAACACCAATAGCTATAAGGGCTAGCAATCCAACAATCAGTATTATCGAGAGTGTTCCTATTTCAAATTCCATTTTATTCTAAATCTTTAGCGGGATCGTATTGTCTTTCTTTAGGATTTCTCCAATCAATTATTAAATTGTTAATAGACTGAAGTGCAATAAGAAATACACATATTAGTGTAAGTGGTTTCATAGTAGCTGGTATCGGTGGATCCCAATACGTTGCAAATCTCTCCCAGTTTACAAATGATCTGTAAGCATCCTCCATACCACCATAAATTACAGCCCCTGCAAAAAGAACAATAACAATAGTGCTGATTAGATCAAATATTCGCTGTGTTGGTCTACCAACATAATCGTATAATAATACTATTCTAATATGGCTTCTTAATCTTGTTGCATATATGCCCCCGACTAAATAACAAACACCAGCCAACCATAGACATAATTCATTGGCCCATAAGGTAGGTTTAAACAAGACATATCTCATGAAAATTTCGTACATCATCACAAGTACTATTAAAGGAATTAAATATTTTATTGTATGACTTAAAAATAGAGAAATTCTATCTATCCAAAATATTGGAAAATCGTCTTTACTTGCAACTTTTTCACTTTGCTCTTTTAATTGTTTATCTTGAAGCTCTTTATCGTCCATTGGCAAAAAAATTGTTTAATAAGAAGGGCCATCTCAGGCCCTTCAATATTTTTTTATGTTGCTAATAATTATAGGATACCGTTAGCTTTCATGTAAGCTTTGTGTATCTCAATAAGAGCAGCAGCTTCAGGAGATTTTTTCTTCCATTCTTCCCAAGCGCCAAGTGCAGCATTTCTGAACTTAAGTCTATCTTCTCTAGACCAGTCATGAAGAGTGACACCCATAGCATTTAAAGCTTTGACTGCTTCAGCATTTTTTCTCTCAACTAAACTAGTGATTGTTCTACCGCAGATCTCGATTGCAGCTAACATTGCACCTTGTTCATGAGGCTTTAACTTATTCCAAACTTTTGAATTACAAGCCAAGTGGTCAGCTGGCATAGAGTGGAAACCTGGATATGTAGCATATTTATTTTGCTCATAGTGTCCACCTGCATAGTTTGTAGCTAAAGATGAATAATCCGCACCATCAATTAGACCAGTTTGTAAAGCAGTTGGAACTTCACCAAAATCCATCACGATCGGCTTAGCACCTAATGCTGTAAAGATCATACTTTCCATTCCTGGAGGCGATCTAAATTTAAAGTCTTTGATAGATGCAACATCTGGGATTGGTTTGCTAGATATTAAAGACTCATGTCCTGGTATCCACCAACCAATTAAAGTCATTCCATATTTATTGTATAGTGCATCAACAGCTTCTTGAGCTCCCGGGAACTTTAAGAAGTCATATTGTTGATATGGGTTATCATATCCACCCATAACGTCACCTGCAAATTGGAATGCAGCATTTTTACCCGTTTGATATCCAGCACCTGTCATATCACAATCAATAATTCCAGTTTGTGCAGAGTTAAATACCTCAGCAGATTTTCCTGTTACAGATGATGAGTAAAACATTTGTACTTTTAAACTTCCGCCAGAAAACTTTTCAACATTTTTAGCGAATTGAGCTGCCACTTCACCATTTGGTGAACTAGCTGTAAAGTGAGTTTCTATTTTCAGAGTTTTTGCGTTAGCAGAACCAAATAAAGCAATAGACACTACAGCAATAGCAGCAGTTATTTTTGTTATTAATTTTAACATTATTTTCCCTCTCGGTTATGTTTTTTTAAATTTAAACATAAAGATAAAAAAAATTCAAACAAAACAGGGAAATAAATTTCTAAAGATAATTAATTTTTATTATTACAACTTAAAGTTGTATTGTTTAAACAACTTCTGACAAAAGAGGTTTTTGAGAGAAAAAACATTTTATATTATCTACAGCTAACATACTCATAGCCAATCTAGTTTCATGTGTCGCACTGCCTACATGAGGAAGAACAAAACAATTTTCTAACTCTAAATATCTTTTATCAAGGTTAGGTTCATTATTAAACACATCTAATCCAGCTCCATAGATTTTTTTATTTTGTAAGGCTTCAATCAGAGCATCATCATCTACAGTTGATCCTCTCGAAGTATTTATGAAAACTGAATGTTTTGGAAATAGTTTTAAAATTTCTGAATTAATTATATTTTTAGTTTCCGCTGTGGCAGGAGTATGTAAACTTACATAATCGCAATTAGGTAGCATTGATTTTAAATCAGGGTAATAAGTTGCATCTTTTTCAAGATCATTAGATAACTTATTTCTATTGTAATAAACTATTTTCATTTTAAACGATCTAGCTCTGTCAGCAACTATTTGTCCGATCCTTCCCATTCCTATTATACCTAAAGTTTTTCCTGTAATTTCATTACCAACCATTAGTTTAGTAATGTCTGGTCTATGATCTTTCCACATATTTGACTTAACTAGATTATAAGCCTCACCAATTCTTCTAGACGATGCTAAAATTAAAAGGATTGTTATTTCTGCTACAGCATCGTTTAATACATTTGGCGTATTTGAAACTTTGATATTTTTTTCTTTGGCTGATTGTGTATGGATATTGTCGTATCCAACTCCAACATGACCAATAATTTTTAATTTTCCATTTAAACTATCAAAAAAATTTTTATCTAATTTATCAAAACTTGTAGATATTAAACCATCATATTCATTAGAAAGTTTTATTAATTCTTCATATGTATAAGGTTTGTCTTCTAAATTAAGAGTTACATCAAATTCTTTTTTTAATATTTGTTCAGCACCATCAGAAATTTTTCGAGAAACTAAAATTTTTGGTTTCATCTAATGAGAGTTTCTTAGAACACCTTTTGTTTTAGTGATATCTAAATATTGATCTCTTGACATAATACATGCACCGTCTTCAAGTTGACCAACATTTGATCTAGAAATTTCTTGCCAAGGAGTTTGATTTGTAAGTTTTTTAATTTTTTTGTTTTTTCTTCTTTTGATAAATTCAGACTTAGTAATTTGAAGGTCTACTCTTCTTTTATTTAGATCTATTGTCATTTTGTCTCCAGTTTTAACAATTGCTAAATCACCGCCAACAGCGGATTCTGGTGATAAATGGAGTATAGATGGACTTTCTGAAGTACCACTTTGTCTTCCATCTCCAAGAGTTGGAAGTGCATTAATACCTTTTTTTAATAATCTGTCTGGTGGCTGCATATTAACTACTTCGGCTGAACCTGGATATCCAACAGGGCCACAGCCTCTTATTATTAAAATAGAATTTTCATCTATTTTAAGTTTCTTGCTATTAATCCTGTCATGATAATCCTCTGGACCTTCAAAAACTACTGCTTTTCCTTTAAAAACGTTTGGATGTTTAGGGTTTGATAAGTATCTATCTCTAAATTCTTTACTAATTACTGAAGTTTTCATAATTGCTGATGAAAAGAAATTTCCTTTCATAACTAAGAATCCAGCCTTAGAAGTTAAACTATCTTTAAATGTTTTAATTACATTCCTATCTACATTAACTTTTTTTCTTAAATTCTGGGCAACTGTTTTGCCAGTAACAGTAAGTAAGTTTTGGTGAATTTTTTTGTGCTTCATTAATTCTTTCATGATTGCTGGAATTCCACCTGCTCTATAAAAACCTTCCATTAAATGTTCTCCAGCAGGTTGACAGTTTGCTAATAAAGGTATTTTGTGTCCAAGCTTTTGCCAATTAGACAAATCAAATTTTACACCCATGTGTTTAGCAATCGCAATTAAATGTGTGGTACAATTACTAGAAGCTCCTATAGCACTTGCAACTATGACTGCATTTTCAAATGCTTTCTTTGTCATAATTTTAGAAGGTGTTAAATCTTCGTGAACCATTTTTACAATTCTGGATCCTGTCTCAAAAGAAATTTGTTCTCTTTCTCGATATGGAGCTGGTATTACTGCACACCCAGGTAAAGACATTCCCAATGCTTCTGCAACAGAATTCATTGAAGAAGCAGTTCCCATTGTATTACAATGACCAGGGCTTGGTGCAGATGCTGCTGCCATATCCATAAATTCTTCGTAATTAATTTCTCCTTTGGCATGCAATCTTCTTGCTTCCCAAATTATCGTTCCTGAACCAGCTTTCTTTCCTTTATAATTTCCATCAAGCATTGGACCGCCGGATAAAACAATTGCAGGAATATTAACTGTTGCAGCTGCCATTAAAGCTGCTGGAGTAGTCTTATCACATCCAGTAGTTAGTATAACTCCATCAAGTGGGTACCCATAAAGTACCTCTACTAATGATAAGTATGATAAATTTCTATCCAACATAGCAGTTGGTTTCTTGCCAGTTTCTTGGATTGGATGGGTGGGAAATTCCATCGGTATACCGCCTGCTCTTCTAATTCCATCTTTAATTCTTTTGCTAAGTGATAAAAAGTGTCTATTACATGGGGATAAATCACTCCCTGATTGCGCAATACCAATAATCGGATTTCCTGATTGAAGTTCTTCTCTTGTAAGACCATAATTTAGATATCTTTCTAAATACATAGCAGTCATCCCTGGGTCTTTAGGGTCATCAAACCATTGTTTGCTTCTTAAATTCTTCTTTTTCATTAATTTTTAAATTATATTATATTGGTTTATAAAACTTATATTGAAAAATGAATAGTCTAATTGTTCTCAATAAGAATGATAATGTTGGCGTAAGTCAATTTATTATACCGGAAAAAACTAAAATTAGTGGTCAAGAGATAAGTACAATTGATCCAATACCTTTTGGACATAAAGTTTGTTTAAAACCTATAAACAAAGGTGATCCAATAATTAAGTATGATCAAATAATTGGATTTGCATCAAAAAATATCACTGCTGGTGAACATGTTCATTCTCATAACTTAGAATTTAAAGATTTTGAGAGAGCTTTTAGAGTTCAAAATAAAAAAACTATTATTGATGAAAAAGTTGATACTTTTTTCAACGGGATCTTAAGAGATAATGGTCAAGTTGCTACTAGAAATTATATAGGGATCGTTAGTACAGTTAATTGTTCAGCAACTGTTACTAAGATGATTGTTGAAAAAATAAAATATTCAAACATTTTAAATGATTATCCAAATATTGATGGGATAGTTCCAATTACTCACTCCACTGGGTGCGGAATGAACACTGTAAGTGAAGGAATGCAAATGTTTCAAAGAACAATAGATGGATTTAAAAATCATCCAAATTTTTCTCATGTATTTGTTATTGGTTTAGGTTGTGAGTGTGCACAAGTGAGTTTGTTTGATGAGTCTTTAAAAAAACATAATAGAATTCATTTTCTAACAATCCAAGACGAAGGTGGAACAAAAAAAATTGTAGAGAAAGTTCTATCGCAAATAAAAAATTTGTTAACTGAGGCTAACAAAATTAAGAGAACACCTCAGTCTGTTAGTCACTTAACTTTAGCTCTTCAATGTGGAGGTTCAGATGGATATTCTGGCATTACAGCTAATCCAGCTTTAGGTGTTGCAGCTGATTTGTTAGTTAAAAAAGGTGGAAGTTCAATATTATCTGAAACTCCTGAAATTTATGGGGCCGAGCATCTTCTAATCAATAGAGCTAACAGCCAAGAAACAGCAGACAAATTAATGGAAAGATTAAAATGGTGGAAAAATTACACTTCAATAAATAATAGCACCATGGATAATAATCCTGCTCCAGGAAATAAACGAGGTGGCTTAACTACAATACTAGAAAAATCACTTGGCGCAGTTGCCAAAGGTGGCAAATCAATATTAGAAGATGTACTTGAATACGCAGAGCCATTAAAAAATAAAGGCTTTAATTTTATGGACTCTCCAGGGTATGACCCTGTGTCTGTAACAGGGCAAGTTGCTTCAGGTGCAAATGTAATATGTTTCACAACAGGTAGAGGTTCATGTTTTGGCTGTAAACCTGTTCCGAGTTTAAAATTATCAACAAATACTGCGATGTATGAAAAAATGGAAGAAGATATGGATATAAATTGTGGGACTATTGCAGAAGGTAAAGAAGACATTGATAAAGTTGGAAATAGAATATTTGAGCTAGTTGTAAATACAGCTTCAGGAAAAAAATCAAAAAGTGAAATTAATGGCTACGGTGACGAGGAATTTAATCCTTGGCAAGTAGGCGTAGTAATGTAGTTTTTTGAAAAATTTTTCATAAATTATCATGTCAGAAAATAAAAAAGCTTCTTTAATTAAGGTTATTTTTCTGTCCGCTTCAGGGTTTTTTTTATTTGTATGTATGGATTCAACTGCAAAATATTTAGGAAATGTTATGCCAGTTACGCAAGCCGTGTGGGGAAGATTTTTTTTTCACTTTGTTGCACTTTGTGTTTATTTCGTAATCTTCAAACCAAAGCTAAATTTAACTAGAAATTTTAAAATTCAAATTATTAGATCATTATTAATGGTTACAGCAACATTTTTTATGTTCAACTCATTGCAAAGATTTGATTTGGTTGACATATACGTAGTTTTTTTTAGCGCTCCATTAATTGTTTCGCTTTTATCAGCATATTTTTTAAAAGACATATTATCTCCTAAAGGTACAATATTGATGTTGCTAAGTTTTGGATCAATTATTTATGCACTGGGACCTAGTATGAAAGTATTATCACCAGAACTCATCTTTCCTATTGTGCCACCATTATGTTGGGCACTTTATCAATTTTTTACAAAACTTATTTCAGGAAACAATGAGCCTTTCTCAGCAGTTTTCTATACCGCTGTTACTGGGGCTTTGATATTTACAATTTATATTTCATTTAATTGGGTACCGATTGAAAATAATATTTATTGGATTGGTTTAGTTGCTATGGGAATTTTTGGTTTCATAAGTCATTTTATAATTATTTATGCAATTCAATTATCTAATTTATCATTTGTAACTAATTTTCAATATTCTCAATTATTATGGTCAACAATAATAAACTTTTTAATTTTTGGTGTTCCGGCAGATATAAGTAAAATAATAGGTCTCATAGGAATTATAATTTTTGGAGTTTTATTTATTAGAGTTGAGGGTACAAAGAAGGTAAAAAAAATTAACTAATTCTTATTTTTTTACCTGATTTAGAACTTTTGTTTATTGCGTCAAAAATTATTAAAGAATTTAAACCATCTTTACCAGTCACTTTTGGTTTTTCTTTTTTCATAACTACTTTTGAAAAGTGATCAATTTGATTAATTAGAGTTTTATTACTTTTTTGAACTTTAATTTTATTATTATAAATATTGTTCCACCAACTTCTTTCTTTTTTGTAGTGCCATAACTTTAAATTCGGGAATTGAAGAGAACCTTTGGTTCCTCCAATAAAATAAGAAGATTGGTCAGTTATTGGATAGACAGGATTTTCACCTGCTGTTAATTCATAGCTCCAAGGTGAGACTATGGTATCAGATACGTTTAGAGTACATAAGGTTCCAGATTTAAAAAATAAATTTACTGAAGCAGTATCCTCAACTTTATGTTTTCTAATACTATTTGATTTAAATGCCTGAACATAATTAACGGGACCAAGTAAATAACAAATCATATCGATATCATGAACTAAGTTAATGCCTAATGGACCACCACCCTCGGTTACTCTCCATTTTTCATTAAAATATTTTTTATGTTTATATAGCCAACATAAAATATTTGCAGATACTATTTTACCAAGTTTTTTATTTTCTATTATTTTTTTTACATTATTAACAATTGAATTATGTCGTCTGTGATATCCTATTAATAATGAGGTTCTATTTGACCTTGCACTACTAATGATTTTCTTTGCAGATTTAATATTATCTGAAATTGGTTTCTCTAATAAAACAGGTATTTTTGATTTTAAAAATTTTATTGTATCAGTTTCGTGCAAAATATTGGGAGTAGCAACTATCACAGCATCGGGTTTGTTCTTTTCTAATAAAATTTTGATATCTTTATATAGTGGCACTTTTAACTTATTTGATAACTCTACCCCAGTTTTTTTTATTTCAACAATAGAATGTAAAGACGCAAATTTTGATTTTTGAATAGCTTTAATATGTTGTAGTCCCATTAAACCTATTCCAACAACTGATATTTGAATTTTTTTAGGCACTTATATAAATTTTAAGTGATACCAGCATCTATAATAAAGTTTTGTTTTGTACATCCTGACGATACATCAGAAGAAAGATGAACAACTAAACTTGCTACATCATCAGGCTTTAGTTGTCTCTTTAAACATTGTTTATCAAGAATAAATTTTTTATATTTTGGAGTTAACCAATGCTTTATTTGTCTTTCAGTTGCAATAGATCCTGGTGTAACTGAGTTACACCGAATATTATATTTACCAAACTCTCTAGCAAAAGATCTAGTCAATCCAATAACAGCTGACTTTGCTGTCTCGTAAGCAACTTTATCACCTTCACCTAACATCCATGAAACTGAACTTAAATTCACGATGGCGCCACCCTTATTTTTAATCATTCCTTTTAAAACTGCTTTAATTGTAAAGAAAAAATGCTTTAAATTCACATCCATTCTATTATTCCAATATTTTTCATCTACTTGATCTGTGGAGTGTCGATCATCATTAGCTGCATTATTGATTAAAATATCGATAGGTCCTTTTGTTTTAATTATTTTTTGAATGATAGTTTGTAATTTTTTGATTTTAATAAGATTACATTCAATAAAATGAGGTGCTTTAAGACCCTTTTTTTTAAGATTTTTAATCAATTTATTCGACTCTTTTTTATTTATATCAACGAAATATACATCGCATTCCTGTTCACAAAAATGTTCAACTATTGAAGCACCTATTCCTGAACCACCACCTGTAATAAAAACGTTTTTGTTTTTTAAATCAAAATATTTAACTTTCATTTATATTCTCTCCTCTGTTTTAGCATCAAATAAGGAAATTTGCGTTAAATCAAAAAATAAATTTGTATTTTTTGAGAGTTCTATTTTTATTGTTGAGGGAAATTTAGCTAATACTTCTTGATTTTCATAATCAAATGTCATTATCTGCTCATGACCTATATACTCACTTAAATCAGCTTTTAAAGAGATCTCAAAATCACTGTCATTAGATTTTTTAAAGAATATATGTTCTGGTCTAATTCCAAAAAAAACTTCTTTATTATTCAAATTAGATTTTTCAATGAAGTTATATCCATTTATTGGAATTTCGACATTAGATCCATTAGCAATAAATGAAATTTTGTTAGAACTTTCTTTAAGATTACCTTTAATCAAATTCATTGAAGGAGATCCAATAAAATCTGCAACAAAGGTATTGTTAGGTTTATTGTAAATATTTTCTGGAGTATCATTTTGTTGGATTACTCCATGATTCATGATTGCAATATTTGTCCCTAAACTCATTGCTTCTGTTTGATCGTGCGTCACATAAACTACTGTTGTTTTAAGTTGTTGATGAAGTTTTTTTATTTCTCGTCTCATCTCAACTCTTAATTTTGCATCTAAATTAGACAAAGGTTCATCAAATAAAAATATTCTTGGTTCTCTCACAAGAGCTCTACCAATTGCAACACGTTGTCTTTGCCCACCTGATAACTGTGAAGGTTTTCTCTCTAATAATGCGTCTACTTGTAAAAATTTTGATACTTTTTCTAGCTGCTCTTCTATTTTTTCTTTTGAAACTTTTGCTTGTTTAAGACCAAAAATCATGTTCTCACGTACGTTCATTGATGGGTACAAAGCATACGATTGAAATACCATTGCAATATTTCGGTCTTTTGGTTCTACTTTACTTACGTTGTAATCATCAATGTGAATATTACCTTCATTTATAGTTTCTAAGCCTGCAATAATATTTAGCAAAGTTGATTTACCACAGCCTGAAGGGCCTAAAAGAACTAAGAAATTCCCTTCATCTATTTCTAGATTAATTTTTCTTAAAACTTCAGTAGATCCAAAGTTTTTTGATAATTCCTCAATTCTTAATGTTTTCATTATTATCCTTTTACTGCTCCTGAAGTTAATCCTCTAATAAAATATTTACCAGCTAAAACATAAACAATAAGTGTTGGAATACCCGCAATTATAGCTGATGCCATATCTACGTTATATTCTTTAACACTTGTACTTGATAAAACCATGTTATTTAAAGCAACTTGAATTGGTGCTGCTTTTCCAAATGAAAAAGTTGATCCAAACAAAAAGTCATTCCAGATTTGTGTAAATTGCCAAATAACAGTCACAACAATAATGGGTGCTGAAATTGGAAGTAAAATTTTGAAAAATATTTTGAAGAAACCCGCTCCATCAATTCGTGCAGCTTTTACTAATTCTGTAGGAACAGAAATATAGTAATTTCTAAAAAACAAAGTTGTAAATGGAATTCCATAAACTGTGTGGACTAATACTAGTCCTATTATAGAATTTGATATTCCTAAAACTCCAAGAGTTCTTGCCATTGGTAGCAGAATTGCCTGAAATGGAATAAAACATCCAAATAGTAAAAAAAGAAAAACCCATTGATCTCCTTTAAATCTCCATTTTGTTAAAACATATCCAGTCATAGCTCCTATAAATGTAGAAAAAAATACAGCTGGAACAACCATCTTGAATGAATTCCAAAAATATGGTCTTAAAAAGGTATCTCCCGCTCCATATCCTCTACCTCCCCATGCAACTGCCCAGGATTCAAAGTTTAATCCACTTGGCCATGTTAAAAGTGTTCCTTGACGGATTTCCTCCATAGTTTTTAATGAAGTTACTACCATTACGTATAGAGGAAAAATAAAATACAATGCAAAAAGTATTAAAGCAAAATACAAAAACCATCTCAAAAACATATTTGTGTATTTAGACTTCATTTCAAGTTGTTTGTATGATGTCTGTAACTTATCTTGCATTTTCTCTCCTTAGCTCAGAATATAAATACGGGATAATTACTGCCGCTACAGCCATAAACATCATGATTGCACTCGCGGCTGACAAACCAACTTGACTTTTATGGAATGCAGTTTGGGTCATATATAAGGCAGGCATAGTTGTTGATATACCAGGTCCACCCTGGGTTAGCGCAACTATAAGATCATAACTTTTTATAGAAATGTGAACTAAAATCACAAAACTTGTAAAAAAGACTGGCCTCATCATAGGAAGTAAAATTTTCCAATAAACTGTAAATAAATTTGCACCATCTATTTTAGCTGCTTTCACAATTTCATCTTCAACTGATCTCAATCCAGCTAGAAATAATGCCATTACGAATCCAGCAGATTGCCAAACACCTGCAATCACAATGGTGTAGATTGCCATTTCTCTATTTACTAACCAATCAAATGTGAAATTTTCAAAACCCCAATCGATAAACATTTTTTGGATACCGAGTGTTGGATTTAAAATCCACTTCCAAGCAGTTCCAGTAACTATGAAAGATAAAGCCATAGGATATAGATAAATAGTTCTTAAGACACCTTCAGCTCTAATTTTTTGATCTAAAAATATTGCAAGAATAATTCCAATCACAACACAAAAAATTAAGAACAACGCTGTGAAAATAAGTAAGTTATCTACTGCAATAAGCCATTTTCTAGAACCCCAAAGTTTAACATATTGTCCAACTCCCCAAAGCTCGTATTTGGGTAAGATTTTAGAATTTGTAAAAGATATATATAAAGTCCAAAGTACAAAACCATAGACAAACCAACCAATTAATCCAACAGCTGGCGCCATTACGATTTTAGGTAGGTTTTTTTCTAACCACTTGAGCATTATAAATATTTTCTAATTTTGATTAAAAAAAAAGGCCACCTAAATTTTAGGTGGCCTTAATTTTTATATTTTTACATATTGTCTAAAACTGAATCAGCCAAAGCATTTGCTGCATCAACAGAAGACATGTCAGAATTAAAATGTTCTGTAATCACGTCTTGTAAAGCAGCTTTCATAGTATTACCTTGAGCCATTCCATGAGCAAAACTTGGAACTAATCCACCACTTGCTCCCGCAGTTTTGATGTCAGAATTTGATGTTTTTGCACATTTATCAAATTCATCCATTGGTACATCTAAACGTGCTGGAATTGATCCTTTGTATAGGTTAAAAACTTTTTGGAAATTCTTACCCATCATTAATTTAGCTAATAATTTTTGACCTTCTTGTTTGTCTGGGTCACTTGTTTTGTAGAATATAAAGCTATCTACATTGTACAAGTATCCATTATTAGATGGAGTTGCAGCACAATAGTAATCTACGCCTGGTACTTTTCCAGCAGCAGTAAATTCACCTTTTGCCCAGTCACCCATAATTTGGAAACCAGCTTTTCCTTCAATAACCATTCCAGTTGCAACGTTCCAATCTCTTCCTGGACTACCTTCATCTGTAAAACCTTGAAGTTTTCTCATTTGATCAAAAACTTTTACAGTTGTCTCACTTCTTAAACAAGTTTCTTTAAGATCTACATAACAGTTTTTATAATAGTTATTTCCACCAATACCCATAGCTACTGCTTCGAAAACTGTTGCATCTTGCCAAGCTTGACCACCGTGAGCAAAAGGAATAATTCCTGCAGCTTGAAGTTTTTCTGCTGCTGCATTTAATTCATCCCAAGATGTAGGAACTGAAATTCCATTAGCATCGAATACTGCTTTGTTAGCCCACATCCAATCAATCCTATGAATGTTTACTGGAGCCGCACAATATGGACCACTGTTATCTTGACATTTATGAACTGCAGCAATCATTGGATCTAATAAACTGTCCCAACCCTCTGATTGAGCAATAGGATCAATGTTGTATGGAGCAACAACACCCTCTTGATCGTATTCTTGAATTGTTGGACCTTTAATTTGAGAAGCTGAAGGAGGATCTCCTGCAACTATTCTTGCTTTAAGTGCAACGTTGGCAGCATCTCCACCACCGCCTGTTACAGGCATGTCTAACCATTCACCACCGTTTGCAGCGAAATCATCTTTTAATACTTTAAGTGCAGCTGCTTCACCACCTGATGTCCACCAGTGCAAAACCTCAATTTTTGGTCCTGCAAAAGAAGATGTAGAAGTGAATGCAAACGCAATTAGAGCAATTAGCATTTTTTTCATATATTTCCCTCTTATTTGTTAAATTAAGTTAACTTAAAAAAAACAATTATAGATTGATTTATTAAAAGACTACAAGAAAAAAAAATACAACTAATAATTGATTTGTAGTATTAATAGATTGATTTTCTTCCTAATCTTGCAGCACCTCTAACACCACTAGCATCTCCGTACTTTGGTTTAAGAAACACACCTTCATACTCTCTGCCTGTTACAAATTTTCTTACAATAGTTTCGATTTCACTTAAAAAATCAATTTCATTTGAAACACCCCCGCCAAAAACGAAACAATCGGGATCAAGAATGTTAATTATATTTGATAAGGACATTGCTAAATTTACTTTAAAATTATCTATTAAATTTTCTGCATCTAAATCATGTTTTCTATACAGTTCAAAGATCTCATTAGTTTTTAAATTTTTTTTAAATTGCTTATTAAATTTTTTAGCTAAACTTAAGCCTGACATAAAACTCTCAATCTCGCCTTCTCTTAGATTGGTAGATTCGAAATTTTCTTTTTTGGAAATTAAATGGTTAATTTGATTATGTCCCCACTCCCCTGCTACTCCATTTGGTCCGCTAACAATTTTTTTATCTATTACTAAACCACCACCTACCCCAGAGCCAATAATAATTCCATAAACAATTTTATAATGTTTTCCTGCCCCATCTAAAGCTTCAGACAAAGCAAAGCAATTGGCATCATTTTCACAAAATACCTCCTTACCTAATTCTTTTCTTAGATCATTTTGAAATGGTTTTTTTTCTAACCAATAACAGTTAGGAGCGTTCTTAACTAATCCTGTTTGAGGTGAATGAATGCCAGGATGACAAACACCAATCGGTAGTCCATTTTTAAATTCTTTTTCTAACTTTTTGTTAATTTCTTTAATGGTTTTTATAATTTGAAAATAGTCTTTTGGACAATCAGTTCTCTCACGGTGACTTTCGTTTCCTTTTTCATCTAAAACTACACTTTCAATTTTTGTAGCTCCAACATCAATACCTATTTGCATAAATCAATAAGTTGCTCTTCCACCACTCAAATCAAAAACAGCAGCTGTTGAAAAAGAATTTTCTTCACTTGATAACCAAGTCACAAGGGATGCTAATTCATTAACTTTTGCAAATTTATTTCTAGGAATTTTAGATAACATATAATTTATATGTTCCTCAGTCATTTGATCAAATATTCTAGTTTTTGCTGCTGCTGGAGTAACACAATTAACTGCAATATTTTTTAGTGCTAATTCTTTTCCCAATGACTTTGTTAAACCTATTACTCCTGCTTTAGAAGTGCTGTAAGCACTAGCGTTAGGATTGCCTTCTTTTCCTGCAATAGAGGCAATATTAACAATTCTTCCATAATTATTTTTAAGCATGTAAGGCGTTACGGCTTTACAACAATAAAATACTGCATTTAGATTTAGGTCTATAACTTTTTTCCACTCATCAAGTGGATAGTCGACTACCGTGGTATTTTTTCCTGCAACTCCTGCATTATTGATGAAAATATCAATTTTTTTGTGTTTTTTTTCAATTTCAGCTAAATTTTTTTCTATATTCTCATAATTTCCAACATCAACAATTTGGTATGAAACCTTATCTGAATTAATTTTTTTTGTTGCGGTTTTGATTGCTTCTTTGTCTATATCCCAAATTACAACACTTGCTCCAGAGGCAATAAATCTCTCCGTAATAGCTAGTCCAAAACCTTGGGCACCTCCTGTCACTATTGCAACTCTATCTTTTAAATCAAAATTAATCATATTATTTTTTTTGTTTTTTTGACCTTAATAAAGGAAAAGCCAATGCAATTAAAGATAAAATAAAAAAGGTTAAAGCTATTGGTCTTGTTAAAAACATCAACCAATTTCCATCAAAAATAACTAAAGATTGTCTTAAAGTTCCCTCTACTAACTCTCCTAAAATTAATCCTATAATTACAGGAACAACTGAAAATCCAAATCTTCTCATAAAAAATCCTAGTACTCCAAAAAATAACATAATCCAAACATCAATAATTGATTGGCTAAGTGAATATGTTCCACAAACAGATACAGCAAATATCATTGGCCACAAAATTTTGTTAGGAACTAAGGTAATTCTCGCAAATACTTTTGCTCCAAAAAATCCAAAGATAAAAAATAAAACATTTGCAATTAACATGGCTCCAAATATGCCATATAAAAAATCAGGTTGCTCTCTGAATAAATCTGGACCTGGTCTAACACCATGAATAATTAAACCTGTTAGTATTACAGCTGTCGTGGCACTTCCTGGAATTCCAAGTGCTAATGTAGGTACCATTGCTCCACCAGTTGCAGCATTATTTGCAGCTTCTGCACCAGCAATACCTTCTATTGATCCTTTACCAAATTCTTCAGGATTTTTAGAAAATCTTTTAGCCTCTGAATAACCAATTAATGATGCTACAGTTCCACCTTCAGCCGGCAAAACTCCAATGAATGAACCTATTCCGCTTGATCTAAGAATAGTTTTCCATGTTTTTTTATAATCATCTTTAGTTGGAAGTTTTACAGCCTTTAAAGCTACTCTCTTAAATACTTGATCAAGAATTGTTGATTGAGTTAGCATTTCACTAATTGCAAATAAACCAACAACTACTGGAATAAAACCAATACCGACGGAGAGTTCGTTAATTCCATAAGTAAACCTATCTATTGATGTCATAAAATCTTTTCCAATAGTTGAAATTAAAATTCCAAATGCCCCAGCAATTAAGTTTTTAATAGGACTGCCTTCTCCTATAGAAGAAAGCATGGTTAAACCAAAAATTGCTAATGCAAAATATTCAGGTTGTCCAAATTCATAAGCAAGTTTTGCTAAAAGTGGTGCAAAAAATACTAAAATTATAACACTAAAAATTCCTCCAACTGTACTTGATACAGTTGCCATTCCCAAGGCTCTGCCCGCTTCACCTTTTTGAGCCAAAGGATATCCATCTAGACATGTGGCTGCGGCTGCTGGAGTTCCTGGAGTATTAATTAATACTGCAGTGATTGCTCCTCCATAAGTTCCTGCACAATAAATAGAAGTTAACAATACTATTGCGGATAAAGGGTCTAGCGTCATAGTAAATGGTAAAATTAATGCTCCTCCTGTTGTGGGACCCAAACCAGGAAGAACTCCTAGAATCAATCCAAACAAAGTTCCAAAAAGCAAAACTATCAATAGTTTTGAACTAAATAAAGGTGTCAGCATTAATAAAAGATTATCCATTTTAATAATAATAAAGATTAGTAATTATTCCTGGAGGAAATCTTAAGCCTAAGATTGTTTCAAAAAAAATAAAAACCAAAATAGGAAAAATAATACTTACTAATAATAAATAAAATATTCTTCTTTCACCCCAATTATAGGAAACAAAAAATGACAATACTGATATGGCTAAAAAGAAATCTAAAGTCTTTGAAATAAAAACAAATATTAAAAAACTAAGTAAAGTTAAAAAAAATGTTTTGGGTAATTTTTTTCCTATCTTCCAAGGATTCTTTATTGATAGATAATAGATAATAAAAGTTAAGCTTATTATTAATATTAATAAAGCTTTAGGAAAAGTTGCAGGTTGTATACCTCTGTTTAAAATTGGAGGAACAATATCAAACGAAAAGGTACTTATTAGTAAAATTACTGAGATAAAAACAATAATAAATGAAACTTTAAACTCATCTTTAAAAAAAAAGGGCAAACTTTTGTTTGCCCTTTTTTTATTTCGTACATTATTCATAAAAAATGTACTTTCTTATGACTAATTAATGTAACCCAAAGCTTTAAGTTGTGCTGTCATCTCTGTAAGCATTTCTTCCATTTGCTTACCCCATTCATCAGCACCAACTACACTTGTCTCGTCAAGACCAATTTCTGTTAAGAAATTTTTGTAGTAGTTATGGCTCATAGCTTTCATCATGCCAGCTTCTAATTCTTTAACTCTTTCAGCTGGTGCTCCTTTTTTAGTTACAAAACCTCTAACAGTAGATAAAGAAACAGGTATTCCTAATTCTTTAGCTGTTGGAGAGTCTCCAATTTTAGCCATTCTATTATTTGCTAAGACAACAGACACACAAAGTGTTCCGTCATTTATTTCTGTTAATGCCTCCCCTAAGTTTAAAACACCTACATCAATATCGCCTTTGATTAAGTTAGTTTTAATTGGAGCTACACCTTTATAAGCAACAATAGTTGGATCTTTTAATCCACCTTTTTTTGTAAATGCAATAGCACTAACATCATCAATTCCACCAACATGTGTTGTTCCGTATTTAAGTGATTTTGACTTTTGAGTACTAATAAATTTTTTAGCGTCTTTAATGTCTGCTTTACAATTTACAACAAACAATTGAGGATCGTCAGTTCCTCTTGCTAGTGGTTGCATATCACTTATTTTAACTTTAGTTTTACCTAACGCCATTGAAACAGCATGACCTGTAGTCCAAGTTAAAGTGTGTTGTCCGTCAGCAGGTAGACTCATCATATAATCCATTGATACTGCTCCACCACCACCTTTTTTGTTAACCAATTGCATATCTTGTTTAAGTACTCTACGTGCTCTTAAAAGCATCATTCTAGTAGTTACGTCTGTACCTCCACCAAAACCAGCATGAGTAATAGCTTGAATTGGGTGACCATCTGCTTTTGCAGAAGTAATCATAAGTGGAAGTGCAACAACGAAAAATTCTGTTACTAGAAATGCAGCTGCTAAGAAAAGTTTAAAACTTTTTTTCATAATTTCCCTCTTTTTTTTAGTTAATTTATATTTAATTATATAAACATAATCTGATACATAGCGTAAAGTAAAAAATGGTTCAAAATAAAATTAACATAGCAGTTCTTTTAGGGGATCCTTCAGGTATAGGACCTGAATTGGTCTCAAAACTATTGTCAGAGGAAATCACTAACAAGGCTAATGTAATTATCATAGGTGAAAAAAATATATTAGAGAGTGGAAATAAAATTTCAGGCAAATCACATAATTTAAATTTTGTAGAAGATTTCGATAATATTGATTTTACAAAAGGTAGTAAATTTTTTCTAGATATCTCTAAAGGTAAAAATCATAATTATAAATTATCTGAGTGCTCTAAAGAGGCGGGAGAAAGCGTTTTAGATTCGTTAAATTTAGCTTTAGATCTTGCTAAAGAAAATAAAATTCATGCAATAAACTTTGGACCATTTAACAAAACAAGCCTTAAACTTGGTGGAAATAAATATTCTGATGAATTACATTTAATGGCCGAAAAGTTAGAGGTTAAAAATTTTTTTTGCGAGTTTAATGTTATTGATAATTTTTGGACTGCAAGGGTATCATCACATATTCCAATAAAAGAAGTTCCAGAACATGTAAAAAAGGGAAAAATTATTAAGCCAATTAAACTTATAAATGAAGCCATGAAATTAAATGGTATTAAAAATCCAAGAGTAGCAGTTCAGGCACTAAATCCTCATGCTGAATTTGGAACAGAGGAAAAGGATGAAATTATACCTGCAATAGAAGAAGCAAAAAAACTAGGTATTAATGCTGATGGACCTTTACCATGTGATACATCTTTTATCACTGCCTATAAAAATGGAAATTATGATTGTATTGTTGGTATGTATCATGATGCTTTACAATCAGGTTTAAAAGCATTTGGATTTGATCGAGGAGTAACCGTTCAAGGAGGTTTACCTGTACCTATTACCACTCCTGCTCATGGTACAGCATTCGATATTGCAGGTAAAAATAAAGCAAATTTAGAACCTACTTTGAATTCATTCAAAATTGCATTAACAATGGCAGAAAATAAAAACAATTAAATGTCCAAAATAAAAAGTATTCGTACAAAGGTATATCAATGGAATGGTAAAACAGTTCCTCCACAAAATAATTTTTGCACAAATGCTTCAGACCTTTTGTTTGAAAAATCAGACGCTATGGGTTCTTTTAGATTTCATGAATGGTTGATATGTGAAATAGAAACAGACGACGGTATAATTGGAATTGGAAACGCAGCTCTCGCACCACAATTAGTGAAGAAAACAATCGATACTTATTTAACACCTTTAGTAATAGGTGAAGATCCTTTTGATTATTCTTATATTTGGGAAAAAATGTACAGAAGAACTCACGCATGGGGAAGAAGAGGATTGGGGATGGTTGCTATTTCTGCAATTGATATTGCGCTCTGGGATATAATGGGAAAAGTTACAAATAAACCTGTTTTTAAATTATTAGGTGGACGAACCAAAGAAAAGATACCTGTTTACGCATCTAAACTTTACAGCCAGCCAATAAAAGAACTACAAAAAGAAGCTGAAAGCTATGTTAAGCAAGGTTTCAAAATGTTTAAAATGAGATTTGGATGGGGTCCAAAAGATGGTCCAGAAGGTATGAAAAAGAATATTGAACTAGCTGAAGCAGTTAGAGAAGTTATTGGATATGATACTGACTTAATGATGGAATGTTATATGGGTTGGAACTTAGATTATGCAAAAAGGATGATACCTAAATTGGTAAAATTTAACCCAAGATGGTTGGAGGAACCAGTTATAGCAGACGATATGCATGGATATGCAGAATTAAATAATATGAATGCAATTCCAATTTCTGGTGGAGAACATGAATTCAACTTATTTGGATTTAAACAATTGTTGGATATTAAAGCAGTCAGCTATATTCAATATGATAATAATAGAGTTGGTGGATTTACAATTGCAAATAAAATAAATGCACTTGCAGAAGCTTATCAAGTACCAGTTATTCCTCATGCTGGTCAAATGCATAATTATCATTTAACAATGTCTAATTTCAATTGTCCAATTTCAGAGTTTTTTCCAGTCCATGATGTAGAAATAGGAAATGAATTATTCTATTACATTTTTGAAGGAGATCCTGCGCCTGAAAATGGATATATAGATCTAGATGATAATAAACCAGGTCTTGGTTTAACAATCACTGATAAATATAAGTCTGATTTTAAAATTATAGAATAACTAATAGTCTTCTACTTCTTTAAACTTAGGCATTGCATTGGCTGCTCCAACTCTTGTAGTTGAAATACCAGCAACCTTATTTGCAAATTCTAAAGCATCTTTATTTTTATGATTTTTAGACAAAGCATATGCAAAAGCTCCATTAAATGCATCTCCTGCTCCTGTTGTATCGATAACTTTATCTTTCAAATTAAAGGCATCTAGAAAATAGCTTTCAGATGAGTTTGCAAAATAAACTCCTTTTGAGCCTAGAGTTATAACAATATTTTTAACTCCTTTATTTAGAAAATTTTTCGCAGCTTCTTCAATTTCCTTTTTGCTTTCAACATTTTTTTTTAGATAAAAACTTGCTTCTGTTTCATTAGGTGTAAAATAGTCCATACATTTAAAATCACCTTCATTAATGTTTGATGCGGGTGCTGGGTTAAAAATAGTTACTGAACCTGTTTCTTTAGCTTTTTGAAGTGCATAACTAGTTACCTCATAAGGTGTCTCTAACTGAGTTAAAAATATTTCTGAATTTTCTATAAAATTTATATTTTTATTAATGTCTTTATTAGTTAAAGAACCGGCTGCACCTGGTACAATGTTTATAGCGTTGTCTCCAGTTTTTTCGTTTATCATTATACCTGCTACACCTGTTAACTGATTTCCATCTTGAATTATTGAGTCTGTATTTATCCCTACTTCCTTGTAGAGGTTTAGGGCCATATTTGCATTTTGGTCATTCCCAATTTTTGTTATAAAATTTACTTTACCTCCAAGCCTAGCTGCAGCTATTGCTTGGTTTGATCCTTTTCCACCAGGACCAACAATATGTTTACTACCTAAAATAGTTTGTCCTTTTTCAGGAATAGCATCAGCGACAAAACAAAGGTCAGCTACAAAAACACCAAAAACACAAATGGATTTCATTTATTAAGTCCAGACTTTTCCATCTGGTAAAATAACACCTTTAGTAATTACAAAACATCCAAATGGTCTAGCATCTGTAGTAGTTACTATACAATATGCTTTTTTTGCTTCTACGTAAAAATCCTGTCTTGAAATTGATCCAACTTTCCAATTTTCTCCTGAGATTGATTTTACTGCTTCAATAAATTCTTTATGTGTCTCAGTTAATTCGTCTGGTTTGTTATCGACCTCCATTCTAAGAGCTGGAGATCCACCTTGAGACACAACAAAACTATCTAATGGAAATACAGATAATATAGCGGACGCTGCGTCTTTAATATTTACTCCATCTAATCGAATTACTTTATTATTTGTAGAGTTTGATGGAAAATTTGCATCTGCTAAAATTAATTTTTCTCCATGCCCCATAGATCTTAAATGAAACAGTAATTCTGGGCTTAATATAGGATTAATATTAATTAACATTTAGAGATTATAATACATAAAAAAAAAGGGTGGAATAAAATTCCACCCTTTAAATTGTTCTTTAAAACTAAAGATTATTTAAAATCGTTAGCGTTTGCAGTTGTTACTAACTGTGTTCCAGTATCGATGTTTATATCAATACTTCCACCGTTAGCTAACTCAAGAGCGTACTTAACACCATAAGCACCCATGTTGTATGAGAACTGAGCAATCGTTGCAGTCATTTCACCTTTCAAAATACTCGTAGCTGCATCAGGAGTTGCATCGAAACCAACAACAATTACATCGTTCATGTCAGCATCTTTTAAAGCTTGCATAGCACCTAATCCCATATTGTCATTAGAAGCAAATATTGCTTTGATGTTTGGATTTTTTAGAATGATTGACTCTGTCACCGATCTTCCTTTTGCTGTATCCCACTCTGCAGTTTGTGTAGCAACAAGATTTAAACCGCAATTTTTAAATCCTTTAATTGCACCATCTCTTCTTAACAGAGCAGTTGATTGAGATTCAATTCCAGTAAGAATTGCAACATCTGAACCTTTTGGAGTTTTATCACATATAAATTTAGCAGCTAATTCTGCACCATTCATATTATTTGTTCCAATAAAAGTTACGCCTTCGTTAATTCCTTTAGTGTCAACAAACACAACTGGAACTCCGCTTTTAATCGCATCATCTACGATTGGAGCAAAAGCATTTGGATCTCCTGGTGCAAGTGCTAATGCATCAACACCTTTTGCAAGTTGGTCTTCTACTTGGTTAATTTGTGCTTGAACATCTCCTTCTTGTGGAGGTGCAATCAAAATTAATTTTACACCTAATTTTGCTGCTTCTTCTTCAGCTCCTTTAGTTACTGAAGCCCAAAATGGATTTCCAGAACCAGGTCCTTTGATACTAAATAGTATTTTCTTTTCAGCATTTACTCCTGTTGAAACACTTAAAAAAAGAAAAGTAGATGCAATTAATACACCTATAGATTTAATTAATTTATTCATATTGTTTCCCTCTTTGTTAAATAAAGCTTATTAAAACTAATTTTGCTGAAAAATTCAACAAATTATAGAATGTAGGTCAAAAATATAAAAAACAACTTGAGATAGAACTTATTTTCTTGTTCCTAGATCTCTTCTTAATACATCTATATAAACTGCAAGAACTATTATCGATCCAATTAGAACTTGCTGCCAAAAAGAACTAACGTCCATTAAATTTAGACCGTTACGCAAAATACCCATTATCATTACCCCAGCAAAAACACCAAGAACAGTTCCTCTACCCCCAAAGAAACTTGCTCCACCAATAATGCATGCTGCTATAGCATCTAACTCAGACTGTAAACCAGCGTTAGGATATCCAGAGTCTGTTCTTCCTGCTAAAATTAATGCTCCAATACCTGATAAAAATCCGCATAAAGAGTAAACAATTACTAAAATTTTATTTACGTTAACGCCTGACGCTCTTGCTGCACTGGGGTTACCTCCAATAGCATAAATCCATTTACCAGTTCTTGTATGATTCATGAAAACCCAGAAAATTATATATACAATTGCAATTAGAACTAAACTCACTGGAAGGTACTGAGATTTTTCGAGACCTAACCAAGTTAAATCTATTCTTCCATGGCCAAGATACCTTACTTCGTCAGTAAAGCCACTTATTGGTGTTCCACCTGAAATTAAATTTCCAGTACCTCTAAAGATATATAGTGTACCTAGTGTCATTATGAAGGGATGAGGCATCCGCAAAATAGTAATTCCAAGACCATTTATTAGTCCACATATTAATCCTGCTATAAGTGGTGTCATAGCAACAACAAACCAAGGCGCACCTGCTTTTGCTACAATTGCTAATATCATCAATGACAACATCATTATAGAACCAACTGAAAGGTCAATACCTGCAGTTACAATTACCATGAAAACTCCTAGAGCAAGCATAGATTGCCAAGATATTTGTTTAAATACGTTGGTTACATTTCTCCACGACAAAAAAACATCTGGCTGCAAGAAATGCATTACCACTATCATGATGAGTAATAATAATAAAATTCCATATCTATCAAAGTAAGGAATTAATTTTAAATATAGTGAATCTTTTTCTTGGTCTTTATTATCCATAATTATTTTTTTCCCATGATCCAACCAATTACTTCGTCTCTAGAAGTTTTTGATAATTCAGATTCAGCAAAATTAGTTCCTTGAAATAAAGCCATCACACGATCACAAACAGCAAATATATCATCCATTCTATGGCTGATTACAATTACACCTACTCCAGTTTTTTTTAAGCTATTAATTAAATCTAAAACTTTCCCAACTTCTTTAATGGCAAGAGCAGCAGTTGGTTCATCCATAATAACTACTTTTGCATTGAAAGCAGTAGATCTTGCTATAGCCACTGCTTGTCTTTGACCCCCCGAAAGTTCCTCTACTTTTTGATCAGCACTTTTTACATTAATTTTTAACTTACCTAAATGAGCATCAGTAAGTTCTTTTATTTTTTTAAAATCTAGCAGCTTAATAAAACCAAGATTTTTAGTAGGCTCACGTCCCAAAAAAATATTTTCACCAATAGGAAGATTTCCTGCTAAAGCCAAATCCTGGTAGACCATTTCTAAGCCTAACTCTTGTGAATCCTTTGGACTTTCTAATATCTCTTTTTTACCATCAAAATATAGTGAGCCAGAACTTGGTTTATAAAGTCCAGATAGAACCTTCATTAATGTCGTTTTTCCAGCCCCATTATCACCCACAACACCGAGGCATTCTCCTGCATGTATCTTTAAATTTACATTCTCAAGAGCCGTTATGGTTCCAAAGTACTTTGTTACACTTTTTGCTTCGAGAAGTAGTTGATTAATTGATGACATAAATCATGAAAATATAAAAAAATCAGTTAATTGCAACAGGTTTTGAGGCTAACAGATTTACTGTTTTGCTTCGAGCCCTTTTACAGAATTTTGGTGCCTTTTTTTTTAAAATTAAGCTCATATCTTTTAGAACAATTTCACCCATTTCAAAAAAAGCCTGTTCTAAAGCTCCCGCCCTATGAGCTGAAAACAATACATTTTCCAGTTTTCTAATTGGATCATTTTTTTTAACCGGCTCTTCAGGAAATACATCCGTAGCAACATAGATACCTCCTTTCTTAATTCTTTTTTTAAGATCCTCAAAGTTAACAATTGCTGCTCTACTCATTAAAATAAAAACTGATTTTGGCCTCATTCTATTTAATAATTTTTTGTCTATTAAATTTTTATTTTTAGTTGTGATTGTTGCTAGTACATAAATAATCTCACAATCGCTAAACATTTTACTTAGATTAATTGATTTAAAACCAGCTTTTTTAATAATTTTGTTTGGTATCCAGGGATCATATACACTTATATTTTTTGTAAAGGGTAGCAAAAGAGGATAAAGCGCCTTTGCTAAATCTCCAAAACCCAATAAACCAATTTTTTTATTTGTTAAAAGAGAAGCATTTAAATTACTTTCTAAACCATATTTTTCTTTTCCTTTTACAAAATCAAAATGAGCATTATGAATGTTTCTTAGTATTGATAAAGTCATACCTAAAGCTATTTCAGCAACTGGCTTTGAAAATACAGGTGATGTAGCTATTACATCAATTTTTTTTTTAAAACAATATTCATAGTCAATATTATCCGTAAAATTACTTTCAACATTTATGATACATTTCAATTTTGAAGCTTTTGATAAAAGATTTTTGTCAAGGTCTGGCTGACCAATTATAAAAGTGGCTTTATGAATATTTTTTTCATAAAAATTTTTTTTATTTAACTTAGGAGCAGTTATTAATTTATATTTTGATTTTAATTCCTTAAGTTTTTTTTTTGAAAAAATTAAATCTAATGTTCTTGGAAATGGATCTGAAATTACAATATGTTTTTTCATTTTATATTTACTTTAGTAATTTCTTAATATCTAATTTTGAAAACTTTTCTGGTTTTGCGCAAAAAGTTTTAATATATTGAGTTTTGCCAGACTTAGCTGCCTTCATAATAGAAGTTATAATGTCTAATACATGAAGAGAAATTTCACCACTACATAAATGTTTTCTTTTATTTTCAATAGAATATGCCATCTCTGATAACCCTACACCTCGATAGTTTGCATTAGTTGGTGTTTCATTTGCTCTTGAACTTTGTGTTCTTATATTAATCCTCCCTAAAGACATTTTTGTAGTCTTAAACTCTTTCCAATTATCACCTAATTTATTGCAAGTTAATACTGATCCACCAAACATATTTGGATCTGGAACTATCATTGACCCTTTTTCTCCATATAATTCAATATGATTTCTTTGATGAGCTATAACATCAAATGATAATGTTAATCTTATAACGGAGTTATTTTTAAAAGTGATTGTAGATAAATAAGTAGTTGGACATTCTACTTTAAATTTTTTGCCTTTTTTTGGTCCTATCCCAATAGTTCTATATTTTTGGCCTTGAATAATTGTGCCAGTAACTTTTTTTGCTGATCCTAAAAGATTTACTAAAGCAGTAATATAATATGGTCCCATATCGATAACTGGACCTCCCTCTTTTTTTGTAAACCAAGGTTCAGGATTAGGATGGTAGGATTGAATACCAGGAAAAGCAAAAACTGCATTTCCTAATTTTACATTTCCTATAATATTTTTTTCAACTAATTCTTTAGATTTTTGAATTCCACCTCCTAAAAAAGTATCAGGAGCGTTTCCTAAATATAATTTTTTCTTTTTTGAAATTTTTAATAATTTTTTCCCATCATTTAAATTTATTGCTAATGGTTTTTCTGAATAAACATGTTTTCCATTTATTAAAGCTTTTTTGGATATTTGATAATGTGCTTTTGGAATTGTAAGGTTTAGAATAATTTCAATTTCATTATCTTTAAGAAGATCATTAACAGTTACAGATTTTATTCCAAAATTTAAAGCACAACGCTTAGAAGCTTTCTCATTAATATCAGCACATTTAATAATTTTTATATTATTAAAATATTTTTCAGCTCTAAAATATGTTTCAGCAATATGTCCACAACCTATTAAGCCAATTTTAAAAACTTTATTCATATAAAGTTTTTAAACACCTTGTCTCTGTTTTGATTTTCCTTCTTTGTGGAGTTTTAATGCCTCTTCATTTTCTTTTGATGTTGGTATTTCAAGCGTAGGGCTTTCCCAATAAGCTGATCCTTCAAGCCATTCGTAACTATGTGTTTTAATTGATATAACATAAGTTACATCTGATTGTTTAGCTCTTTTAAATGCCTCTTCTAATTCTGAAATACTAGAAACATGTTCTGATTTTGCTCCCATACTTGCTGCATGTTGAGCAAAATTTACTTCTTTAGAGTTTTGAATATTTGAGGAATTAAACAAACAATTAAATTCTTTTCCACCCTTGAACAATTGAAGTCTATTTATAACAGCATGACCTCCATTATCACATACAATGATTATTAATTTATTATTAGTAATTACTGAAGAATATATATCTGAATTGTTAAGTAGGTATGATCCATCGCCAACAAAAGCAATTACGTCTTTATCAGGATTAGCCATTTTTATACCAAGAGCACCAGAAATTTCATAACTCATGCAACTAAACCCCCACTCTGTTTCATGAGTATTTAGCTCTTTTGGACGCCAAACTTGAACAACTTCTCCGACCAAACCTCCGGCTGCTGTAACAGCTATATCAGTTGGATCTGAATTCCTATAAATTGCTCCAACAGCATGAGCATAACTTGGTAATTCTTGATTTGTTGGACCACTCTCTTTATCCACGTATTCATTCCAAGATTTTAACTCAACCTGTGATTTTTTATACCAGCTATCAGATGATTTCCAATCTCCAATAGTGTTAGATAATTCTGTTAAGGTAACTTTTGCGTCACCTATAACTGCTTCTGCTAAATGTTTGTTCGCATCATGTCTTGCTATATTAATTGAAACTAATTTAAATTCAGGATTTTCAAAATTAGCCCATGAACCAGTTGTAAAATCTGCAAGCTTAGTTCCTATACAGATTGCTAAATCAGTTTCTTTTGCTAAGTTATTTGCTGCCTTACCGCCAAGGCCACCTATTGGCCCTACAAAATGAGAATGATCTTTTTTCATTGTTGAGTATCCCATAACTGTTTGGGTTACTGGTATATTATGTTTAAATGCAAAATTGCCTAACTCATCCATGGCATCAGAATAAAATACTCCGCCTCCAGAAATTATAATAGGTTTTTTTGAATTTTTAATTTTTTCTACTGCTTGTTTGATTTGAAAATCATCAGGTCTAGGTCTTCTAATATTATGAATTCTTTCTTTAAAAAATTCTTCAGGATAATCAAAAGTTTCACCCTGTACATCTTGGCACAAAGATAAACATGTGGGTCCACACTCTGCTGGATCTAACATGGTTTGAATTGCTTGAGGAAGTGACTGTAATATTTGCTCTGGCCTTGTAATTCTATCAAAATATTTTGTAACTGGTTTAAATGAGTCATTAGCGGTCATTCCAGGATTTGAAAAATGTTCCACTTGTTGTAATACAGGGTCAGGCATTCTATTTGCGTAAGTGTCTCCAGGTAAAAATAAAATTGGCAATCTATTACTCATTGCTACAGCTGATGCTGTAACTAGATTTGTAGATCCTGGTCCAACCGAACTTGTTGCAATAAAAATTTGCTTTCTTCTTTTAGCTCTTGCATAAGCAACACCTGTTAAGGCCATATTTTGTTCGTGATGACCTCTGTAAGTTGGAAGTTGATCTTTATTTTCTTCTAATGCTTGTCCTAGACAGGCGACATTTCCGTGTCCAAAAATACCGAATACACCAGGAAACAAAGGCTTAACTTGACCATCAATATAGACTTTCTGAGCTATTAAATGTTTAACCAATGCATGCGCGCAAGTAAGCTTTATTTTTCTCATTTTTCTAGTTATATTCTCCTCAAATATTCAACTAATAAACCACAAAATAAAAATTATGTATAGCAAATTTGGACAATTCATTGATGGCAAATGGCAAGCATCACAAAATAATGAAACTTATGATGTTTTAAATCCTGCAACTGAGGAAGTTTTAGGTAAGGCATCTAAAGCGAGTGAAGAAGATGTAAACAAAGCACTTAAGTCTGCGGAAAAAGGTCTAGAAGTTTGGAGAAATACACCGCCTTGGCAAAGATCAAAAATTATAAGAAAAATTGCTGATCTAATGAGAGAGAGAACAGATATTCTAGCTAAGTGGCTTACATTAGAAGTTGGAAAGCCATTATCAGAAGCAAAAGGGGAAGTTGGAGGAGCTGCAGATATTTTTGAATGGAACTCTGAAGAAACAAAAAGAATTTATGGTCAAATAGTTGAAAGTAGATTTGAACATACAAGAATGTACATAAAATATGAGCCAGTTGGAGTTGTTGCTGGATTAATACCATGGAACTTTCCAATAGTTTTATCCTCAAGAAAAATTTCTACTGCTTTAGCTGCAGGATGTTCGGTAATTTGTAAGCCTGATGTGATTACTCCAGGTAGTATAATGGAACTTATGAATATTATAAATGATGCAGGCGTTCCTCCAGGAGTAGTAAATTTATTATCTGGTGATCCAGCTAAAATCTCATCTCAATTAATATCATCTGATATAGTAAAAAAAGTTTCCATAACTGGTTCAACAAGAGTTGGAAAACTAATTTTAAAACAAGCTGCTGAAAAAGTTCAAAGAGTTACAATGGAGTTAAGTGGTCATTCACCTTTTATTGTTTTTGACGACGTAGATATCAACAAAGTAACTGATATGGCAATCACTGCTAAATTTAGAAATAATGGTCAAGTTTGTATATCACCTGCAAGATTTTATATTCATGAAAGTAAAAAAGATGAATTTGCTAAAACTTTAGTTGAAAAAGTCACTAAGCTTAAAGTTGGTAACGGAATGGATGAAGATACAATTCTAGGACCTTTAACAACAGAAAAAAGATTAAATGAAATAGAGGCATTAGTAGAAAAAACTAAGAGTGAAGGAGCAACAGTTTTATGTGGTGGAAAGAGACCAGCTGGTTTTAATAAAGGGTATTTCTATGAACCAACTATTTTTGATAATGTTAAAGATAATTTTACAATTGCTAAAGAAGAGCCATTTGGACCTTTAGTTCCATTGCTTACTTTTAAAGACACAGATGAAGTTGTTAAGCGAGCTAATGATAATGACCTTGGTTTAGCAAGCTATATCTACACAAATTCCTTAGAAAAAGCGCACAAAGTCTCAGAAAAAATGGAAACTGGAACATGCGCTGTAAACCATCCAACAATTGCTTTTGCTGAAGTACCTTTTGGAGGAATAAAACAAACAGGCTATGGAAGAGAAGGTGGTTCTATGGCCATCAAGGATTATTTGAACGTTAAGTATACTCACTTCGGTCTCAATTATTAATGAGAAAAAATAAAGTCAAACAAATGATGGCTGAAGGTAAGCCTGTTGTAAATGGTTGGTTACAAATACCAAGCACTGTATCAGCAGAAGTTATGGCACATCAAGGATGGGACTCTCTAACTGTGGATATGCAACATGGACTTGTTGATTATACAAATGCACTTCCAATGCTTCAAACTATTTCATCAACTGATGTAACTCCTCTTGCTAGAGTAAATTGGAATGAACCAGGTCAAATAATGAAAATTCTAGACGCCGGTTGTTACGGAATTATATGTCCTATGGTAAGCAATAAAGAAGAGGCAGAAAGATTCGTACAAGCGTGTATGTATCCTCCAAGAGGATATAGAAGTTTTGGTCCTGTTAGAGGATTGATTTATGGTGGTGCTGATTATGCCGATCATGCAAATGATGAAATTTTAAAATTAGCTATGATTGAAACAAAAGAGTCATTAGATAAATTAGATGAGATTATGTCTACAGATGGTGTAGATGGAATATATATTGGTCCCGCTGACTTAAGTTTAGCAATTGGAGAAAAACCTGGGTTTGACAGAGCAGAGGATACAAAAGCTTATTCAGAAATATTAAGAATATTAGAGCATGCCAAAAAAAATAATATTTTTGCAGGAATTCATAATGGAACACCTGAGTATGCACAAAAAATGATCGATAAAGGATTTAACTTTGTAACTATTGGAGCAGATCAAAGAGCAATGAGCGCTGGTGCTAAGGCAATTGTAGAAAAAATGAAAGGTTCAATAAGCAAAAAAGAATCTGAAACTTACTAAATTAATTTTTCGCAGCTAATTTTTTGTAAATATTATTTACTCTGTGAACTTCTTGTGCAGTATTAAAATATCCTTCATATTCTATCTCGTCTGGCGTCACATCAAAATGATAATGTCCTGCATCATTTTTATGTTCGTATGAATGAAAATGTGTATGCTCTCCAGACTCTCTTAGATTTAATTCTCCACCAGTTGGATCTCCTGTCCATAATACGGTATAGCATTGTAATCTTGGCCCTACTGGCTCATAAAATTGAAGAAAATCTTTTGTACATTTCATTAATTTTGGATCGTAGTATTCGTGTTTTATATCCTTATAATCTGGTTGAACATGTGATCTTATCTTTCCATTTAAAACTCTAAATACACCAGCTAAAGCGATATGATCGTTGTTAAATATTTTTAAATTTTCTGAAAGTGCTGCTCTGACTGCTTGAGGCAATGAGCCTTGTTTTCCAACTCTTTTCTTTATCCTTAAATAAATAACTTTACCCTTAACACCATCAGAATAATAAACATTGCCAAGTCCGCCATGTTTACTGTCATTATAGTCCTCTACAATACATTTTTTGTCCTTACCTACCCTTGCTATTAAAGATTTATACTCTTTTGTTATTAAGTTTTCGTTTATAATCAACTCACCGCAGTGTCCATCAAGACAAGACATTGCTCCAGATCCCGCACCAAGTGCGTATGATTTCTCTGACCCAATCAATTTTGATATTTCTGCGTAATCGAATTCAGCACCAATATATTTAGGATCGTGCATATACGGTTCTCCTCCAACATCAATTATTCTTTGGTTACCACTTATTCCTTCTGATGGACAATTCCAATCTCTTAAATTTGGACAATCAACTATCCTTGCTGTGACACTTTCAAAATTTTTTGACAATCCAACTTGCAACGCACTTGTTATTTCTTCTAACTCTAATTTCTTAAAAATTCCTTTTTCTATTTTTAACTCCATATATAAATTAGTTACATAATATATTGCATAATTTCTATACATTAATATATTTGTTTCTTAAAAATGAATAATAAAGATTTAAAAGTTGCAATTCTTGGAGCGGGAGCAATGGGATGTCTATTTGGAGGTCTACTATCTGAAAAAGGTCTAAATGTAACGCTCATTGATGTTTGGAAAGAGCATGTTGATGAAATAAATAAAAATGGTCTAAAAATGGATGGCCATGGTGGTGATAGATTCATAAAAGTACCAGCAACATCAGATCCATCTACAATTGGAAAAGTTGATGCTGTGATAGTAATGTGTAAAGCAACAGCTTTAGAGCCTGCATTACAAAGTATAAAAAACATTATTAACAATAAAACAGTTTTTATGTCTTTTCAAAATGGAATTGGACATGAGGCAATAATTAAAAGTATTGTTGGTGACGAAAAAGTAATTGGTGGAACAACAACACAAGCATCAAATATCTTAGGCCCTGGTCATATTATGAATCATGCAGCTCTACCCTCTTGGATTGGAGAATATGATGGTGGGATAACAGATAGAATAACTGAAATTGCAGATACATTTACTGCTCATAATTTAGAAATGATTGCAGCTGAGGATGTAAAAAAAAGAAAATGGATGAAACTTTTTGCATTAACCGCAATAGGCCCACTTTCAGCTATTTTTGATCTGCATCACACTGATCTTTACATAAATAATAATGCCAACGACGTCTCAAGAAGTTTAGGTAAAGAGATAATTTTAGAAACAAGAGATGTTGCTTTAGCAGATGGTGTTGATGTTTCAGAGGATGAGTGTTTATTCATGTTTAATAAGATTGTTGATTCAAAACAAACAAATAAATCATCAATGGCATTTGATGTACTTTATAAAAGAAAAACTGAAATTGATTTCATAAGTGGCGCTGTATCTAAAATAGGAAAAAAACACGGAATAGCTACACCCTTGAATGACCTAATGTACAAAATGATTAAAGTAAAAGAAGGTATGTACAGCTAAATTCTGATAATTAGCAAACTATGACTAAATTAAGGAGCATTTTAGATAGAGATGGTTACTTAAGGGTAAAGAATGTTCTTAATTTCAATAAAGATTTAAAACCAATTTTAAATGATATGGAGTATGTAATGGATAATTTAGCTCATAAATTTGCTCCAGATCACATGAAACAAAAAGTTTTCAAATATAACTTTAGGAAAAAGTATACGTTTATTTCAAAGCTTAATATTTATGATCTTGATCAGTATTTTAATACTAGACTTCCTAGAGATCATGTAAAAAAGGACAGTGATTACTTTGCCTCTCAATCTTTGTGGAACTTAATAAATCACAAAAAAATCTTGGATGTGGTTGAAAAATTATTAGGACCAGAAATTCTGTCAAATCCTGTTCAAAATACAAGAATTAAACAACCAGAGAGCAAATTACCAAAACATTCTATCTATGATGGTCTATCAGGTAGAACTCCATGGCATCAAGATGCAGCTGTATTATCATCTTTGGGACAAAGATTAACTGATATGGTCACTGTTTGGATTCCATTTACTAAAACTACAAAAAAAAATGGATGTATGATTACGGTAAAAGAAATTAATAAATTGGGACTTTTGAATCATATATCGGGATATAGAGGTCAGGTTGAAATAAAAGATAGTAAACTACTTGATAATTACAAGCCAGTTTTTCTGGAGGCTAATGTTGGTGATATTATTATTTTGCACAAACATTCAATTCATTGCTCATTACCTAACAGAACCAATGATTTTAGAATTAGTGCTGATTTAAGATATAATAGAGCTGGAACCCCGTCTGGTAGAAAACCTTTACCCAATTTTTATGTAAGAAGTAGAAACAAAAAAAATATTACTATCCACAATTATAAGCAATGGATTGCTTTGTGGGAAAAAGCAAAGAATAAATGTATTCCAAGAAAGTATGCATTTAAATATCCACTTCCGACATTTAAAAATAGCAAAAGAGATCTTGCTAGACTAGTATAATTTTTTTTTAAAATTATGAAAAAAATTCTCATTGTCCAACCTATTCATGAAAAAGGTATGGAATTATTAAAAAGTAATAGTGACTATAATTACGAAGTAGTTGAAGATTTAAGTGTTGAAAACGTGAAACAAAAAATTGTAGATGCAGATGCAGTTTCTTTAAGAACATCATTATTACCTGCAGAGGCAATTGAAAATGCAAAAAACCTTAAAATAATTTCAAGACATGGAGTTGGTTACGATAATATTGATTTAAATAGCTGTAAAAAAGGAAATATCGATGTAGCAATAACCGCAACAGCAAATGCTGTAGCAGTTGCAGAACATGTTCTTTTTATGCTTTTAAGTATCTCAAAAAGAAAAAGTATGTATGACCATTCGGTCAAAAGTGGAAAATTTACTGAAAGGAACAAATTACCAAAAACTATAGAGATTTGGGACAAAAACATTCTTATAGCTGGATTTGGAAGAATAGGTAAGGCATTGATTAAAAGATGTTTGGGATTCGAAATGAATGTTTTCGTTTACGATCCATTTGTTGATGCAGAAACAATAAGCAAAATGGGTGGAGAAAAAGTTGAAGATTTATCAGATGCTATTAAAGATATGGATGCTGTTTCACTCCATATACCTTTAACTGATCAAACTAAAAATATTATAAATTATGAACTACTTAAAACGATGAAAAAAAACTGCATCATTATAAATGCTGCAAGAGGCGGTATTATAAATGAAAAAGATTTAGACAGGGCTTTGAATGAAAATTTGATTTTTGGAGCAGGAATTGATGTATTTGAGGTAGAGCCTCCAGAAGCTGATAATCCTCTATTAAAAAATGACAAAGTTTTCCTAAGTCCTCATGCTGCAGCATTCACTGAGGAATGCATGACAAGAATGGCAAAAGAAACTATTCAAAATATTTTTGATTTTTTCGATGGTAAACTTGAAGATAGTAAAAAAGTAAAATTATAGATTATTAATCTCTAAATTTGATTTTTTTAAAGTATCTGTAATATATTTGTAACCCTTAATAGCATATTCAAGTGGATTAGCTTTTTTAGGATCTTGTTCAGCCTCCACCACAAGCCAACCCTGATAATTATTTTTTTTTAAAATATCAAACAAAGGTTTATAGTCTATACACCCATCGCCAGGTACGGTAAAAGCACCCTCTAAAAACGCATCTCTAAAACTTAAATCTTCAGAGAGAGCTTTTTTTAAAACTTCTTCTCTAATATCTTTGCAGTGAATATGGACTACTCTTTCCTTAAATTTATTAATTATATTAATTGAATTTCCCTGAGCAAATAACATATGACCAGTATCTAAAGTTAATTTTACACTATCATTTGTATTTTCTAGCAATCTAATAGTTTCTTCTTCTGTTTCTATTACTGTACCCATATGATGGTGGTAAGCTAAAGGCATACCTTCATTTTCAAGATATTTTGCAAGTTCAGATATTTTTGCGCAATAGTCTTTCCATTCTTGATCCGTCATCTTAGGTCTACTGGAAAGTTTTTTTGTTGGATCACCCTGTATTGACCCAAAAACTTCAGCAAAAACGATACATGGAGCTTCACAATCTTGAAATAATTTAAGTTGGTCTTGAATTAAATTTTTTTCTTGTTCAACAGAATTTTTTCTGAGATTTCCGCTATACCAACCAGAACATAATTTTAAGTTATACTTATCTAATTTTGGCAATAATTCTTTGGATGTTTTTGGGAATTTACCACCTGACTCAATCCCAACAAATCCAGCCTGACTTGCTTCTGACAAACATTGCTCAAGAGGAGTGTCTCCACCTAGCTCAGGCATGTCATCATTACTCCAAGCGATTGGTGCTATACCTAATTTTACTGACATAAATTTTTTATTTGTTAAGATATATTTAATCATGAGATTAATTAAAGGAAAAAAAATTCAGCTTGGCGTAGTTGGAGGTGGTCCAAAATCTTGGATTGGTCATGTTCATAGAATTTCATCAAGATTTGATAATCAATATGAGATAGTAGCGGGTGTTTTTTCGAGAAATTCAAAACTATCTAAAAGCTTTGGTCAAAGCCTAGGTATTTTAAAAGAGAGATGCTATTCAAATTTTAGAGAAATGGCTGAAAGAGAAGCAGTAAGAAAAGATGGTATTAATGTCGTGGCAATAATGACACCTCCTTCAAGTCACCAAATTATTGCAGAAAAATTTATTGATAAAAATATACATGTAGTTTCCGATAAACCATTTGCTGGGAATCTTGCTCAAGCTAAAAAATTATTTAAAAAAATAAAATCAAATAAAAAAATTAAGTATGCTTTGACACACAATTACTCTGCTTATCCTATGGTTAGAGAGGCAAAAGTATTGGTTGAAAAAGGTAAAATTGGAAAAGTTGAATACGTAAACGTTGAATATGTTCAAGATTGGTCAGGTGGAGAAAATATTTCACAAAAAAATGCAAAGAAAAAGTTTAAATGGAAAATAGATAAAAATATTGTTGGGGCTTCAGCAGTATTAAACGAAATTGGCTCCCATGCTTATCATATGGCAACTTATATATCAGGCTTAAAAGGTGAAACTATTTTTGCAGATATTAAACAAGTTTCAAATAAAATTAAAATGGACAACAATGCTCAAGTAATGATTAATTTTAATAATGGAGCTAAAGGAATGTTTTGGACCAGTGTGATGGCTAGAGGTGGGGTTTATGGATTACGGATAAGAATATTTGGAACGAAAGGAAGTTTGGAATGGGTTCAAAACGATCCAAACTATTTAAAACTTAATCCATCTAATGGTGCTGTTAAATTTATTGAAAGAGGTTTTTTTAATGCTGAATTGTCTAAAAAATTTTCTAGATTAAAATTTGGTCATCCAGAAGGATATTTGGATGCATTTGCAAATATTTATCGCGAATTTGCAGATTCTTTGAAAAATAATGCTAAAAAAAGGTACTTTTACCCAAATGAGGATGAGGGACTTGAAACTGCAAAATTTATTGAAGCATGCAAAGTTTCAAACAGAAAAAAAAGATGGGTAAAAATAAAATAAAAACTGCTCTGTTTGGCCTTGGTAGAATTGGTCAGATGCATGCTAATAATTTAAGAAAAAATAGTGAATTTGATTTAAAATATGTTTTTGATTTAAATAAAAATATATCAAACAAAATTTCAAAAAGATTTAATGCTATTTCAATAAATAATCCAGATATTGCTTTTAAAGATAACGAAATTAAATGTATTTTTATAGCCTCCTCTACTTCTACACATTTAAAATTTATTGAAAAGGGTGCAATATATAAAAAAGTAGTCTTTTGTGAAAAGCCACTAGATTTAAATCTAAATAAAATTAATTTATCTCTAAAGAAAATTAAAAAACTTAATCCTAAAGTACAAATAGGTTTTAATAGAAGATATGATCCTGGACATAATTTACTAAAAAAGAATTTATTGAAAAATAAAATAGGTAAACTAGAGAAAATTATTATAACTAGTCGAGACCCTGCTCCTCCTTCATTATCTTATTTAAAAGTTTCGGGGGGAATTTTTAAAGATATGATGATTCATGATTTTGATTTAGCAAGATATTACCTGAGTTCAGATGAATTTATATCAGTATTTGCTACTGGAAGTAATATATCAGACCAAAGGTTTAATAATATTAAAGACTATGAACTTGCAACTACTGTGCTTAAGTCAAGAAAAGGAGTACAATGCGTTATAACTAATTCAAGACATTGTAGTTTTGGTTATGACCAAAGAGTTGAGCTTTTTGGCACAAAAGGAATGATGATATCTGATAATAAAAGACATACAGAAACCAATCTCTTTTTAAAAAATTCTACAAATAATAAATCCTCTCTTCTCCATTTTTTTATAGAGAGATATGCAGAAGCTTTTAGGTTGCAATTATCTGACCTTGCAAACTTTTGTAAAAAAAATATTAAACCTAGAGCTGTTTTTGAAGATGGAAGAAAGTCTATAATTTTAGCAGAGGGTGCAGAAAAGTCAGTTAAATCAAAAAAATTTGAAAAATTAAAAATAAATTAGGATTATTTATTTTTATATATTCTGTATTTTTTTATCTCCTGCTTTTTTTACAAAGTAAATTCCTAAGACAACAGCACATAGAGCAATTAAAATTTTAGGTGTCACTAATTCGTTTAGGAAAATATATCCCAAAATTACACCAAAAATCGGTATTAAATAAGCGACCTGACTTTGGAAAACTAAGCCATTTTTCTTTAAAATCATAAATCTTAATAACCATGCAATTCCAGTTGGAAAAATACCAAGATAAATCAAAGATAATGTGGAATCTAATGATGGATTTAAATTCCATGGTTGCTCAATTATTAGTGATATTGGACAAACAACTATAGCACCCCAAATAAGAATTGATGCAGTTACATTTTCATTTTTCTTATTACTAATTTTTAATGTTAAAATTCCTCCAATAACATAAAAAGTAGATCCTAAAAGTATCATAAGTGCAGAGAATAAATTTTCGTTATTTATTAGTAAATTTTCTGAGAACATATAAAAAATTCCTGAAAAACCTAAAACTATTCCAAATATTTTTATTAAATTGATCCTCTCTCCCTTAGCAAAAAAATGTGCAAGTATCGTTGCACTTATGGGTGTAGTCGACATTAAAATTGCTGCTAGGTTACTTTGTACTTTTTGTACTCCATATGCTATTAGAAAAAAAGGTATAACTAAATTGATAATACCAATTGCTGCAAACCATTTCCAATCTTTAGAAAACGCTTCAATTTTTATTTTTTTGAAATAACAAAGTAATAATAATGGTATCATTCCAAAAAAAATTCTTAAAAAAGCTATAGTTAATGGTCCATAAGAATATGTTGCAATTTTAATATTAAAAAAAGCTGAAGCCCAAAGTAAGGCCAAACAAGTAAGAATAAAATAATCAGTAGCGTTTGGAGATTTCATTCAATTATATCCTCTATTGATCCATTAGTAATTTTTTTAAGATCTTCAAAATTTATTTTAAAAATACAGTTTGGGTGTCCAGCAGCAGCGAACAAATCTTCAAATCTATTCAAAGAACTATCAACTAATATCTGCAAGCTATTTGTGTGTCCTATCGGAGAGACTCCTCCAATTGTATATCCAGTTTGTTCTTTCACGTCATTTGGAGATGCCATGCTTAAATCTTTACTATTAAAAAACTTTTTTAATTTATTTAATGAACATCTTTTGTCACCAGAGACTAAACATAAAAAATAATTATCACCATTTTTAAAAAGTAGACTTTTTACAATCGCTCCTACTTCACAGTTTAACGATTTTGCTGCATCTACGGCTGTTCTTGCTGTATTTTCTAATTCTTTGACTGATAAAGTCTCATCAAATTCTTTTAATGCTTTTTCAGCTCTTTTAACTGGTTCTTTATTTAATAAACTCATTATTGCAACTTGGGATTGATTGAAAATTCTAATTTTTTAAGGTTAATATACATGTAAAAAAAGCATAAGTGATATCTATTTAATAGGCATTATTTATCTTTTCTTAACTGATAAGAAAATTAAAAAATTATAGGAGATAATATGAGCGCTAAGGACGTACTAAAATTAATGAAGTCTAAGAATATAGAATTTGTAGATCTTAGATTTACAGATCCAAGAGGTAAACTTCAGCATTTAACAATGGATACAACGATTGTTGATGAGGAAATGTTAAACGATGGTGTATTTTTTGACGGATCATCAATTGCAGGGTGGAAAGCAATTAATGAGTCTGACATGATATTAAAACCAGATTTAAGTAGAAAAGTAATAGATCCTTACACATCTCATAATACACTAATTTTGTTTTGTGATATTTTGGATGCTGTTAAGAGAGATCCATATGAAAGAGATCCAAGGGGAATTGCAAAAAAAGCGGAAGCTTATTTAAAGAAATCAGGAATTGGAGATACAGCTTATTTTGGTCCTGAGCCTGAGTTTTTTGTTTTTGATGACGTCAGAATTAAAAACGATATGAATGAAACAAGTTTTTCAATTGATAGTTCAGAAGGTCCTTATAACTCTGGTAAATCTTATGATAATGGAAATATGGGTCATAGACCTGGAGTAAAAGGAGGATATTTTCCTGTGCCACCAGTAGATAGTGCACAAGATATGAGAGGTGAATATCTTAAAGGACTAAGAGATGTTGGAATTACAGTAGAAAAACACCACCATGAAGTTGCTCCAAGTCAACATGAACTTGGAATGTTATTTGGAACTTTAGTTGATCAAGCAGACAACGTTCAACTATACAAATATGTAGTTCAAATGGTTTCTCACTCTTTTGGTAAAACTGCAACTTTTATGCCTAAGCCAGTTAAAGGAGATAATGGTTCAGGAATGCATACTCACCAATCAATTTGGAAAGGGAAAACTCCAGTTTTTTCTGGAAACAAATATGCAGGATTATCTCAAACAGCTCTTTATTATATTGGTGGAGTATTAAAGCATGCAAAAGCAATTAATGCATTTGCTAATGCTACTACAAATAGTTACAAAAGATTAATACCAGGATTTGAAGCTCCTGTTTTACTTGCATACTCTGCAAGAAATAGATCGGCTTCATGCAGAATTCCAATCACATTAAGTAAAAAAGGTGCAAGATGCGAAATCAGGTTCCCAGATGCGTCTGGAAATCCATATTTAACATTTGCTTCTATGCTTATGGCTGGTATTGATGGAATAAAAAATAAAATTGATCCAGGTAAATCGTTCGACAAAGACCTTTATGCTTTATCAGAGAAGCAAGTTAAGAAAGTACCAACTGTTTGTGGCTCTTTGAGAGAAGCAATGGAAGCTTTGGATAAAGATAGAAGTTTCTTAACTCAAGGTAATGTATTTACTGATGATCAAATAGATGCGTACATTGAACTTAAATATGAGGAAATTCATAATTTTGAACATACGCCGCACCCTATTGAATTCGACATGTATTATAGCTGTTAAAAAGCATAATTTTAAGGGATTACCTGTGGTAATAGCAGGTATTCCTATATTAGAATTCTAATTTCATCTATTTTTGCTATTGAAAGATATGTCAAAGATCATATCAACATTAAAAAATATTATTGGTTACAAAAAACCAGAAACCAAGAAGTCTAAAAATAGAGAAAATAAAATTTATTCTATGAATAAAAGAGGCCAATATTGGTTTATTTCTTATTACCAATAATTAAATTTTAAAAGACTCTCCACAACCACATCTTTCAGTTTCATTTGGATTATTAAATACAAATTGAGAAGAAAATTGCTCTTTTTTATAATCCATTTCTGTTCCAAAAAGATACATTACAGCTGCTGGATCAATGAATACTTTTACTCCTTTATCCTCAATAACTTCATCATTAGGATTTATATCCTTTGTGTATTCCATAATATAAGACATTCCTGCGCATCCACCTGATTTTACTCCAACTCTAACACCAATAGAGTCATTGTCAGCAGAAGACATAATTTCTTTTATCCTATCTGCTGCTTGATCGCTTAATGATATAACTTGTTTCGTCATAAATTTAATTCTAATTTTGCTGCCTCTGACATCATAGATTTGTCCCATGGTGGTTCCCAAACTAAATCTAAATCTACTTTATCAACTTCTTCTAATTGCATGATACTATCTTTAACTTCTTTAGGCAAACTTTCAGCTACTGGACAATTTGGAGTAGTAAGTGTCATTTTTACACTAATATTTTTTTTATCTACTGCAATGTCATATATTAATCCAAGTTCATAAATATTTACTGGAATCTCAGGATCATAAATTTTTTTAATTTCTTCAATTACTTTTTCTTTTAATTCCATAAAGTTAAGACTCGGTATTAGTAATTTCCTTTGAGTTATCCATTGCAGATGTAAGAGTATGCCACGATAATGTTGCACACTTAACTCTCATTGGATATTGTTTAACACCCGATAAACACATTAATTTAGTTTTTTCGTCTTCTTTTAAGTATTCTGATTTTAATTCTGGATTTTCTTTTATCATTCCTAAAAAATCTTCAACTATCTCTTTAGCCTCGTGTTCATTCTTACCTTTAATTAAACCAGTCATGATCGAAGCTGATGCCATTGAAATAGCACATCCACTTCCCTCAAATGAAATATCCTCGACTATTTTTTGTCCGTTTAATTTAAGATAAACATGAACATTGTCTCCACATAATGGATTATGACCTTTAGCATCTTTATTAAATTCATGTGTTTTACCAAGGTTCCTTGGATTTTTTCCATGTTCTAAAATAATTTCTTGATAAAGTTCTTTTAAGTTCATTTTAAATTAAATATTTTTTTACAGTTATTAATTGAGTCGTTTAACTTGTCTAAATCATCTTTAGTATTATAAATTCCAACTGACGCTCTTGCACTAGCAGGTATATTTAATTTATCGTGTAATATTTGACAGCAATGATGACCTGCTCTTATTGCAACACCGTCTTCATCAAGAATTGTTGCAATATCGTGTGGGTGGACACCTTCTAATGTGAATGATAAAACTCCACCTTTATTCTTTGGACTACCGATCAATTTAACAGAATTATTTTTTTGTAACAATTCTTGACCATATTCAACTAAATCAGCTTCATGTTTCATGATATTCTCTATACCAATACTCTCCATAAACTTAATTGACTGATCAAATGCAATAACTTGAGCTGTAGCCATTGTACCAGCCTCATATTTATTTGGCAAATCACCGTAAGATATTTTATCTTTTTTGACTTCTCTAATCATTCCACCTCCACCTTGATAGGGTGGCAGTTCTTCTAACCACTTCTTTTTACCATATAAAACACCTAGTCCAGTAGGTCCGTACATTTTATGGCATGATATTGCATAAAAATCACAATCTAAATCTTGCATATCTAATTTTAGATGAGGAGCTCCCTGACAGCCATCAATGACAACTATTATTCCCTTTGAGTGGGCAAGATCTACTATTTCTTTAACAGGCAAAATCGCTCCTGTTACATTAGATAAATGAGTAATTGCAATTACTTTAGTCTTAGAAGTTATTTTTTTTTCAATATCCTCCAGACAAATATCTCCATCATCATTTACCTCTGCAAAATTAATTTTAATATTTTTTGCTTTTCTTAAGAAATGCCAAGGTACATAATTTGAATGATGTTCAAGCTCCGTAATTAAAACTTCATCACCCTCATTCAGATATTTTTGCCCTAGAGTATTGGCTACTAAATTTAATGCTTCAGTAGCTCCTTTAGTAAAAACTATTTCATTTTTATCTTTAGCATTAATATATTTTTGCACAGAGGATCTTGTATTTTCATATAAGTTGGTTGCCGCAACTGCTAAATAATGAACACTTCTTCCAACATTTGAAAATTGCTTAGTATAAAACTCATTTATTTTATCGGCTACTACTTTTGGTTTTTGTGATGAATTAGCGCTATCTAAATAAACTAAATCATTATTTTGAATTTTTTCATCAAAAATGGGAAACTCATCTTTTATATTTTCAATTTTCATTCCTTTATTCCAATCATATTTTTAATTAAATTTTTTACTTCAGGGTCAGTAATTTTTTCAACAACATCTAACAAAAAACCGTTTATCAAAAGTTCTCTCGATTGTTGATAATTTAATCCTCTAGACATCAAATAAAATATTGAATCCTCATTAAGACTACCAGATGCTGAACCATGTGAACATTTTACATCATCTGCATAAATTTCTAACTCTGGTTTAGCATTAAATTCAGAGTCTTTATTTAACAATATTGCTTTACTCAGTTGATAACCATCAGTTTTTTGTGCTTTAGAGTTAACAAATATTTTTCCTTGATATACTGCTCTAGAACTATCTTCTAAAACACTTTTTATAAGTTGATAGCTTTTCGTATTTTCAGTTAAGTGATTTATTATTGTTCTAATTTCATGATGTTTGTTATTATTTATAGAGAAAATACCATTTACAAAAGATGATGAATATTCTCCATTTAAATTACAGTTAATTTCATTTTTAAAAAAATTCGATCCTGAGGATAAAATAAAAGTTTCAGAAATGCTATTTTTATCTTGCTCAATATTATTGAAGGAATACTTAATATTTTTATTTTCAAATTTATCTACTTTGTAATTTTTTAAAACGGAGTTTTCTTTTAAATCAAAGTTGTAAAATATATTCAGAAAATTTTTTTCTGAAGTGTCCCTAAATAAATCAATTAATCTTAATGAGCTGTTTTCATATAACTCAAAATTTAGTCTTAAATTAATATTTTTAGACCAAATTTTAGAGTTTGTTGTGTGATAAATAATCAGAGGTTTTGTTAATTGATAACCTTTTTTAACCACTATTTTAAAAGACTTATTAGTAAAAGCGCTATTTAAGTCAGACAAAGAACTATTATTATTAAATTTATTAATAGTTTCTGACTGATCAATTATTTCTATTTGATCTTTTTTTTCATAATCAAAATCAATTTTTTCTATTCTACCATTGATAAATACTATTTTGTTATGCTCTAGACCATCTACGAATGCAGAAGTATCAACTTTATTTGTATATGTATAGTCACTATAAAAACTTAGCTCTCCAATATTTTTTTTTATTATTTGATTAAGGTCAGAAAATTTCCAGTCTTCCTCTTTTCTATTTGGAAAACCTTTGTTTATAAAATTATCTAAATAAAATTTTTTTATTTCAATATCTTTTTGAGATAAGGATAAATTTCTAATAGTATTATCAAAATCTTTTTGTAATTGTTCTTTCATCTAATGAAAATTTTCATACCCCTTTTTTTCTAATTCCAAAGCTAATTCTGCACCACCAGATTTTACAATTTTGCCATCCATTAAAACATGGACAAAATCTGGTTTAATATAATCAAGTAATCTTTGGTAATGTGTAATTATTAAAAATGAATTTTTATTATCCCTTAATGAATTAACTCCATCAGCTACAATTCTTAATGCATCAATATCTAGGCCTGAATCTGTTTCATCTAAAATTGATAATTTTGGAGCCAATAATGACATTTGCAAAATTTCATTTTTCTTTTTTTCTCCACCTGAAAAACCTACATTTAATTGTCTATTTAATTTTTCTTCATCAAATTTAAGTTCTTTAGATTTTTCCTTCACTAATTTTAAAAATTCTATAGCATCAAGCTCTTTCTCACCTCTTGCTTTCCTTACTGCATTTAATGAAGTCTTTAGGAATATATTTGTATTAACACCAGGAATTTCTAATGGATATTGAAAGGCAAGAAAAATACCTTTATGAGCTCTATCTTCTGTTTCAAGTTCAAATAAATCTTTTTCTTCAAAAAGTACTTCTCCCGAAACTTCATAACCTTTTTTACCAGATAAGATATTTGATAGTGTGCTTTTACCAGATCCATTTGGTCCCATAATTGCATGAACCTCTCCAGGATTTATATTTAAAGAAAATTCCTTTAAAATTTCTTTACTATCAATTTTTGCGTTTAATTTATTTATTTTTAACATTAGCCGACACTGCCTTCTAAACTAATACCAACTAGTTTTTGAGCTTCTACGGCAAATTCCATTGGCAATTGTTGTAATACCTCTTTACAAAATCCATTAACAATTAATCCAACTGCCTCTTCAGCACTTAAGCCCCTCTGTTGACAGTAATATAGTTGCTCTTCACTAATTTTTGACGTTGTAGCTTCATGAGCAATATTTGATTCTGAATTTTTATTTTTAATATATGGAACTGTATGCGCCCCACATTTGTTACCCATTAATAAAGAATCACATTGAGTGTAATTATTGGAATTTATGGCTTTTGAGGAAATATCAACTAAGCCCCTATAAGTCATATCTGAGAAACCAGCACTAATACCTTTTGATATTATTTTACTTTTAGTATTTTTTCCTAAATGTATCATTTTAGTTCCAGTATCTGCTTTTTGATGATTATTCGTAATAGCTATAGAGTAAAATTCGCCAACTGAATTATCACCTTTTAAAATACAACTTGGGTATTTCCATGTAATAGCAGAACCAGTTTCAACTTGGGTCCAAGAAATTTTTGAATTCTTTCCTTTGCACAAACCACGCTTTGTAACAAAATTATAAATTCCACCTTTTCCATCTTTATCACCAGGATACCAATTCTGAACTGTGGAATATTTTATTTCTGCATCATCTAATGCAACTAATTCGACATTTGCAGCATGTAACTGATTTTCATCTCTCATTGGAGCAGTACAGCCTTCTAAATAACTTACATAACTTCCCTTATCAGCAACAATTAATGTTCTTTCAAACTGACCTGTATTAGATGCGTTTATTCTAAAATATGTTGAAAGCTCCATTGGGCAACGTACGCCTTCAGGTATGTAGGCAAATGATCCATCTGTAAAAACTGCAGAGTTTAAAGTTGCAAAGAAATGGTCAGTGACTGGGATCACTGAACCTAAATATTTTTTAACTAATTCAGGATGATTTTGAATTGCTTCTGATATTGGACAAAAAATAATTCCCTGCTTTGTAAGTTCTTCTCTAAATGTAGTTGCAACTGATACAGAGTCAAACACTGCATCAACTGCTATACCATTAAGTCTTTTCTGCTCTTGAAGTGGAATACCTAATTTTTTATAAGTTTCTAAAAGTTTAGGGTCTAAATCATCTAAATTTTTTGGTTTATCTTTCATACTTTTAGGTGCTGAATAGTAATATAAATCTTGATAATCTATTTTTGGATATTTTGGTTTTTGCCAATCTGGTTCTTTTAGCTGTTTAAATCTTTCAAATGCTTTTAATCTAAAATCAAGCATCCATTGAGGTTCTTTTTTAATATTAGATATAAATTTAATTACATTTTCATTTAATCCCTTAGGAGCTCTTGTGTTTTCAATATCAGTAGTAAAACCGTATTTGTAATCTTTTAAATTATCAATTTCTTTTTGTCTATTATCCATTTAAATTCTCTTATTAATTAAATCACTTAATGTTTTTTGTTGGAAAAAATTGTTTATGTAATCTTCTAATTCATCCCATAAATCATGAGTGATGCATTTCGAAGACTTACCATTACATCCGCTATCAGAGTGTTTCTCACAGCCAACTGTTTTTATTTTTTCATCTACAGCTATAAATACGTCCGAAATTTTAATTTCTGAGGCTTGCTTAGATAAAATATAACCTCCTCTATTACCTCTGACGCTATTTACTATTTTATTTTTTTTTAATTTAGAAAATAGTTGTTCCAAGTAATCAATAGAAATACCCTGTCTCAAAGATATATCTCTTAATGAAACTGGCTCATTTAAATTAAACTTAGCTAGATCTGCTAAAGCCATTACAGCATATCTGCCCTTACTTGATAATTTCATACTTTCCGCAATTAACGGGACTTATATATACCCGACTATTTTAGTCAAGATTAATTAGTATTTAAATACTTGCATTTTGTCACTCAATTTTGATAGAAAAAACCTTAATTTTTTTTGAGATTAATAATCAATGGCATCAGTAGATAACAAAATTGTTGAAATATTTATACCAGGTCCGGCTGGAAGACTAGAAGCTAAATATTTTAAAAGTAAAAAAAATACTTCTCCAATTGCTTTAGTTTTACATCCTCATCCACAGTATGGTGGAACAATGAATAACAAAGTTGTTGTAGATATATTTCAAACATTTGTAGATAACGATTTTTCAGTTTGTAGAGTAAATTTTAGAGGAGTAGGTAAAAGCGACGGAGAGTTTGATAATGGACAAGGAGAACTGGCAGATGCTGCAGCATCATTAGATTGGCTAGAAAGAGAAAATTTTGATAACTCTCAATGTTGGGTTTCTGGTTTTTCATTTGGTTCTTTAATAGCAATGCAATTACTTATGAGAAGACCAGAAATAAATAGATTTATAGTAGTTTCACCTCAGCCAAATGTTTATGACTTTACATTTTTATCTCCATGCCCAACATCCGGTACTATGATTTATGGAAAAAAAGATGAACTTGTTCCTTTTGAACATATCAACGATTTAAATAAGAGACTAAGTGAACAAAAAGGGATTAAAGTAGATTTTGAATCTATTCAAGATGCTAATCATTTCTTTTCTAAAAATGATAAAGAATTAATAAAATCTTTAAATAAGTATATAAAAAAAGAAACAGCTCTTTATTAATTAAAAATTTTTTATAACTTTTCCTCCTACTGTTGGACTTTTACAATTTGTTGTTGAAGGAAATGAAATAGGAAGACCTAAGTAAGATCTGATTGCAAGGAATGCAAATGCTTGAGACTCTATATAGTCACCATCTATATTTAAGTCATCGATTAAATATAATTTATTATTAATTTTTTTTTTTAAAGAGTTAATTAAATATTTATTTTTTCTACCACCACCACAAATATAAATATCATTAATACCTATTTTTTTGGATAATAATTCAGAAGTTAAGTCTGTAATTGTGGTTGTACCATTTTCCAAAGAGAGACCTTTGGCAAAAGAAATATCAAAATCATTTGTATCAAGAGATCTTTTAGAATTAACTTTGCTATAATAGTAATTATCTAAATATTGATCAAAAATAAATTTATCTGTTTTTCCTTTATTAGCCAAAGTTCCATTTTCATCAAAAAATTTATCGGAATTTTTTCTTATCCATTTATCTATTAGACAATTTCCAGGCCCTATGTCTCTACTAGTAATTTTAAAATCTTTCTCAATTTCGGTGATATTGGCAATTCCACCAATATTTAATATTGAAATTGGAATTTTAACTTTATTTTCATTTAACAGTGATTTTATTAGTGCTAGATGATAAATAGGAGATAAAGGTGCACCCTCACCTCCATTTTTAATATCGTTTTGTCTAAAGTTATAAACTACATCTTTATTTGTTATTTTTGATAAATTAGCACCAAGTCCAATTTGTTTTGAAATTTTTTCCTCTGTATTATGATAAATAGTATGACCATGAAAACCGATTAGGTCATAATCAACTTCTTTAGTTGTCTTGTTTGCTATATCAATATGAAAATCAGTAATTTCTAACTCTAATTTTCCAATTTCAGAAGAATATTTTAGCAAGTCTTGCATTTCCGAAATGCTTTCTTTTACTCTATGAATTTTATTTGAAAGGCTTGTCGGATAAGGATCAAATCTATTATATTTGATATTAATAGTATCTTTGCCATTAGAACTAATGACGGAAGTATCAACACCATCACCAGATGTACCACTCATAAATCCAAGTGCAGATAAGTTTTTTTCCATTCTTATTTTTTTTTATTAAAATATGTATATTGTAAGATTATAGACCTATGAATAATTTTTTAAAAGAATTTAAAGAGAGAGGGTACTATTATCAATGTACCAATGAAATAGAATTATCAAATCTATTAAATAAAGAAAGCACAAATGCTTATATTGGATTTGATAGTACGGCTCCAAGTTTACATGTTGGAAGTTTATTACAAATCATGTGTCTTAGACTTTTACAAAAGTATGGCCACAGACCAATTGTTCTATTGGGTGGGGGTACGACTAGAATAGGAGATCCATCGGGTAAAGAGGAAACTAGAAAAATCCTTTCTGAAAAACAAATTGAGTATAATATTAATAATATAAAAAAGGTTTTTAAAATTTTTCTTAAAACAAATAATTCAAAATTAAAACCAATTTTTGTGAATAATTATAAATGGTTAAGCAAACTCAATTATATAGATTTTTTAAGAGATATAGGTAAACATTTTACAATAAATAAAATGTTAACATTTGATAGTGTTAAATTAAGATTAGAAAGAGAGCAATCTTTAAGTTATATGGAATTTAATTATATGATTTTACAAGCATATGATTTTTATGAACTTAATAAATCAAACAAATGTAATTTACAAATTGGTGGTTCTGATCAATGGGGAAATATAGTAAACGGTGTTGAATTAATTAAAAGAGAATCCGGAAATCAGGCATTTGGCTTAACCACTCCACTAATAACATTAGCATCAGGTACTAAAATGGGTAAAACTGAAAAAGGGGCAGTATGGTTAAATAAAGAAATGTTATCCCCATATGATTATTGGCAGTTTTGGAGAAATACTGATGATAGGGATGTATTAAAGTTTTTAAAAATGTTTACTGATCTGTCTTTAGATAAAATAGAGAAGGAAAAAGATAAGGATATAAACGAACTAAAAATTTTACTCGCCAATAATGTAACAGAAATGCTACATGGAATAAAAGAAGCTGAAAAGTCTGAAAAACTCGCAAAAAATACTTTTAAAGAGAATTCTACAGGAGAAAATCTTCCAGGGATAAAAGTCAATAACGATATTTTATCAAAAAATATAGTTGAGCTAATTTCTTTTGTAAATAAGGATATTTCTAAATCAGAAATAAGAAGATTAATTAAGTCAAACGGGATAAAATTAAATAATGAAAATGTACTTGATGAAAAGTATATAATTGATCCTAATTTATTCTCAGACAAGGGTTTTATTAAGCTATCTATAGGAAAAAAAAAGCACTTTAAAATTACAAATTAATTACCTTTAAGATTTTCTAAAGTCCTTGTAATAAATCTTGGAGTTAAAGTTTTTATTGGATTAACTGTACTTTTTAAGTCATTAGGTGGTCCTTTAATTTTAAAACTGACACCAAATATACCTTCACCAGTTTTGCTGCCCACTAAAATGCTACCTAGTAAAGGAATTTTGGCTATTTTCTTATTAATAGTTGTTGCAGGCACTAAGGTTCCTCTTAAACTTGTTATCCTGTCTTTCTCAATATAACCCTCCATCATTATTGAAATAGCTGGTCCTAGTGCGTACATCTCATCTATCTCTATTAGATTGTTTTTTCTCTTAAAATCCATTTCAAATTCATTAAATCTTATTCCCTCACCAGTCAAAAGATCAGCAATTCCCTGTAAAGATGCGAGTGTAAGAATTTTTGCTAAAACTGGTACTTCTTTGACTTTAAAATTAGTAATTTTGAGATTTGACCTAGATGTATTATCAATTTTGATTGAACTTAGTTTTAATACACCTTCATCAAAACCTTTTATAAATTTATAATTATTTATAAATGCTTTTGGTTCTTGAATAAATATATTTGTAATTTTTTCATTCTTAGCTGTTGTTCTATAAGAATATGAGAACTGATTTTCTTTATCCAAAACTCCATTAGCTTTAGCTACAACTAATTTATTATTTTTTATGTCAAATTCTCCAACAAATTTTTTAAGATATTCATCTTTTTCTAAATATACTTTTTCTAAATTCAACATTACTGAAGTATTTAAATTATCAAAGAAATTTGAAAACTTAGTTTTGTTATTACTCTTCAATAATTTTTCAATTATTTTTTCTCCATCGATTTGGTTTCCAATTAGTTGATAATTATTTGAATTTTTTTTTAATTTAAAATTATTTTTAATACCTTTACTATTTTGAAAATTTATATCAATATTGTTCACACTCTGTAGTTTTAAATCTTCGGATAAATATAGATTATTTACTGAAATATAATTTTTGTTTTCTGTAAAAATGATTTTCTGCAAATTTAAGTTATTTTTAGATTTATTTAATAAAATTTCTATTTTTGATGGAATATTTTTTTTCTTTAAATATTGAATTTCGTCAATATTTAAATCACTTTCATCTAAATTTAATAATGTATAAAGTTCAAAGTTATTTTGCCTACCTTTGTATTTAATAAAAAAATTATCCTCTTTATTTTGTAATAAATATTTTCCATCTAGTTGTAAATTAATTATATCATTT
>CABZCA010000004.1 GCA_902524115.1 uncultured Pelagibacteraceae bacterium | reverse complement strand
TACCTTCTAGAATTTTTTTATTATCAGACTTATTCATTCTATAGAAACCACCCTTTCCTTTTCTCCCAGTGTACCCAGTTTCTATTAGTTTTTTAACTAATGGTATTTCTTTAGCTACAATTTGAAAGTCATCAGTATCTGGAAGTTCTTTTATAAAACTTTTCAAAACATCAGCCATCAAATCAATTCCAATTAAATCATAAAGTCCAAAAACTCCTGTTTTTGGTATTCCCATTGGTCTTCCAAAAACGGCATCAGCTTCTTCAATTGTTAATTTCATTTTAAAAGCTTCAGTCATAGCCACTTGCATAGCGTAGACACCAATTCTATTTCCTAAAAAACCTGGAGTATCATTACAAATTAATGCACCTTTTCCTAAATCTTTTTCACAAAAACTTTTAAGTGAATTTATTTGATTTAAATCATTATTTTCATTTTTTACAATTTCTAATAAATCCATATATCTAACAGGATTAAAGAAGTGAGTTATACAAAAGTCTTTTTTTTCTTCATCTGAAAGTTTTTCTGAAAGAACTTTAATTGGAATAGAAGATGTATTTGAAGATACTATTGATCCTTTTTTTCTTTCTTTAAAAATTTTTTCATAAATATTGTGTTTAATATCAATTCTCTCAACGACTGCCTCAACTATCCAGTCTGCTTCACCAACTTCATTGAAATTATCATTTATATTTCCAACATTAATATTATTTATTTTTGACTTATCTATTAATAAAGGAGGTCTTGACTTTAAAATTCTTTCTCTAGCTTTTTCAGAAATTTCAGTGGTTAAGTCTAACAATGTTACCGGAACATTTGCATTACATAATTGAGCAGCTATTCCACTACCCATTGTACCTGATCCTATGACTACTACTTTGTTAATTTTCATAATGAGAATAAAAGTTTATAATGAATATCTTATTCAAGAGCAACTTAAAGCCACTAAATATTTTTATATTATTATTTAATTATTTTTGTAATCGATGGAATTATTGCCACTGCTAGAGCAATTTTGAATAATTCACTTGGTAAAAATGGATATAAACCACCAGCTAAAGCCTTATCATAACCGATAACTGAGCCCAAATAACCCACCCCAACAATAAAAATAATAGAAGTTGCTAGCAAAAGAGAAAATAAACTTTTGATATATGAGTCGTTAAAATTTCTTTCTGCTAAATAACCCACAACACCCGCTGCAATGGTCATTCCATATAGATAGCCAGCTGTTGGACCTGTTAAATAAAGTAATCCACCACCTTTTGCAAAAACTGGAAGCCCAATAGCTCCTTCAAAGAGATATAATAAGAGTGTAAAAAACGCTAACTTTGAACCAAATGTCATTCCAATTATAAAAACTGCAAAAGTTTGCATCGTCATTGGAACTGGCCAAAATGGAACTTGAACTTTTGACGAAAAAGCTAGGATAATTGTACCTATTAACATCAAAGAAATATTCTGAAAATAAATATTTATTCTAAAATCAGATAATAAATTTTTAATCAATGTAGAATTATTTTTCATCCAAGAAGATATTTAAACATACTTAGGTAAAAATTTAAAATAATAAATATAAAACTTTAATTAATCTGGTCTTTTTGTAATTCTTTTAGTGGTATGTGGCATCTGATAGAGTTTCCACTGTTAGTTAATTGCCATGGTGGTACTTCATTTTTACAAATATCACCTAATATTCTTGAACATCTTCCTTGAAAACTACATCCTTTTTGAGGTGGCTTTTCTTCTACAATATCTTCAGCAACTAATTTTGGTTTGATATCTGGATCTGGTTCCAACACTGCTCCTAATAAAACCTCTGTATAAGGATGTGATGGAAATTGATAAACATCTTTTGATGGTCCCACTTCACACAATCTTCCTTGATAAAGAACAGCAACTCTATCACTTATAGCTCTTACGACGGCTAAATCATGAGAAACAAATATATATGTAGTTCCAAAATCTTCTTTAAGTTGTTGTAACAAATTTAATACGGCCGCCTGAACTGATACGTCTAATGCAGATGTTACTTCATCACATAATATAATATCTGGTTTAGCTGCAAAAGCTCTTGCAACTGCAACTCTTTGTTTTTCACCACCAGATAATTGTCTAGGGTACCTAGACATATAAAATTCTCCAAGTCTTACCTTTTGTAATAGGTCTGTAATATTTTTTTTTAATTCTTCACCCTTTAAACCAAAATATAACTTTAATGGTTGCGCTATTATTTCTTCAACAGTATGGTTTGGATTTAAAGACTCATCTGGATTTTGAAAAATTAATTGAATAATTCTTAAATCATTGGGATCTCTCTCTTTAAGATCAGACGATAAATTTCTATTTTGATCAAATTTTATTATTCCACCTTTGGTTCTGAGCAACCCAGCAATAGATTTAAGAATTGTTGACTTTCCACTACCTGACTCTCCAACAAGAGCTATAGTTTCACCCTTCTTAATATTAATATTGATATCTTTAACAGTTGGGTTGTCATCAGAAATTCTATTTAATACTTGGTCTAAAAGTTTTTGCTTAGCGTAACTTATTGAAACTTCCGAAAGGTTTAATATTTCTTTATCCTGTGTACTTGTCTTAATTTCATTTACAGTTTGATTAACCTGACTGTCATTCATTAAACTCTTATGATTAAAACATCTTACACTAGTGTTTAATTCCTCTAAGTACTCTAGTTGAGGTGAGTTATTTTTACATTTTTCTTCTGAAAAATCACACCTATCAAAGAAACTGCAGCCCCTATGCATTGTTCCAGGTTGAGGTTGGCTACCAGGCATTGATTGTGGAAGTCCTGCTAGTGATAATTTTGGGATAGATTTGAGCAAACCATAGGTATACGGATGAATTGGTTTTTTAAGAATTTCTCTTGAGGGCCCTTCTAATACTATTTCACCGGAGTACATTACGATAATACGATCACTAACCTGTGCTATTGCTCCCAAGTCATGGCTTACATAAACCATTGATGTTCCTGTGTCTTTAGCAATGAAATTAAGCAGTTCTAAAACGTGAGCTTGTGTTGTTACGTCTAAGCCAGTAGTAGGCTCATCTAAAAGAAGCAAATCAGGAGTTCCAGCTAAGGCCATTGCAACAGCAACTCTTTGTTGTTGTCCTCCTGAAAGTTCATGAGGATATCGAAGAGCAATTGTTTCTGGTGAAGGAAGTCTCACTTTATTTAACAATTCAGAAATTTTTTTTTCTCTTTCTTCCTCTTTTAAATCAGAATGCAACTGTAATGCCTCATCAATTTGATAACCTATTTTTAAATTTGGTGTCAATGCCTGCCCTGCATTTTGAGGTATCATTGCAATTTTTCTACCTCTTATTTTTTCCAAATCTCTATTTTTCATTTTTAAAAGATTTGATGAATTGAATTCACATTCTCCTCCAATTGTATAGAGCCCATGCTTAACATACCCCATCATTGCTAGTGCAAGAGTACTTTTTCCAGATCCAGACTCTCCAACAATACCAACAGTTTCACCTTTTTTAATATTTGTGCTTATGTTTCTTAGAATTAAAATCTCTTCACCTTTTTTACTTTTAAATCCAATAGATAAATTATTTACTTTTTGAATTATTTCATTCATTTTTAAACTGGAGCTTTTGTTGATCTATCTATACCTAATGCTTTAGCAAAAGCATCAGCTGTCAAATTGATGCCAATTATTAAACTGCTTAAACCAACTATTGGAGCTATCACTGACCAATAAGCAAAAGACATTAAACCTCTAGCGTTTGATATCATCAATCCCCAATCTGGAGTTGGGGGACTAACACCAAAACCTAAGAATGACAAAGAACTAAAGCCAAGTAGCATCCATGACCATCTCATTGCACCTTCCACTAAAATTGCATCTCTTACATTTGGAATTATCTCATTCCATATAATTGAAAAATTACTGTGACCTCTTGCTCTAGCGGATACAATAAAGTCTTTTGCAATAACATCATGGGTTGCAGCTCTTGCTACTCTTACAATTCCTTTGCCATAAAAGAAACCCAAAGCCGGTATTAGTACTTCAGTTGATGTACCTAACAACGACACAATTAACAACATTGCTAATATCCACGGTATAGATAAAAATGCATCAACAATTCTCATAACTATATCGTCAGTTTTTCCACCAACTAGTCCACAAAAAATTCCCAATAGACCCCCCCAAAGTAGTGCTATCAAAGATCCAAAGAAGGTAATTGTTAAAGCTGTTCTTCCACCTAAAATTGTTCTAGTAAAAACATCTCTTCCAAGATCATCAGTTCCAAACCAATACTCAGCAGATGGGGCCTGTAGCATTAAAGTTGGGTTTATTGCTTTAAAATCATATGGCGCAACATAAGGACTAATAAATGCAAGAATTACATGGAAAATCAATATACTTAAACCAATAAATCCTGATGGTCGTGAGGCCATTGTAATTATTATCTCAGAGACCTTTGCGAAATTACTTTTCTTTTCTTCCTGATAAATATTATCTAATTTCATATTATTTTCTTATCTGTAACGTCTTTAATCTTGGATTGAGCATCAATGTCATTAGATCCGCCAGTAAATTTATACTAACATATATAGATGCAAGAATTATTGCTAATGCTTGAACTGTAGGTAAATCTCTATTTGAAATAGACTCAATAACTAACCTTCCAAGACCAGGATAGTTAAATACAACCTCAGTTACAACAACACCACCTAAAAGCCATGCAATTGTTAAAGCTACAACATTAATTGCGGGTAACAACGCATTTGGTAAAACATGTTTAAAAACCATTTTCCAATACGGAACACCTTTTAAAATTGCCATTTGGACATATTCGCTTGCCATAACTTGAATGACGCTTGATCTCACCATCCTAGCCATATGCGCTGTCATAATCATTGCAATAGCGATTACTGGTAAAATAATATTTGGTAATAGTTCTAATAATGAAACATCAGTTGGAACAATTACAATTCCTGGTAACCACTCCAACCATATTGCGATTATTAATATTAATAAAGTTGCACTGATAAACTCTGGAATAGTCATAGCAAATATAGTTACTGTTGAAATTGCAACGTCAGGTAATTTATCTCTCCAAAGAGCAGTTACAATTCCAAGTATTAAAGCAATTGGTATACCAATAAAAATAGCAGCTGAGGCTAGAACTAATGAATTTTTAATACGTGGCCCTAAAACCTCTTTGATCGGCATTTCTCCACTCAATGAATAACCAAAGTCTCCTTGAATAGCATTTACTGCCCACGATACATATCTCTCATATGCAGGAACATTCAAACCTAATCTTCTATAACAAGCTTCTAATTGTTCTCCAAATGCTTGTCTTTCAAGATATGTCGTACAAGCGTCACCAGGTAAAATTTCTGTTCCAACAAAAGTGATTAGAGATACGATAAATAAAGTTATTAGACCTAATAAAATTCTCTTTATAATTAAAAAAAGCATAAGAATACTTAAATTTTAAATTATTTATTTAGAAATGAAAGAGGTTTTACAGGCCTACTTAAAGGCCTGTAAAACAAAATTATTATTGAACGCTAACTGTGTGCCATCTAATTGAAAAATACTCAACTTCATCGAGATTTTTCACTTTAGAAGATGTGACAACCAGTCTAGATACATGGTAAGGAATCATAGTTCCAGATTCTTCCCATAATGTTTTCTGCGCATTGATATATGCAGCTTTTCTTTTACTAAATTTTAACTCTCCTCTAGCTTCAGCTAAATTTTTGTCAAAAGAAGCACTTTTATAGAAAGACTCGTTCCATTTTGCTCCGCTATGATAAGCTTCGTGCAAAATACTGTCTGCAGGTCTTTCATTCCAACGTGTCATTGCTACAGCCTTTTTCATCCAAGTTTCATTCCAATAACTTTTTGAAGGTGTCATTTGGATATCAGCTCTAATGTTAGCTTTTGCAAATTGTTGTTGTAAAACCTCAGCAATAGTTGGCCAAGTTGGTTCTTTTGTAGAGACGTGAATTGTCATATCTATTCCATCTGGATAACCTGCCTCAGCAAGTAATTTTTTTGCAGTTGCTGGTTGAGGTGGACAACTCTTTTTCATTCTATATTGGTCTGAAGGCGCAACAGGAGTATCGCAAGATACTGTTGCTGCTCCAGCCATAACAAGATCAACTAATTCTTGTCTATCTACAGCTATTCTGACAGCTTTTCTTACTCTCACGTCATCAAATGGTGCAACGTCAGTTCTCATTACCATACCTCTCCAGTTTCCTGTTGGTATAACTGAAACATTAAACTTTGAATTACCATCAAATATTTTTTTCTGATTGAATGGAACATATCTATTCATATCAATTTGACCTGTAAGTAGAGCTTGAATTCTAGCTTGACCATCTGGGATAGCTATTACATGTACTTCAGCAAGTTTAGGAGCCCCTTCCCAATAATCTGGGTTTGCTTTAAGAATTGTTGTTCCCTCAGCATCAAACTTTTCTACTATAAAAGGTCCAGTTCCAATACCTGTTTTTCCAATAGTATCTCCTGATCCACTAGGTATCATTCTCAGTCTATAATCAGTTAGCAAAAGTGGAAAATCTGCAAAAGATGTATTCAACTTCATTTTAACTGTGTGTGAGTCTACAATCTCAATATCTGTTACCGCACTCATGCTTTTCTTTGCAGGCGAACCAATTTCAGGATCTTTAACTCTCATTAAAGAATATTTTACATCCTCTGCATCAAAATCTGATCCATCATGGAATTTAACACCTTTTCTTAAGTTAAAAGTCCATTCTGTTGCATCTGCATTTCCTGACCAGTCTGTTGCTAGCTCAGGCGATGTAACCCCTTTAAGATCTTTTCTAACAAGACGGTTCTGTGTCATTATTACTACCTGAAACAGTCGTCCCTTAGTAATTGCGTCTAAATTTGTATCTTTTCCAAACCCAACATCATGAGATAATTTAAAAACTCCACTTGATGCATTAGCAAAAGAAAACGTTACAAATAGTGATACCAATGAAACTGATATCAATTTAAAAATGTTTTTCATAATTTCCTCTCTTTAAAAAATAAAAGGTAACAATTAGCAACTTATATAGCAACAGTGAAAATGGTTCTTTTTTATTTGTTTTATTGATGTATTTTGATTATTTAAAAAAAGTAATGAAAGATTTAATCAATAAATACAGGTTTACAGTTAAGCCTATTAGCCTTGAAAATTCTAACTCTGTAGAGCTCGCAAGGTCAATTCAAGTTCATCCACTAACTTATCAAGAGCTTCCCTATGACCCTGAATATTCTAATTATGCCGGAAGATTAACACTTGAAAAATTGTCAAATGTTAGTTCAGAGGAAATGTATTGGAAAGGAAGGCAAGAAATAATATTTAGACATACTGGTGAACATCCATTTGAAATATCTGGCCCAGACTCATTAAAATTATTACAAAAAATATTTCCAAGAGATGTATCAAAAATATCGAAAGGAAGATGTTCTTACCAGTTTGCTTGTTATCACGATGGGGGAATGATTACAGACGGAGTTTTATTAAAAATTGAAGAAGATAAATATTGGTTTGCTCAAGCAGATGGAGATCTTTTTTCATGGTATAAAGCTCACTCAAAAAATATGGACGTTGAAATAAAAGATCCTAACGTATGGGTAAGTCAAATACAGGGTCCTTTATCAATGAAACTGTTAGAAAATATAGCAGATGGATTTTCTGAAAATGACTGGAAATATTTTGATTGGAAAGAATTACAAATCTTAGACCAAAAAGTAATTGTAAGTCGAAGTGGTTTTACAAATGAGTTAGGTTGGGAAATTTATTTTCGACCTGAAAATGAAACTGAAAAAATAGGAGATTGCATTCTTGAGGAAGGAAAAAAATTAGGTATGATTTTAGTTGCCACTCCAGGTTTTAGATGTAGAAGAATTGAGGCAGGTCTACTATCTGCAGGACAAGATTTTACAAAAAAAACAAATCCATTTTCGGTTGGTCTTGGGCGTTTTATAAATTTTGATAAAGAAGATTTTATTGGAAAAGAAGCTCTCATGAAATCAGATAAAAAATGTAAAACATGGGGGATTAGAGTTGCAGAGGGAATTGCTATTAAAGGTGAAGGTATTAAAATAAATGAAAAAAATATTGGTAAAATAACTTCTAGTACTTGGTCGCCATATCAAATTTGTGGAGTTGGCATTGTGCACCTCGATAATAATGAAAATGGACCAGGAGATGTTGTTGATGTTAAATGCACTGATGGAAAAGTACATAAAGGAGAAATCTGTAAATTGCCAATGTATGATGCAAAAGGAGAAATAGTTAGAGGTCTAAATAGAAATATTCCTAAAGTGCCTAATCCTTGGGCTGGTATTAAAACCACAAATTAAAAAATTTGTTTAGTGAAGGCTAAAAAACAAATAATAGCAGTTGGAGGTGGTGGATTCACTCATAATGAAGATAGCGATTTAGATCAGTTTTTTTTAGATCAAATAAGTAAAGAAAACTGCTCTATAGGATTTTTACCAACCGCTAGTAATGATGACTCCAGAAAAACCGAGTTATTCTACAAAAGATTTAAAAATACTAACTTTAAAGTTTCTCATTTCAATCTTGTTTCCAAAATTAAGGGTTTTGAAAACTGGATTTCAAATTTAGATGCTATTTATGTTGGTGGAGGAAATACTAAATTCATGCTCGATTTATGGCGAAAAAATAATTTATTTGAAATTTTTAAAGAAATTTATAGCTCAGGAATAATTCTTTCTGGTGTAAGTGCTGGGGCTGCATGTTGGTTTGATTATTTTCTGACAGACTCAGATGGGCCTGGCTTCAAACCATTACGTGGCATAGGGCTTATATCTGGAAGTTTTACCCCACATTACTTAAATGCAAAAAGAGCAGATAAATACAGAGAAAATATAAAAAATAAAACTTTACCCAGCGGTGTAGCTGTAGATGATGGAGTTGCAGTACTTTTTATTGACGGAAAACCAACTGAGGTTTATTCTTCCAGAGAAAGTCATAATGCTTATTTTGTTGATCAAAATAAACAACTTAATTTAAAAGAATATATTAAAGTTAATAATGAGTGATAATATTTTACCAAGTCAAAAAATTTTTAGCATTAAAGATGCAAGAGAACTGTCACGAAAACGTCTTCCAAAATTAGTTTTTGATTTTATTGATGGTGCATCAGGAGATGAAAAATTAGCAGAAATAAATAGCAGAGCTTTAGATCAAATTAGACTTGAACCTAAAGTTTTAAGAAATGTTGAAAAAAGATCTCTTAAAAAGAAAGTATTAGGTTATGAATTTGATTTTCCATTTGGTTTTGCTCCAATGGGAATGACTAATTTATCATGGCCTGGAGCAGACTCTATGTTAGCAGCTGAAAGTGCCAGAAATAATATTCCTACGTGTGTTTCTATGGCTTCTACAACAACTTTAGAAAAAATGTATGAACTTTCAGAAGGTCACTCATGGATGCAGCTATATATATTTCAGGATGAAAATTTTGTTATGGAACTTTTAGATAGAGCTAAGAATACTGGATACGAAGTTGCAATATTAACTGTGGATGTCCCAGTACTATCCAGACGAACTAGAGATGATAAAAATGGTTTCTCCTACCCTTTTAAGATTGGTCCAAAACAATTTTTTGATTTTGCAACTCATCCTACTTGGTCTTTATCAACTTTGCTAAGTGGCATTCCTAAACCAATGAATTACGTAACATCTAAAAGTGGAGATGGTATTTTTAAAAGAAAAGAAAGTAGAGGTTCTACTGATTGGGATACACTTAAGAGAGTAAGAGATAAATGGAAAGGTAAACTTATAATTAAAGGAGTAATGTCTCCTGACGATGCAACACACATTAAGGAGGCTGGCGCTGATGCAATACAAGTTTCAAATCATGGAGGCAGACAATTAGATAGCGCTACAGCAGCAATAAATATGCTTCCATTAATAAGAAAGTCAGTGGGAAGTGATTTCCCTTTAATTTTTGATAGTGGAATAAGAAGTGGAAGTGATATTGTAAGAGCACTTGCATTCGGTGCTGATTATGCAATGATTGGTAGACCCGTAATGTATGCAATGGGAGCTGATGGAAAAAAAGGATTGAGGAGAATTGTGGAAATAATCAAGGAAGAAGCCAGCACGACGCTCGGGTTAGTGGGATTAAACGATATTAATGATGTAACTTCTAATATAGTAATAGATAGTAATGTGAATAAGGTAAATTACTAAATGAGTGAAAACAAAATTAGAGGTGGAGCATTACTTGCAAGAGCCCTGAAAGATAAGGGAATTAGCAAAGTTTTTACGCTTTCAGGAGGTTTTTGTAATCCAGCAATTGAAGGTTTCGCTGAATGCCAAATTGAAGTTATAAACACTCCTCATGAGCAGATTGCAGGTCACTTGGCGGATGGTAATACAAGAATTACTCGTAAACCATCAGTATGTTTAGTTGGACCCGAAGGATTTACAAATGCAGTCCCTTCAATGATGGAGGCTTGGGGCGAGAGAAGTCCAATTATTTATATTACCGGATCTAGCAGTCTTAAAAGGCAAGGTTCAGGTGGTTTTAAAGAAATTGACGATGTTTCAATTGCAGCCCCTTTAACCAAATATAGCGCAAGTATTACTGATGGAACTAGAATAAGGGAATTTGTAGACAAAGCATATCATATTGCAACTAACGGATATCCAGGTGCTGTTCATCTTAGTCTTCCTGTTGATATTATGTTTTCATCTTTTGCAGAGGAAGTTGGTTTAGAAGAAAGACCATATTCTCAAAAAGCAAAACCTATAGCCAAAGCGTGGCCAGATCCAAATTCACTCTCTAAAGTCTTAGAACTTACTTGTAATTCAAAAAAACCAGTTATTATTGGTGGACACGGTGTTTGGTGGTCACATTCAGAAAAAAATCTTGAAGCATCTGGTAATACTTTAAATATTCCAATTTTTAATGTTCCGTATCATCAAAAATTATTAGGAGAAGAAGCTAATGCTTATATGGGTTTGGCTGATATACATCAATATCCTCCCTCAGAATTTGCATTACATAATTCAGATCTAGTTCTTGTGATTGGAGCAAGATTAGATAATCAATTGAATTTTGGAAATCCACCTTTTATACCAGAATCAACAAAATTAGTTTGTGTGAATGGTTCACATGAAGAATTAGAACTTAATAGAGCTGCAGATTTTAGTTTACTAAGTGACCCTGGTGTTTTTTTAGATACATTATCCAACTTAAAAAAAAATAATAAATGGTCTTTGGATACAAAGTGGTTTGAAGAGAATAAAAAAAAGAAGAAAGAATGGGTTGATAAATCATTAAAAGATTTAGAAATTGAAGCTGAAGCATCTAAAAAAAATGGAGGAAAAATTCACCCTTTACAACTTTCATTGGATGTTCAAGATGCAATGAGTGAAAATGATTGGCTTGTTATCGACGGAGGAAATACTCATTTTTGGTCAGAGATTGCAATAAACATCGCGGGTGCTAAAGGAAAAAAATTAAAAGGAATATTGCATCCTGGAACTTTTAGTATGTTAGGTGTTGGAGTTTCATTCGCTTTATCTGCTAAAAACAACAGTCCAGATTCTAATGTAGTTCTGATTAGTGGAGATGGTGCGTTTTTATCAGGAGGTATGTCTATTGAAAGTGTATTTTATGAAAAAAAACCTATTACTGTTGTAATTGATAATAATGGAGGTCTTGCTTCAATTGGCCAACAACAAGAAAGGTTATTTAAAAGTGGAAAAAGTTTAGGAACTGATTTTCGTGATATACCATTTCATAAGATATTTGAGGGTTTTGGAGGACATGGAGAATTAGTTAATAAAAGGGAAGAACTAGGCCCAGCACTTAAAAGAGCTATGGAAAGTGGAAAACCAGCATGCGTAAATGTTAAAGCAAAACCTGTATTAAGCCCAATAGTCTCTGCAGTTGCAAGCAAAAGAGAGAAATCATCAATAGAATAATTGTGGCAACTTTCTCTTCTCACTTATTGGATGCAACAAATGGCTCGCACGCTGCAAATGTTGATGTAATTATTTATCAAGTTTATGAAAGTGGAGAAAAAAAAGTTTTCTGCGAAACTAAATCTGATGAAGGTGGAAGAATACTCCAAGAATTTGAATTAAGTAAAGACGACTGCAAGTGTGATTATGAAATGGTTTGTAAAACTGGCAATTATTTTTCAGAAAAAAAAATAGTTTCAGAAATTAACATTAAATTTAAAATGGAAGATCAAAATAAAAAATATCACATCCCAATTATAATTTCTAAAAATAGCTACACAGTGTGGTGGTCTAAATAAAATGAGTAAAGAAAATTTAATTTCACAAAAAAATATAAAATTAAATATGTCTAGGCGAATAAGACGAACTCCATTTACAAATAAAGTAGAGGAATGTGGTGTGTCAGATTTTACTGTTGTTAATCACATGCTGCTGCCAAAAGGTTTTAAAAATACCGTTGAGGAGGATTACTGGCATTTAAGAGAACAGGTTCAAGTTTGGGATGTATCTTGCCAGAGACAAGTACAAATTAAAGGGCCTGATGCTGAAAAATTGGTGCAAAAAATGACACCACGGTCCATAAAAAAAATGGAGACCGGTAAATGTTTTTATATTCCAATAATTGATGAAACAGCTGGCATGATTAATGATCCAGTTTTATTAAAGCTAGACGATGATATGTTTTGGATTTCTATTGCAGATTCTGATATTTTACTTTGGGCAAAAGGTATTGCATTAGGATCAAAATTAAATGTAGAAATTATTGAACCAGATGTTTATCCACTAGCTATTCAGGGTCCTAAATCTGAAGATCTTTTAATTTCAATTTTTGGTCAGGATATAAAGAAGTTAAAATTTTTTAATTTTAAAGTATTTGATTTTTTAGGAACTAAACAAATTATTGCTAGATCGGGATATAGTAAACAAGATGGTTTTGAAATATACTTTAAAGGATTTGAAACACATTTTAATGAGACAGAACTCGGAGAAAAACTTTGGGATACTATATGGGAGAATGGACAAAAATTTAATATTTCTCCAGGATGCCCAAATTTAATTGATAGAATTGAGGCTGGTTTAATGTCCTATGGAAATGATTTTACAAGAGAAAATAATCCATTGGAGTGTAATCTTGAAAAATACTGCAAACAGGAAGATGATCATGATTTTATAGGTAAAGAGGCTTTAAGAAAGATCCAATCTGATGGAATAGCTCAAAAAAATGAGAGGAATATTGTTTGATGGAGACCCATGTAAGCCAACAGGAGTGCCCCTACCAGTATACTCAAAAAATAATACAAAAATTGGCCAAATTGCTTCTGGAATTTATTCTCCAAGATTTAAAAAGAATATAGGTCTTTCTATGATTTTGAAAGATTTCTGGGAAATTGGAAACGAAGTTTTTGTAAATACTTTCAATGGAAAAAACAGAAAAGGCATTATAACTTCTTTACCATTTCCAGATTAACCTTATATTTATCATTATGTTTAAACCTGTCATTGCCGGCTTCTCAAGATCACCTTTTACGATGGCAAGAAAAGGTGCGCTCATTGATACAAAGCCAGTAAATCTATTGGCCGAAGTAATTAAAAATTTAGTTTCAAAATCTAATCTAAAAAAAGAAGATATTGAGGATATTGTTGTAGGTTGCGCGTTCCAAACTGGAGAGCAGTCATTTAATATTGGAAAGTTAACAACATTTTTAACTAATATGGACGTCAAAACGTCAGGTATGACAGTTGACAGATGGTGCGGTTCTTCAATGGAGGCTATTCATATAGCTGCGGGTAAAATTTCATTAGGTGCAGGAAAAGTATTTATATGTGGAGGGGTTGAAAGTATGACCAGAGTAAATACAGGGTTTGATCCAATACCTTATCCTGAAAATAAAAATGATAATCCTCATGTATACTTTTCAATGGGAACTACTGCTGAAAATGTTGCTAAAAAATATAATATCTCAAGAAGTGAACAACAGGAATTTGCAATCTCAAGTCATCAAAAGGCGCATGAAGCTCAAACAAAAGGAAATTTTAAAAATGAAATAGTATCTATTGGTGATTGTGATACTGATGGAAATATTAGACCAGGTAGCACAATGGAAAAATTAGATGGATTAAAACTTGCATTTGATGAAAATGGTACTGTTACAGCAGCAACTTCTTCACCTTTAACCGATGGTGCAGCTGCAACATTAATTTGTGAAGAAAGTTATGCAAAGGAAAATAATTTAAATATCTTGGGAAGAATTGTGTCTACGGCAGTACAAGGTTGTGACCCTGACTATATGGGATTAGGTCCAATTGGGGCATCAAGGAAAGCTTTAGAAAGAGCTAATTTGTCAGCAGATAAAATTGATATTGTTGAATTAAATGAGGCTTTCGCTTCACAATCTTTAGCATGCATTAAAGATTTAGGTATAGATAAAGATAAAGTTAATTTAGATGGTGGAGCACTTGCCCTTGGACATCCTCTTGGAGCAACAGGTGCAAGAATTACAGGTAAAGCTGCTGAATTACTTCAGAGAGAAAATAAAAAATATGCTTTATCTACTCAATGCATTGGTTTAGGTATGGGAATTGCTACAGTAATCGAGTCTGTAAACTAAACTATCTATTTATTCCTCTTAATCTTTCAGACCTTCTTCTTAAAAGCTCAGCTGTGAGTAAAATTAATATTGATAAAACAATTAAGCATGTTGCTACAGCTAAAATTGTAGGACTAAGTTGCTCTCTAAGACCAGTCCACATTTGAACTGGTATTGTAGTGTTATCTAAGCCAGCCAAGAATAATACCACCACAACCTCATCGAAAGATGTAACAAATGCAAATAAACCACCAGAAATAACTCCAGGTAGTATTAATGGTAAGGTAATTTTCATAAATGTATTAAAAGGATTACTGCCCAAACTAGATGCAGCTCGAGTTATGCTATGATCAAATCCTGAAAGTGTTGCAGTAACTGTAATTACTACAAATGGAGTTCCTAAAATAATATGGGCTAAAATTATGCCTAAGTGTGTTGCAGCCAATCCTACTTTTGCCATAAAAAAGAAAATTGCAACACCTGAAATAATTAAGGGGACAATCATTGGAGATATTAAAGTTGCCATTATCAAACCTTTGTAAGGCATATGTCTACTACTTAAACCGAGAGCGGCTAAAGTTCCAAGTATAATCGATCCAATGGTTGCAAATATTGCAATTATAAAACTATTTTTTGCAGCTAAGCCCCAAGGGTTTTTTGTTCCATAGACCATATCTTTGTACCATCTCATAGAAAATGCATCTGGATCAAGCCTCTTCATTCCATCTGTAAAAACTAAAAATTCCTCCGCATTAAATGATAATGGAAAAATTACAAACAATGGTGCAATTAAAAAGAAAAATACACATCCACAAATAAAAAGATAAAAATAATGCCAGATTCTATAATGGGGTTCAGTATATTTTGGTAAAGCCATAATTATCCTAGTTTGATATTATCAACTCCTACAAGTTTGTTATAAATCCAATAAATAACTAACACTCCAGTCAATAACATTAGTCCCATTGCTGAAGCAAAACTCCAATCTAAAGTACTCTTCATGTGATAAGCTATCTGATTGCTTATAAGTGTTCCAGATGCTCCCCCTACTAAAGCTGGAGTTATGTAATAACCAATTGCAAGTATAAATACTAACAAACAGCCCGCTCCAATTCCAGGTATTGTAAGTGGAAAATATATTTTAAAAAAAGCGACTCCAGGAGTTGCACCTAAAGATTTTCCAGCTCTCATTAAGCTTGGAGAGATTGTTTTCATAACACTATACAAAGGCAGTACCATAAATGGTAAAAGTATTTGTGTCATTGCAACATAAGTCCCTGTTTTGTTATACATCATCTCTGGCCTATTATCGTCTCCAACAAGACCAATCCAAACAAAAAAATCATTAACCAATCCTTGTTGCTGTAACAAAATCATCCAACTAGCAGTTCTTACAAGTAATGAGGTCCAAAATGGAAGTAGCACACAAATCATAAGTAAGTTACTATACTTCATTGGAAGAGTAGCTAGTAAATGTGCGATTGGATAAGCCATTAAAAAACAAAAAAGAGTTACAAAAAAAGCTACCTCTAATGTTCGTGACCATAAAATTCTATGAATTCTTCTATCTTCAGATACTTGTACAATTTTACCTTCTTCATTAGAGTACATGTCAACGCCCTTCAAATATTTTGAGTAAGTATAAGCTGGAGCTCTTCTTTTAATTGCCCTCCAATAATCTACATTTCTCCACCTTTTATGTACTTTCATTATTTGCTCTTTATAATTCCCCTCCTCAAATTTCTTTTGTTTTCTAGCTAATTTTTTTAATACACTCTTAAAACCATTTTTCTCGTAATTAAGTTGGGTCTGTAATCTGCCTGCTGTTTTATTTTTTACCAAAATTTTGTAATCCAAATAAAAAGCTTCGAATACTTCTTCTGGTGGAAGTTCTTTTCCATCCCACTGCTCCATTGCTTTGTATGTTTTGGGAAGCATGTTTGTGACCATTTTGTCGTCTATACTTCGAGAAAACATGTCTGCGATAGGAATTATGTAAGTAATAATAAGAAATAAGAGTAATGGTGTTACTAAAAGAAAAGCTTTTATTTTATTTTTTTTTTCTGCTTTCTTAAGGCTTTCCTCTAAAGGAATTCCATCAGTAGACAATATCTTTTGTGTATCTGAGCTCATAAAAAAAGGGCGGTTGTATTAACCGCCCTTAATATAATATAAAATTAAAGTGTTTAAAACTCCAATTATTTAATACTAGCTTTCATAGCTTCCCACTGTTCACCAAGCTCTGTACCGTTATCAGCCCAGTACTCAGCGTTCACTAAGAAGTATTTTTTAAGGTTAGCTGGTGCTGTTGGCATATGTGGAACCATGTTCGTTTTTCCATCTTTATACCAAGGCTCTCCTGCTTCCATAACTGCAATAGATGATTTTCTCCATGGAGCATATGCAATATATTTTGCACTTCCTGCTAACATTTCAGTATTTGTCATCATAGCTAAAGCTTTCATAGCGTCTGCTTCGTTTGGTCCACCTTTAACTAATGCAAAATATTCGTAGTCAAGACCTTGTCCGTCCCAAACTTGAACTATTGGAGCACCTTCTCCTGTCGCAGCATTAAAAAATCTTCCATTCCAACCAGTAGCCATTACAACTTCGCCACTCATTAATAATTCTGGAGGTTGAGCACCTGCTGACCAAAATACACATCCGCCATTTGGATCTTCACAAAGTGCTTTTATTTTGTTCATAGCTCTAGTTACGTAAGCTGGATCTTCTAATTTTTGGTAGATAAATTCTCCACCTTTACCCATTTTTACACCGTCAGCTGCTAAAGCAATTTCTAGATTAGTAAGAGCACTTTTGTAAATTGCTCTTTTTCCAGGAAATCTTTTTGTATTAAAGAAATCTTTTATAGTTGATGGAGTGCTTTTTAAAAGATCACTATTGTAAGCATAGTTCCATGAATATAAAATATTTCCTACAGCACATTTACTAGGCATGTCTGTAAAGAAGTCCTCACTTGCAGGTGTACCATCTGGGGCTGGTGGAAAGTCTTTATCAAAATCAAATTCAACAAAAATACCTTCGTCACAACCATTGATAGTGTCATAAGCAAATACATCTATAATATCCCATGTAATCGCTCCTGCTTCTTTTTGGGCTTTAATTTCTGATAATCCACCAGAATAATCTACCCATTCGATAGGTATACCCAATGCTTTTGCAGTCGGATCACCATATCCTAGCTTTTGACTTTCTGTGTAAGCTCCACCCCATGATGCAACAACTACTGCAAATGCTGATGAAGATACTGAGATAGCAAAAGTTACGGCAAGTAATAATTTACTTAATTTTTTCATTTATCCTCCGTTTAAACGTTTTTTTTTATAAAAAACAAAGTACAGCAACATAGGAAAAGAGAGTCAACAGGGGATTTTGGTAATTTTGTAATAATTTAGCTTATTTTGGGTCTAAAGCTCTTGCGTCGCGACTGTTCCATCCAATATTAATCTCATTTCCAAGTTTAATATCTAAATTTTGAGAACTGTTTGGAACTTTTAAAATAAATTCAGAATTGCCTAGTAAATTAAGTCTCACTCTAGTGTGATCACCATGATAAATGACTTCTTCAATTTTACCCTTTTGATTGTTGTCCATTTTATCTTTGGGATTAATCAATGCTCTTTCAGGTCTAATTGAAACTGTAGTTTTTTCGCCAACAGACTTAACTGAAATTGGATTTGCAATTATTTCACCTTTATCTAGTTTAACTTTACAAGATCCATTTGATATATCAGAAATTTCTCCAACGAAAGTATTATTCTCTCCAATAAACTCTGCAACGAAAGAATTTACAGGTTCTTCATATAACTTGTCTGGACTTGAGAGTTGCTGAACTTTACCATCATTAAATACTGCTATTCTGTTTGACATTGTTAATGCTTCACCTTGATCGTGAGTGACATACACAACTGTTACACCAATACTCTCATGAATATGTTTAATTTCATACTGCATGCTCTCTCTTAAATTTTTATCTAAAGCACCCAAAGGTTCGTCCATTAAAACTACTGATGGATCAAATACCAATGCTCTTGCTACAGCTACTCTTTGTTGTTGACCCCCAGAAAGTTGTCCTGGCATACGATTTCCAAATTCTGACAATGAAACCATTGACAAAGCTTTGTCTACTTTTTTCTCAATATCTTCTTTTGAAATTTTTCTTACCCTTAATGGAAAAGCTAAATTTTCAAAAACGGTCATATGTGGGAAAAGAGCATAATTTTGAAAAACCATTCCAATACCTCTTTTGTGTGGAGGAATATTTGAAATTGGATTATTATCTAAATAAATTTCTCCATTAGTGGGAGTTTCAAAACCTGCAAGCATCATTAAGCATGTAGTTTTTCCTGAACCAGAGGGTCCAAGCATAGTTACAAACTCACCTTCTTCGATGTCTAAATTTAAATCTTTAACTACTAATACTTTTCCATCATAGCTTTTGTCGACTTTATCAAATTTTACGAAATCCACTTTTTTTGACATAGGTTAGTTTTTAAAACATTTAGTTAAGTTGTTTGCAACACTTAATTAGCTCTTTATATGTAACTCTTTTGGAAAATTACAAAATAATTCACATCCTTTTTCTGTAACTCTTATTGCTTCAGATGCTTCAACTCCCCAATTACCAAATTGCATTACAGCTATCATATGAAAACACGCATTCGGTACTAGTTCAGTCATTTCTCCTTTATATATATTAAGAGTATGCTCGCCCCAATCTGGAGGATAACCTATTCCAATTGAATAACCAGTTCTTGATTTTTTCTCTATTCCATATTTATCTAAAATACCCCAAAAAGCTTGCGCTACATCATTTGCTGTATTCCCAGGTTTTGTAGCATCAATTCCAGCTTGAAGAGCTTCGATAGTTTTGTTCATCGTGTCTATTTTTAATTGATCCGGTTTTCCAAGTAATATGGTTCTGGCCATCGGCGCATGATACCTTTTATAAACTCCAGATAATTCAACAATCGTTGCTTCGCCTTCAACAAACTTGTCCTGTGTTGCTGTCAAATGAGAGGCAGATGTTCCTTTTCCTGTTGGTAAAAGTGTAGCGATACTAGAATACTCTCCACCAAACTCAGGTGTCCCATAAAATAAAGTTTTTTGTATGTCACCGACTGCATCGCATTGTCTTACTCCTGGTTTTATTACCTCCATTGCAGTCCTCATTCCTTTTTCTGAAATTAGTGCAGCAGTTTTCATATAATTAATTTCTGCATCAGATTTTGCAAATCTTGCCCAGTTAACTAATCTCTCTGAGTCTTTTATTTTTGCATTTGGTAAACCATGTTTTATCTTTTCATAGCAAAAAGCAGTAAAATAATGAGCATCCATTTCAACCCCAATTGAAAGCTTATCCCAATTTCTATCTTTGATAATCTGAACTAAATAATCGTAAGGATGTTTTGGCCATGTATGAATATAATTTTCATCATACACAATTATATTTTCATCTTTCAGATAAGTTTTAATATACGCACCTCCTGAGTCTTGCGCTCTTACAAAGCATAAAGGCTCATCAGCATTAACATGAACAATTGCACACTGTGCATAATAAAAAGACCAGGCGTCATAACCAGTTAAATAATTCATGTTATTAGTATCGTGAGAAATCAATAGTTCGATACCTTTATCCTGCATCATCGATTGAACTTTTTTTAATCTTTGTTTGTATTCGTCTTTGGTAAATGACATAAATTTCTATCTGAATAATTTGCCAAAACCTTCTACTAGGTTATTTTTATTAATTTGGACAAGAGTATCCCAAATTAATGCCTGATTGCTTGATAAAACAATCGTGTTAAGTTTTTTTTCAAGTTTATCAATTATTGGCAATACAGGAAGAGCTGTACAAGATACAAATAATGCATCTGCTCCATTTAAATCTATTTTAGACAAGACATCATACAAATAATTTTGGTCTACTTTGCCTATGTCATAATCTGCCTCTATATCAAAGTATGAATTGGATGTTATCTCAAATCCCTCTGACTTAAAATATTCCATAACCTCATCATTAAGTTTTTTGCTGTAGGGGGTAAATAGTGATAACTTTTTAATATTTAACTTTTTTAATGCTTTTATTGCAGCTGTGCTTGGCGTCGTAACCTGGGCCATTGGTTTTGCTGCTTTTACCTTTTGCTTAATAGAGTTATAGCCTGCTGCAATAGTTCCAGAAGTACATCCATAAACTACGCAATCAATATCTTGATCTGGTAAAATATCTTTTGTTACACTGGTTACTTTATCTGACATTTTAATCAGATTTTCTTTGGTTAAAGGATTATAACACTCTATTCTATTAACAAAAAAATCAATTTCTCTATCTTTAATTACATTTATAAAATCTCTTTCAATCATAAAATCACTTGCAAGAGCAATAAGGCCAACTCGTGGATTTGATTTACTTATGTATTTTGGTTCTATTTTTGTTGAATTCATATTTTAAAAGAGTGAATATATCATAAGTTCTTGAATAATCATTAATATTAAGTGAATTGAATGAATTTTAAAGACACTTTAGTTGCATCACTTGTTCCTATCTTTTTAGGTTTTGGTTTTGTAATTGCCAAACCTGCTTTTGAGTCTTTTCCTCCAATACTTCTAATGGGATTAAGATTTATTTTTGCTGCTTCTATTTTAATTTGGTGGTTTCCTATTCCGAAAGGTTTTTTAAAAAAAATTTTTATAGCTTCGTTTATAGCAAACACCTTGCAATACAGTATTACCTATACTGGTTTAAATTTTATTGATGCATCTGCAGCAGTATTATTAGTACAAACAGAAGTTCCATTTGGGGTAATATTTGCTTTTTTCATGTTGAAAGAGAAACCAACTTTAAGAGCTTTGATTGGGATAGGAATTGCATTTGTAGGAGTTTATATTTTAACTGGCTCACCTAATTTAGATGGAAAAATATTTGGGATCGCTCTTACAATTTTAGGTTCAGCAATATGGGCACTTGGCCAAGTTATTGTTAAACCTTTGAGTAAAGAAATTAATCCTTTAGCTTTAGTTGCGTGGCTTGCATTATTTTCTGGACCCACTTTAATTTTAATTTCTGCGGTAATTGAAGGTGATACCGTATCATATTTATCAACTGCTAAATTTAATCATTGGTTAATAGCATTTTACATAGGATTTATTATGCAGCCAATTACTTATGGTTGTTTTTATTATGTTCTAAAAAATAATCCATTATATAAAGTATTACCAATAGTGACTATGGGTATACCACCCACTGGATTGCTTGCGGCAATTTTTTTATTAGGTGAGAAACCAACAAGTGAATTATTTATTGGAGGAGTAGTAATAATATTTGGTGTCATAATGATATTATATAAAAAGAAAAAGGAGGTAAATTAATGAATATAGGATTTATTGGCTTGGGAAATGTTGGAGGAAAACTAGCTGGGAGTTTATTGAGGAATAAATTTAATTTAACAGTTAAAGATTTAGATAAAAATTTAACAAAACAATTTGAAAGCATGGGGGCTAAAATTGCGAACTCTGCTAAAGAACTGGCTGAGGAAGTTGATTTAATAATAACTTGTCTTCCCTCTCCTGAAATTTGTGCAGAGGTGATGGAGGGGGATAACGGAATTCTAGAAGGTCTTTCTGAAAATAAAATTTGGTTAGAAATGAGCACTACAGATGAGGCAGAAGTTAAAAGAATTGGACAGAAAGTTATTGAAAAAAAAGCTATACCACTAGATGGTCCAGTAAGCGGTGGCTGTCATAGAGCAGCATCTGGAAATATAGCAATATTTGTTGGTGGAGAAAGGGAGGCATTTGAGAAAGTATTACCTGCTTTAACGGTAATGGGGCGTAAAATATTACATACAGGAGAATTAGGTACTGCTTCTGTTCTCAAAGTAATTACAAACTATTTAGCCTCTACACATTTGGTTGCACTTGGTGAAGCATGGACAATTGCAAAAAAATCAAACCTAGATCTTACAAAAGCTTATAAAGGAATTGCTGTGTCATCAGGTAATTCATTCGTACATGAAACAGAAAGCCAAGTTATATTAAATGGTTCTTATAATATTAACTTTACTATGGATCTTGTTTTAAAGGATACAGGTCTGTTTGATGAACTAGCAAAAAAATTAAATGCACCTTTAGAAATTTCTCCAAAAATTGTTGACATATTTAAGGATGGTCAAAAAAAATATGGTTCAAGAGCTTGGTCCTCGATGATAGTAAAAAGAATGGAAGACTTAAATAAAATTAATTTTAGAGCTGAAGGTTTTCCTGAGGAGTTAATTGACAATGAGCCTGAAGAAAAAGGTTATGAAATTTAAATTTTATGCTACAATAAGTTCATGATTGAAAAGAAAAATTTTTATATAAATGGAAAGTGGGTTGCTCCAGCTAAACCAAATGACTTTGAAGTAATTAATCCCTCAACTGAGGAAGCTTTTGCAATAATATCTTTGGGCTCTGCTGAAGATGCAGATAAAGCAATAAATGCCGCCAAGATCGCATTTGAGACTTGGAGAGAAACTACAAAGCAAGAAAGGTTAGCTTTACTTGAAAAGTTTGATGAAATTTATAATAGAAGATGGGATGAAATGGTTGAGGCTCAATCTAAAGAAATGGGCGCTCCACTAGATTTTGCTTCCGAAACTCACACTAAAATGGGTGCAGATATTTGTAGAAATAACATTGAAATTTTAAAAAATTTTAATTTTGAACATCAATTTGATCCTAAATCTAATAATCATATTAGATATGAACCAATTGGAGTTTGTGGATTAATAACGCCTTGGAATTTTCCTATGAACCAAATCGTATTAAAGGTTATTCCTGCTTTAGCTGCTGGATGTACAATGATTTTAAAACCATCTGAAATTGCTCCAGTATCAGCAGTATTGTTTGCAGAAATGATTGACGAAGCTGGCTTTCCTGCTGGAGTTTTTAATTTAGTAAATGGAAATGGAGAAGTTGTTGGAAATCATATTTCTGGTCATGCTGACATAGATATGGTCTCGTTCACAGGATCAACAAGAGCTGGAAAATTAATTCAAAAAAATGCAGCAGATACTATAAAAAAAGTTACTCTTGAATTGGGTGGAAAAGGTGGAAATATAGTTTTTGCGGACTCTTATCCAAATGCCGTTAGAGATGGTGTAAGAAATATAATGAGCAACTCAGGACAATCATGTGATGCTCCAACAAGAATGTTGGTTGAAAAACCAATTTATGAAAGAGCTGTTAAAGAAGCTGTTGATGAAGCAAATAAAATTAAAGTAGATCTTGCATCTAAAAAAGGAGATCATATTGGACCTTTAGTTTCAAAAGTACAATATGATAAAGTAGTAAATCTTATTAATGAAGGGATTAATGAAGGTGCAACGTTAGCTGCGGGTGGACCAGATTTGCCAAATGGACTTAACAAAGGTTATTTTGTTAAACCAACAATTTTTTCAGATGTAAATAATGACATGAAAATTGCAAGAACTGAAATTTTTGGACCAGTGCTTTCAATTATACCATTTGAAACTGAGGAAGAAGCAATAGCAATTACAAATGATACATCTTATGGACTTGGTAATTACTTACAAACTGAAGATAAAGAAAAAGCTAAAAGAGTCGCTAGAAAAGTTAGAGCTGGAACAGTTTATATAAATGGTCAATCCACTGATACTGGCATGCCTTTTGGTGGTTATAAACAATCTGGTAATGGTCGTGAAGGTGGTGTCTGGGGTTTCACTGAATTTTTAGAAGTTAAAGCAATTACCGGTTGGAATTAATAGCTTAAATAAATTATTATCAGAATTAGTTAATAGGATTTTATATGATTGGTTATGTGATGGTAGGTACTAATAATTTAAATGATGCTATTACATTTTATGACAAAGTTTTAGAAGTAATTGGTTTAGATAGAAACGAGACAATAGAAGATGATTATGCTGCATATGGAGCAAAAGGTACCAAAGATATAGAGTTTTACGTCACTAAACCTTTCAATAAAAAAGATGCTACCTTTGGAAATGGAACACAAATCACATTTTTAACTTCATCAAGATCTCACGTAGATAAATTTCATGAGATAGGTTTAAAAGCTGGTGGAACTAGTGAGGGATCTGGTGGTGAAAGACCAGAAGGCTCAGGAGTTTATTATTCTTATCTTCGTGATTTAGATGGAAATAAAATTTGTGCATTTACAAATAGTAAAGAATAAAATTTATGTCATACGAACCAATCAAGACAAAATTAGAAAACAATAAAATCATTATTTTAGATGGAGGTATGGGTGCAGAACTAGAAAAAAATGGTGCCAAGATGGATAAGCAAATGTGGTGTGGGAAGTGTTCTGTTGATCATCCTGAATTAGTTAGAAAAGTGCATGAGGATTATATAAATGCTGGAGCCGATGTAATTACAACTAATACTTATAGTACTACTCCTATATCAATGAGACAATATGGTTATGAAGATTCTATAGAAAAGTTCAATCAAAAAAGTGTTAAGGTTGCAAGAGAAGCAATAAAAAATACTAACAACAAAACTGCATTAGCTGGAAGTGTATCAACTTTTGGAAACTTTTATAAACTTGGTATAAAAGCAATGATACCTGGTTTTCATGAACAACTAAAAATTTTATCTGACGCTGGCGTAGACTTAATTATTTTAGAAGCTATGTCTTCACAAGCTGACATAGTTGAAGCAATGTTAAATTGTTCCACAAAAGTAAATATACCTGTTTGGTTATCTGTGTCATGCGTAATGGATGATCAAAAAAATATAATGCTTGGATATAATGATACAATTGACTCTGATACGCATGTCTATGAAAACTTTGAGACATCCATAAATAATTTTAAAAAATTACACAGTGGGCCAATATTGGTTGCTCATTCAGATATAAATATTACAGGAAAAGCAATTGAAACTGCAAAGAAGAATTATGATGGAATAGTTGGAGCATATCCAAATAAAGGTTATTATGAAAAACCACACTGGCGATTTGTAGATGACATGACGCCGGCCGGATACTTAAATGAAGTTAGGTCATGGATAAAAAATGGAGCTCAGATTATTGGTGGATGTTGTGGGATCGGAGTAGAGGAAATAAAAGCAATTTCAATTTTAAAAAACTAAAGTATATATTAAATATTATGAGAACATTTATTGGTGGTATTGGCTGTTTTTGGGACGAAAAAAAGTATGAGGGCATCAAAGGTATAATATCTACAGAATGCGGTTACTGTGGTGGAGATGAGCCAAACGTTACATACAAAGCAGTTTGTGGTGGAGATACAGGACACATAGAAGTAGTCAAAGTTGAGTATGACGAAAAAGAAAAGTCATACGAGGATATGGTCAATTTATTTTTTGAATTACACGACTCAACCCAAGTAAATCGACAAGGTACATATGTGGGAATTCAATACCGTTCAGAAATATTTTATAAAACAGATGAAGAAAGACAGATTGCAGAAAAAGTTCTAAACGAAGTTAACAGTAAATTAGATGGAAAAGTTTCAACTAAGGTATCAAAAGAAAAAAATTACTGCAAAGCAGAAGCTTATCATCAAAAATACGAACAAAAAAAATCATTAAAATATTGAAGAAAAAAACATTAGTCTCTTTTAGAAACCTAGAATTAACCACGCTTAAAGATAATAAAGCTTCATGGAACCTTCCTAAAACAAGAAGGTTTGGTTATAAAAATTTACATAAAATCAATAGATACAGCATTTTTTTAAGATCTGATTTAATTTTAAAATTAAACTCTAAACCAAATAAAACTATCGCTAAGTTTCCTTTAGTAAAGAAGATGACTAAAAATAAATCTTTTTGTTCTTTAATTGTTGGCAACCGTCAAAATATATTATTTGAAAAATATGCTAAAGATTTTAAAAAAAATCAGCCTCAAACAATTATGTCCATTACAAAAATGTTCGTTAATTTATTTATTGGAGAATTGGTTACGAACAGATTGATAGATCTTAATAAAAAAGTTTCTCACTATTTGCCAAAAATTGGAAGTGGGTATGCAAATGCAAAAATCCAAGATGTCTTAAACATGAATGTTATAAACTCTTATACTGAAGATTATACTAAGGCATATTCATCTTCCTTTATGCATGAACCTGTTGGAGGATGGAGGCTGCCTAAAAATCTTAAAAATCATCTTAGCCAGGAAGAATATTTAAATACAATTAAAAAATCTAAAAATAAAAATTTAATTAATAATTCTGAATATGCTTTTTATAAATCTGCAAATACTGATGTAGTGGGACTTATAATTGAAAAAGTTAGTGGTAGAACTTTAAGAGATTGGGTTTTATCTGCAGTTGAGGCTGCAGGATTTGAAGATGGGTTATATATTGCATCAGATAGATATGGTATGCCTTGGATGTCTGGAGGTGGTTGCTTAATTACAAGAGACTTTTTACGAATGGGTTTACTTTTCGCAAGAAAAGGAATGGGTGTTGGGAATAGAAAAGTTGGATCTTCATCATTTTTAAACAAAACAATTGTTAATGTAGGTCCCAAATATATGAATTTATCAAAAGACAAATATTTATATTATTCAAATTCTACAATGGTTTCAGGCAATATGATTGGGCACTCAGGATATGGTGGTCAGTTTCTTGCAACTAATTTTAAAACTGGGAATGTAGCTGCTTTTTTTTCTGTTCTAGAAACGAAATCAGCAACAAAAGAAAGTTATAAAACTGATATGATTAACATGCTGATAGATTTAGTTAATAAAAAATATTAAATTAAGAATATGTCTCAATTAGTTTTTTTAGATGTTTGTCTGTAACACCACAGCATCCACCAACAATTTGAATTTGGTTATCAATTAACTTTTCACATTCATTAGCAAATTCTTCCTCTGTAGAAGTCACAATAGCTTTATGGGACTTTGTATCAAACTTATGTATCTCAGGATATAACATCATCGGACCATTCCAATTATTTTTAATTACACTCAATCCTTCAAAAGCATCTACGAACCAGGTATGCATGATACCATAAACATCTCCTCCCATATTTGTAAGGGATTTTACAATATCATTTAATGGTACAATTTTATCGTCAGGAATAAATTTTGGTTGCTCTTTATATTTGGTTTCATCGTAAATTAACGAAGTTTCTTTTTCCGCACTAAAATTTCTGCCAATAACACTATTATCAAATTTGCTTATACAAGAACTTAATCCAACCCATACGGGTAAATCAGTTTCTAAAGCAGCATTTAATAGAATTTTTGAATGATCAATATCAAGTAACATTTCTAAAATTAAAATATCTGCCCCTTCTTCTTTAAGAATTTTTGCAGCTTCTTTATAATTTTGTTCCTCCTGTTTAAAAGAAGGTATGTACTTAGGATTTGGCACAAATTCATTTTCCTTCAATGAAAAAAAATTTGATAAACTTCCAGCAACCCCAATTTTACTTTCTTTACCTTTATTTTTAATTGCTTGTCTGGATAATTTTAATGATTGAATAATAAATTCTTTAACTTCAGCACCACGATTTATACTTTCAAGATTATGTCTGGTTGAACTAAAAGTATTTGCAGTAATTATATCACAACCAGCATCAATAAACTTTTCATGAACCTTAATTACTATTTCTGGAGATGTTATTGAGGCTAAGGCAGAAAAAGCAGGAGACATTTCACCTCCCAATTTTGCAATTTCAGAACCGTTTCCACCGTCTAAGAATATTTTTGAATTTGATTTTAACTTTTCTTTAAAAAGCATTTATTTTTCTTCTTTTGGTGCAAGCACTACGGCTAATACTCCTCCTAATACAATCATTGTGCTTCCTACAACTTCTCGCCAACCAAATATTTCGTCTGTTAAAATACCAGCAGAAATAACTCCAACAACTACTTCGCTTAAATATAATATAGCACAAAGACCTGCTCCTAATACTGAGGGTGACCACATGATAACTACCCCTGTTGGAATAAAATAAAATACTGAAATAAGAACTAAAAAAGTAAACATTGATGTAAAAGCTTCAATAGGTGGCATAGGTCCTAGATAATCTTTTAAAATAAAGCCGGCAAAAATATTAAAAATTGTTCCATAAACAAAAAATGAAAATATTACCGGAAAAACACCGTCTGTTTTTGTAATTTCTAAACGTACTAGGCCAGCTCCAAAAAGTACGCCTCCGACCAGCGCCAACAAATCTCCTGCATTTTGGGGTAATGGTATAATATTAGATTGACTGAAAACAACCCACAAACCTCCAAGTGCTAAACTTAGCGTTAAAACCCTTTCTAAACCAGGTCTTTTTTTTAAAAAATATATTTCAAATATGGTTGTCCAGATAGGTATCATGTAAAACATGATCAATGCTCGAACAACATCTGTTAATAAAAAACTTAAAGCGTAACATATAAAACCACTACCAGTTAAAAAACCAACAAAGGGAATTTCTAATCCTGATGTTCGACCTTTAAATTTTCTCCATAAAGAGAAAGGTGTAAGCAATATAATACCAATCATCATTTGAGAAATAGTTCCCCAACCTCCTGTAAGACCACCATCCTCTAAAATTCTTTGAGGAAGCCAATAAACTCCCCATGATCCAGCAGCTATGGCTAATGCAAAAGCTATTTTAAAGTGATGTTTGTGTCTGACCATTAATTTAGATTTGGTTTATGATCTGAAAAATTAAAAATTTCCTCATATTTTTTTGCAAAAGAGATCACTTTTAAATCTTCTTTTGTTTTTGCAATAATTTGTATGCCAATTGGAAATCCATCTTTATTAAAACCAATTGGTAGTGAAATCGATGGTAAGTAAAAAAGACTAGCAAATATATGGATTTCAATCCATCTATGATAAGTATCCATCAGTTGATCATTAATTTTTTCAGGGTGTCTTAAGTTTTTATCAAAAGGGAATGACTGTTGAGATGGTAAAGCTAAAAAATCAAAACCACCAAATAAACTATTTACATCATTAGATAATTCAATTCTTGAATTAAGAGCTAATTTTACATCTTCCTCTGTGAGCTTAATACCTTTGTTGTATTCCCATATTGCCTGAGGTGTCATTTGATTAATTTCCCCGATGTTCATTGTAATAATATCTTCGTATATACTTTTAGCTCTTAACGTTCCCCAGCAATTCCATAACTTATGAGCCTCTATATTTGGTTTTAAGAATTCAATTATAACTTTATTTTTTTCAAGACTTCTTAATTGATTGTTACACATTTCAACTATCTCAGGATCATATTGATAACTACCATTCATGTCAGATAACCATCCTATCTTTATTTTAGAGAATTCCTTATCACCTATATTACTATCTTTAAATGGGTTTTTTAAACTAAAAGAAATTGGATCCTCTTTATGTTCTCCTGCTATTACATCTAATAGAATTGCCATATCATCTGGTGTTCTTGCAAGACATCCCGGAGTTGAGATAATTGGGAGATTCTTTTTCTTATCATTTGTCCGATAGTCAGGCAGAAGTCCTGGTGTTGGTCTATAACCGTAGACATTGGCATATGCTGCAGGAGTTCTGCAAGAACCCATCATATCTGTTCCATCTGCAAAGGGTAGTAAATCAGCCGCAACAGCCACACCGGCTCCACCACTTGATCCTCCTGATGATTGAGTATTACCATAAATATTTGGTGTAATTCCAAATAATCTATTTGCTGTATGTGCACCCACTCCCAATTCAGCTGTATTTGTTTTTCCAATCATTATTCCACCAGCATCTATTTGACGATCAACAATTATAGAATTTTTTTTTGGAAAGTAATCTTTATATCCAGGAAAACCATAAGTAGTTGGAAAGTCCACTACATCTAATAAATCTTTTGACGCCAAAGGAAGACCAAATAATGGTTTACTTTCATCAAAGTTTTCATCTTTATCATTAGCTTCATTTATAATTTGCTCTTCGTCTTTAATTGAGACTATAGCATTTAAAGATATGTTATATTTTTTTATTCTTTCTAAATAAAAACTGACAACTTCTTTGATGGAGGCTTCTTTTGTTTTGATTAAAGAAATAATTTCTTTAACTGATTTATTTTCAAGCATTAGAGTTTGTTATTACCTAGCTTTTTTTATAGATGCTAGAGTCATTTCCTTTATTTCTTCTAAAGTTGCTTTTCTAGGATTTTGTGCATAGGCTTGATCTTTCATTGATTTTTCAGATATTCTATCAACACAATCCTCGGGGACTCCAATTTCGCTTAAACTTTTAGGAATTTTAATTCTATCAAGAAGGTTTTCAATGTTTGATATAAATGCTTCTACAGAATGATCTTCAAATTGCATAGCCTCTGACATTCTTTTAACTTTTTCTTCCATACCTGGTAGATTATATTTTAAAACTACAGGTAATATTATTGCATTCGTTAGTCCGTGATGAGTATTGTATTCGGCTCCAACCATATGAGCAATAGCATGTACTAATCCTAAACCTTTTAAAAAAGAAATTCCTGCTAAACAAGATCCAACATGCATTCCACCTCTTGCAACTATGTTGCTAGGATCTTCTACAGCTGTGACTAAAGATTTTGATATCAAAGATAAACCTTCTAAAGCAGCACCATCACACATTGGATTAAAACCAGGAACGCAATAACCCTCTATGCCATGGATTAAAGCATCTGCACCAGTCCACGCAGTTAAGTTTGCAGGTAATCCAATTGTAAGTTCTGGGTCTAACAATGCTAAGGAAGGTCTAACATCTGGATGCCACATACAAAATTTCATGCCTTCTTTTAAATAAGTAACCATAGCTGAAATTTCTGTTTCAGCTCCAGTTCCAGCAGTTGTTGGAATAGTTATAATTTTTGGGAATGGGTTATCCTTGCTAATTTTAGGAGGAGTTAATTCAAACTCAAAATCTCTTAATGGAACGTCATTGTTTGCTGTAAGGCATATCAATTTACCGCCATCCATAGCACTACCTCCACCAATTGCAATTATAGAGTCGTGATTGCCATCTTTAAATTTTTTTACTCCATTTGAAACTTCATCTTCTCGAGGATTTGGAGATATATCAAAAAATAAATCTGATTTTATATTTGAGCTATTTAGATAGCTTTGTAAATTTATAATAAATGGTAATTTTGGACTTCCTTTATCTGTAACTATTAATGGATTTTTAATATCTAAATTATTACAAATATTTCCTATTTCTTTTAATCTGCCTGGCCCATAAGCAATGTTAGTGGGAAATGTCCAGTCTTGATTGGATAGAATATCAGTTTCATTAAGTTTAAAACTTTGCATATCACAGATAAAGTATACAATTTTAAAAAATTATAAATGAATATTTCGTCTGAAAAAACAGATTTAAAAAATACTTATTTAGCAATAGTTACAATGCTCTTGGCAATCCTGTGTGTAGACATGTATATGGTTGTAATCAAGTTTTTAGGAGATGAGTATTCGGTAATTCAGCTTGCTGTTTTTAGAAATATTGCAGGAATTATTCCACTTTTTGTTCTAATTCTATTTACAAAAGAGTATTTTTCAATTTTCAAAAATTTAAATAACAAATTTATAATTTTAAGCTTTTTAAGGGGACTTGCTTTCTTGTCGATGAATATCTTTATATTTATTTCAGTAATTAATCTTGAATTTGCAACTGCAATGGTTCTTACTTTTTCATCACCGTTTTTCATAGTAATTTTATCGATAATTTTTTTAAATGATAAAGTAGGTATTTATAGATGGTCAGCAATTTTTATTGGATTTTTTGGAGTTGTTTTAATTGTTCAACCAGGTAGCGATATATTTAGTTTTTATTCAATATTTCCAGTTTTAACTGCTATTGCTTGGGCTTTTACAGTTATAATTTTAAAATTTATACCAGATGGACACTCAACAGCGAAAATACAACTTTATACTTTAATTTTTAATGTAATCGGTGGCTTAATATTATTTTTAATAACCACTGGACATACTGATATTAAAAATACTCAAGACTTTATGTTAATGATATTGACCGGAATACTGGGCGGGACTGCTGCAATACTTTTTATTTATGCTTATAGACTAATTTCTGCGAGTAAGATGGCATCTTTTGAATATTTTGGCATCCCATCATCTTTTGTTTTAGGTTGGTTTTTTTTTAATGAAGCGCCTTGGGAACAATTATTTCCTGGAGTTTTTGTAATTGTGTTTGCAGGAATGATTATTATTTGGAGAGATAAGGTTAAACAAAAAAGTACTAAGGTAAGTAGAGAGATTAATTAGCAGACTTCATTGACTTCATAACTATTGCTCTATCAATTTCTCCGATCAATTTCCCCGTTTCTGTATCTACAACTGGAAATTTCTGATCTGTATCAACTAGTTTATCAATCAATGTCTCAATTTTTGAGTCGTGTGGAATATTATTAGATCCATTCGCAAATAATTTTTTTGTATCTTCACAACATTCCTCCCTCATTACCTTACTTGCACTTAAGACTTTGTATTTTGGAACATCTTCACAAAAATCTTTTACATATTGATCCTTAGGGTTTGCAACAATTTCCTCCGGGGTACCAACTTGTGAAACCTCCCCATCTTTCATAATAGCAATATGATCTCCCATCTTTATGGCTTCTAAAAAATCGTGCGTAATAAAAACCATTGTCTTTTGAAGTTTTTCTTGAATTTTTAACAATTCATCCTGCATTTCTCTTCTAATTAGTGGGTCAAGTGCAGAAAAAGGTTCATCAAAAATTAAGATTTCTGGATCAACTGCAAGTGCCCTTGCCAGTCCAACTCTTTGTTGCATACCACCAGAAAGTTCTCTTGGATAATTATTATGCCAACCTTCTAAGCCAACCATTTTTAAAACCTCCATTGACTTTTCTATTCGATCATTTTTTTTGTTACCCCTAATCTCTAATCCATAACCAATATTTTCAACTACTGTTCTATGTGGGAATAATCCAAAGTGTTGGAAAACCATACTCATTTTATTTCTTCTTAAATCTAAAAGGGCTCTACCATTCATTTTCGTTACATCAACTTCATCCATTTTTACTGTACCAGAGGTTGGTTCAATTAATCTTGAAATACATCTAACTAAAGTTGATTTTCCACTTCCAGATAAACCCATTACAACAAATGTTTCACCTTTTTCAATTGAAAAGCTGACATCTTTAACAGCAACAACATGTCCAGTTTTTTCTTGGACTTCTTTTATTGATAAATTTTTATCTAAATCTTTAATAATTCTTTTTTCGTCTGGGCCAAATAATTTCCAAACATTAGTACAAGTTATTTTTGCTTGATTGCTCATATTTTGTTATTTTAATAACATAAAAATAGACAATATTTTCCTTTAAAAGTAAAATTATTTATTTTAAAATTTTAAATATTTATGTCATCTGAAGTCTCAAGTATCCAAGGTAAACCAATTTCATCTAAGAATATAATTACATATTCTTTAGTTCTATTAACTTTTTTAGTTGCTTTATGGTTGTCTTTTCAAAGTGAGGGTCCTTCAAAAATGCCGAAAGTAGTAACTGATCAATTTACATTTACAGCATGGGTTAATGAAGGTGAGGATTACTTAAAGAAAAATTATAGATGGATTACAAAAATAATAGCTAGTTATATTAAAAATATTTATTATTTTGTTGAAGACTTTCTTCTCGATTCTCCTTGGCTTTTAATTGCAGCATTAATATTTTTACCTTGTTTAATAGCAGGTGGTTTAAGATTAGGTTTGTATTCTTTATTCGTAATTTATTTTTGGGGTGCAACTGGTATGTGGGAACCATCTCTTCAAACCGTAGCGTTGATGGGTTTATCAGTATTAATGTGTGTAGTTGTAGGTGTAACTTTAGGTGTTATGTGCTCTCAAAGTGATCGATTTGAAAATTTTATGAAACCTATTTTAGATACAATGCAGGTGATGCCAGCTTTTGTATATCTGTTTCCTGCTCTATTCTTTTTTGGCATTGGAGGAGCTCCAGCTATATTGGCCACTATGATTTATTCCATGCCTCCAATAATTAGATTAACAAATACAGGAATTAGACAAGTTTCGGCGGAGACAATAGAATCTGCAACTTCATTTGGCTCAAGTAAATTACAACTTTTATTTAAAATTAAAATTCCACTTTCATTACCGAGTATAATGATGGGTATTAACCAAGTTATAATGATGGCATTGGCACTTGTAGTTCTTGCGTGTTTTATCGGAGCTGAAGGGATTGGTGGGCAAGTGTGGCAAGCAATTAGAAGACTTGATGTTGGATGGGCAATGGAAGGAGGACTTTGTATTCTTTTTATGGCAATAATGTTTGACAGATTTAGTATGTCTTTCAGTAAAACAGAACAAACTCTACCTTCTAATGTTCAAAAATTTTATTTACTTCCTCAATCTTGGGAAAAATATTTAATTGCTAGACTTATAGAAAAACCTTTAGAATTTTTAAGTGGATTAACTAATTTTGTCTGTATTAATTTAACTAGGTCGATTGCTTATGTATTTGAGTTTTGTGTTTCATTATCCAATAAAAATACTGCAAGAGATATAGGTGAGGCTATAACAAGAAGATATTATATCATACCTTCATTTTTACTAATTCTGGCTATTTCCTTTATTGACTCTTACATGATTAGTATAGGATCTTTTCCTGAAGAATGGAGATTGTCAATTAGGCAACCAATTTCTAATGCTGTTGACTCATTAACAGTGAATCCTGGCTTTATAGCTTTTACTAAAGCTCTTAGAGGATTTGTTTATCTTAAGCTTTTGCGCCCACTCGATATATTTTTAACTCATGTGCCATGGTGGTATACATTAGGTGTATTCTCTGCGATTGGTTATTTCACTGTTGGTATAAGATTTGCAATTATCACTGCTTTATTATTACTATTTATTGGTGCTTGTGGGATATGGCCTCAATCAATGATAACACTATCATCTGTTTTAGTTTCTGTAGCTTTGTGTTTTATAATTGGAGTTCCTCTTGGAATAATTGCATCTTATAATGAGAGATTTAGAAATGTTCAAAACGTAGTTTTAGATGCTATGCAGACATTACCTTACTTCTGTTATTTGATTCCTGTATTAATGTTTTTTGGAGGAGGTGTTGTTTCAGCTATATTAGCAACAGTAATATACTCTATACCGCCTATAATTAGATTAACTTCTTTAGGTTTAACTCAAGTATCTGGAACCTATTCGGAAGTTTCGCGATCATTTGGTGGTACATTATTACAAACTTTAAATAAAATTAAATTCCCATTAGCTGTTCCAAGTTTAGTGATTGGTTTTAATCAAACAGTAATAATGGCTTTTGCTATGCAAATTGTTACTCCTTTAATCGGTGGAAAAGGACTAGGCTTAGAGGTATTTAATGGATTAGCTAGATCAGATACTGGGAGAGGTTTGGCTGCAGGTATAGGAATAGTATTATTAGCAATAATTATTGACAGAATATCGCTTGCTTGGACAAAAAAACAAAGAGAAGCTTTGGGTTTATAAAATCGAGTAATAGTTACATTTTTCTCAGTTTACAAACGACTGGTTTTTGTTTTAAGATATAGCTTTAATTAATTAAAAGAGAGGAAATAAATGAGGTTATCAAAAACAATATCAGCTCTATTTTTATCTTTCGTGATTTTATTTGCTAGTCTTACTCAGGCTAATGCAAAAAGATTACATGCTGCTATTGCCGACTGGACAGGTGGAATTATTACTTGTGAAGTTGCAGTAGGAATTCTTGAAAGAGAAATGGGCTATAAAATTAAACAAACAGTATTCCCATCAGGAACTGGATTATGGGAAGCAATTGCTGCTGGTGAACTTGATTTTGCTTGTGAAAGCTGGCCAAGTTATGCAGAGGCAGATGATGTGATGTTTAACGAAGATTTAATTTACGATGGTAAAGTTGTAAAATCATACAAGGGTGATGGAACAGTTGATCTTTTAGGAACAACTGGAATTATCGGTATGTCTGATTACTGGATCCCAAGATATGCAGCTGAAAAATTTGGAATTAAAACTTGGAGAGATTTAAACAAATATAAGAAAGAGTTTGCAACAATCGAAACTGGTGGCAAAGGAAGATTAATTGGATGTCCTGTAGCTGGTTGGAACTGTCACGACCAAAAAAGATTAGACCTTTTAGGGATTGACTTTCAAGCAGATGAACTTGGAACAGAGGCCGCTGCAGTTGCAGAAGCTAAAGCTGCTTACATGAGACAAGAACCGTTCTTATTATACCTTTGGTCACCACACTGGTTCTTTGGTGAGTTTGATATGGTAGGAGTAGGTCTTCCTGACTACGCAACTTGTGCGGGGGATACATTTACTGAAGCAAACAACTGGAAGACTTGTGGTACAGATGGATGGCCTGCAACTGGTTGGGATAAAGATTACACTATGAACTACGGAAATCCTGATACATTTGCAAAACCAGAACATGCTAAAGCAAAAGCTTTTTTTGAAAGAATGAAATTAGACAACTTAGATCAAGCTAAGATGCTTGTTGAAGTTGACATCAAAAAAAGAGATGTAAAAGAAGTTGTAAATGAGTGGTTAGACAACAATCCAGATAAGTGGAAAAGTTGGTTACCTAACTAACAATTAAACTTTAAAAAATAATTAAGGGCTTTGTGAAAACAGAGCCCTTTTTTTTTACATGCATATAATTCATCGAGGGATTGTAAATAAAAATTACAAAGAAAACTGTCTAGAGTCATTTAGAGCATCATTTAAAAAAAAATTTGGTATTGAAACTGATATTCACACAACTAATGATAATAAATTTGTATGCTTTCATGATTTTACTTTAAGAAGAATTTTCAAATTAAATAAAAGTATAAAAAATATTAATTATGGAGAATTAAAAAAAATTAAGTACAAAAAATTTAAAATACCTCTGTTAAAGGAGGTTTTAGAGCTATCGAAAAATAAATTTCATATATTTATAGAGATAAAACCATTACTAAAAAAAAAGCTATTATATAAGTTAATAAATGAGACTAGGAAATTTAAAAAATGTATTTTTATCTCCTTTAAGCATGAAAATATTCATAATCTTTTAAAAATTAATTCAAAACTTAAAGTTGGTTTATCATTTTCTAATAAAGACAGTGTTAAGTCGATTTTAAAATATGGGTTAAATAAAAAAATTAAATATCTAATATTAGATAAGAAGTTTTTAGATAATAAGAAAATACAACTGATCAGTAAGGAAAAATATTACTACACAATTAAAACTAGAAAAGAATTTTTTAAATATAACAAAAATAATAATCTTATATTTGAAAATTTATGATTTATATTGCTTAAGATATTCCAATCTTCCAATTATTTCATCTCTGTCTAGATAATAGCCTTGGAGATGACGATGACCTGAATTTGGATCAAAAGCTGTTCTGCCATGCAAAACACGTCTATTATTAAAAGAAAATATATCTCCTGGCCCTAGTCTAAATTTTATCTGAAACTTATCATCATGCAAAAGATTTCCAAATCTATGGTGTGCTTTATAAACTTTATCCATTTGGTCGGGATGGCAGTCTAGAGCATCCATAGTTGCAACACTAAATCTAATATCATGAAAATCTTTATCTTTTGTTAAACTAATTGCTGGGGCATGAAAGCTTCGATGAGATTCTTGAGTATAATCCTTATCTCTAAACTTTAGAGGTACAGAGATTAACGTTTCAAAAATATCTTTTTCATATTTTCTTAAATAATCAGCAACAGCAAATCCATCAATAGCGGAGGAGTCTCCACCCTTTGCATCATTTACCAAACAATGTAAAAACTGGTAACCAGGTGGTAATTCAAACCAAGGTAAATCCATATGGTTTCTTAAAGCATGTGCTGTATAGGCAGAATTATTTGGTTTTGGAATATTGATTACTTCAAAGGGAGTTTTAAAAAAGGTTTCTCTTACGTGACTTATCCTGTGAAGAATTTCAAAACCTGATTTTTTTTCAGTTGGTGAATTTTTTACAATTGCAATACCTTTATGATGTAGAAGCTCTAACCATTTTATTAATCCTTCATCAGAATTAATTACTTCATCATGTTCAATACATATTGATACAAAATCTTGTTCTAAATTATTGTCCCAAAGTTGATATGGTGAAACATACTCTTTTTTATTTTTTATGGTATAACAATTTTCTCTCAACCACTTAGGATCGTAATAACTTGTGTGGTCACCCTCGCTCCATTCTATTTCTAATTTGCCATCACCATTTAACAAATATTTTTTGGGATTTATTTCTTTTGATACTTCTAAGATGTTAAACATTCTATGTCTTGAGTCTTTATCGTGTGCTGTAGGACAATTATCTCTTAACCACATGTAATTAAATTTACTTTCTTCACCATCGTTCCAGGTAATTTGTAAATAAGTGCTGTTTTTTGCGATTTTAGAAATCGAATTCATAATAAATAATTATATAAAATCAAAAAAATTTCAATTCAATTAATAGTTGAATTTAATAAAGTTATTTAATTGTTGATTTGCTTTGATGTATTAAAAGAACTAAACTTTATGAAAATGTCTAAAATCGAAATCAATAACGTATATAAAATTTTTGGTCCAAAACCTGAAAGCGTTCTTAAAATGGTACAAGAAGGGGCTACAAAAGAGGATGTTCTTGAAAAGACCGGACATACTGTTGGGTTAGATAATGTATCCCTTAAGATTGAAGAAGGAGAGACATTTGTTTGCATGGGCTTATCTGGATCAGGAAAATCTACATTAATTAGACATTTAAATAGATTAATTGATCCGACTGCTGGAGAAATTCTAGTAGAAGGCAAAGATGTTACAACTCTAAACAAAGAGCAATTAATCGAATTTAGAAGACAGAAAATGAGCATGGTTTTCCAAAGATTTGGGCTATTTCCTCATAAAACAGTTTTGCAAAATGTTGGCTACGGACTTGAAATGCAAGGTATGGAGATTGAAAAGAGAAATTCTGTAGCTATGGAAAAAATCGAGTCTGTCGGTTTGACTGGATTTGAAAATCAATATCCTGCACAACTTTCTGGAGGTATGCAACAGCGAGTAGGTCTTGCAAGAGCCTTAGCTACTGACACGGACATTATGTTAATGGACGAAGCTTTTTCTGCATTAGATCCTTTAATTAGAAGTGATATGCAGAAACAACTTATAGACCTACAATCAGAATTAAAAAAGACGATAGTATTTATTACTCATGATCTTGATGAGTCATTAAGGTTAGGAGATCATATTGGAATTTTAAATGCAGGAAAACTTGTTCAGGTAGGAACACCAGTAGAAATTATAATGAACCCTGCTGATGAATACGTTGAGGCATTTGTTAAAGACGTAAATAGAACTAAAGTTATAAAAGCAAAAATTATAATGAAACCATTAAATCAGTCAGATGATATTGACAAATCAAACTTGATAAAAGTAGAAGAGGACCAATTTATAGAGGAATTTCTACCTCAAGTTGTTTGTAGTAACTCTAATTGTGAGGTAGTTGATAAACAAGGAAATGCTAAAGGCTATATATCAAATAAAGAATTGCAAGAATCACTTTCAAACTCATAATTAGATCTAATAGTTATGAAAAAAAGTTTAAGTGACATCGTTGATCTAGTAAAATACCCAATTCATGATTTACAATCACCAAAGATCAAGAAAATAATTGAAAAATGTAAAACTGAATTAGATAGCGATAGCTGTTCAGTAATTCCTAATTTTATTTTGCCAAATTCTTTAGAAGTAATGAGAAAGGAGTTAGAGCAACAGCTTGATGAGGTTTACATGTCAAAAGAAAGTATCAATGCTTACCTTTACGCAAAAGATGATCCTACTCTTCCCAAAGATCACCCAAAAAGAATATTTATGGATAGATTTAATGGATACTTAAACTCAGATTGTTTTGCAAAAAATTCGGAGATGAAATTTCTTTATGAAACTGAGGAATTATTAAAATTTGTATCTGTCTGCTTAGGGATTGCACCTATATATAGATGGGCTGATCCTTTGGCCTGTCATGCATATAATGTTATGGAGCCTGATGGAATATTGCCATGGCATTTTGACAGTTGTGAATTTACTTTAAGTCTAATGATCCAAAAACCAGAAGAAGGAGGAATATTTGAATATTGTCCTAACATAAGAGAACCTGGTAACGAAAAATTTGATGAGGTGAAGAAAGTGCTAGATGGAGATCGAACAAGAGTAAAACGACTTGAGCTTGAACCTGGTGATTTACAAATATTTAAAGGTAGATTTACTATGCATAGAGTAACTAAAGTTATTGGAAAAACATCACGTTTTATGTGCATACCTGCGTATGTGTTGGATCCCTGGAGAGTGAATACACCCGAACATTCAAAAGCAATTTATGGAAAAGTATTGCCCATACATTTAGAAAGAAATAAAGTTAGAACTGATGGATTAACTGATTAATGTCATACAACTTCAAAAATAAAAAAATAATTATCTCTGCTGGGGCATCAGGAATTGGATGGGCAACAGCAAAGGAGTGTCTTGAAAAAGGTGCGAAGGTATTCGTTTGTGATGTCGATAAAAAATCCATAAATAAATTAAAAAAAAATCCTTTGAATAATAAAAGGTTGTTTTCTTTTCATTGCGATGCTTCAAATGAAAACGATGTAATAAATTTCTTTAAAGAAATTAAAAAAAAAACACAAAAGATTGATGCACTAATTAATAATGTTGGGGTTGCAGGACCAACAGGAACTATGGACAAACTTAAAATAAAAGATTGGGAACAAACTTTAAAGATAAATGTAATTAGTCATTTTATTTTTTCAAAATTAGCAATCCCAATGTTAAAAAAAAATAAAGGTGGGTCAGTAGTTAATCTATCTTCTACAGCAGGTATATTTGGATTTCCGTTAAGGTCTCCGTACTCAGCAAGTAAATGGGCGGTGGTAGGAATGACAAAAACTTTAGCAATGGAATTAGGAAAGTTTAAAATTAGAGTAAACGCAATTTGTCCAGGGACTGTAAAAGGAGATAGGATGGGAAGAGTTATTAGAGATAAAGCTAAATTTTTGAAAATTTCAAAAAAAGCTGTGGAGAGTGAATTCGTTTCTATGACTTCTCTTAATACTTGGGTTTACGAGAAAGATATTGGTAAAATGTGTTGTTATTTAATATCCGATGAGTCTTCTAGAATTTCTGGTCAAGTAGTTGGCGTTGATGGTAACACTTTAAGAATGCATTAGAGCTTTAAATATTTTCAATAAATTCTATTAAGTTATTTGCTATTTGCTCAGGTACCTCTATCAAAAAAGAGTGTTTTACCTCTGGTATAATAACTAATTTAGAATCTTTTACCTCGTTTGACATTTTTTTATTATGAGATGGAGTGCATCCACCATCGTTTTCACCTGTCATAAATAGGCAGGGTTTCTTTATATCTTTTAACCAAGAGATCATCTCGGTTTCCGCATAAATTTTAAAAACATTTATAAATACATCTTTATCTGTATCTATTACTTGTTTTAATCTCCTAGATACCAGGTCTGGATTTTTTTCAATAAAATTGTCTGTAAACCATCTGTTAGTAAGATTTTTTAATGTTTGTTCAACGCCCTTATCTTTTAGATCTGAAATGACACTCCACACTTTTTGTTTATCTTCATCAGATCTTCCTGCAACAGTTGATAATAAGCCAACTGACAAAACTCTTTCTGGAAACTTTTTAGCATAAGCAGGGGCAATCATGCCTCCTAAAGAATGTCCCATAAAATGGGCTTTTTGGATGTTTGTCTTTTCTCTTACTCTTTCTAGATCTAATACAAGGTCATCTAAATTAAAATCTTTATTATCTACAGGTGATTTTCCATGACCTCTTAAATCATATGTCACAACTGTAAACATGCTTTTAAGTTTTGGAGTTATAAATCTCCATGCATCTTCTGCACCTCCAACTCCATGAGTTAAAAATATTGCAGGCCCTGATCCTGTAACTGAGTAATTGCAATCTATGATGCTCATAGATATTTAAGCTACTTGTATATTAGATTTTTTAAAATAAGGGATTACGTTTTCACCAATTCTATAGATTGACTCTATTAGGTCTTCTTGTGATTGTCCAAAACTTGAACTAAGAATTACCTCATCAACTCCTGATTCAGCATAAACACTAAGTTTGTCGATCATTTCATTTAAAGGGCAAATTAAAAGATTTTCTTTTAATTCTTCTAAAGTTTGTTTTCTTGGTAAAGCCTCTATATTCCCCTCTTTTACTTTTCCTGGTCCTGTAAACATATTATCAAATCTTTTGTAATATTCGTAAGCAAGTTTTGTTTTCTCTCTAGCTTCATTTTCATCTTTTGCTAGATAAGCCATTCGTTGCATGGAAAGTTTGAGTAACTTACCTTTTTCACCTAACTGAGCACACCCTTCTTTAAATGCATTAACTCTACTTAATAAAAGATCTTTTGTACCTGATAATACTGTTGATTGAACATGAAATCCTCTTGAAGCTGCATCTTTTATACTTTCTAAATTCATTGCGGCAACCATCATTGGTATTGGATTGCTTATGGGTCGAGGCATTATAGTTAATGGCTCGAAGTTATAGTATTTGCCTTTATACGAAACTTCTTTATTTTTTAATAATAGTTGTAGAACTTCTAAAGACTCTACAAATTTTTCTTTTGATTGTTCTATTGGTGTGCCTAGTCTCTTCATTTCCCACGGAAATGCACCTCTTCCTACACCTAAGATTAATCTTCCATCAGTTAATATATCAGCAGTAGCTACTTCACCAGCATATGTTCTCATATCGTGCAGAGGCAAAACAACTATCCCTGTTGTTATTTTAATATTTTTTGTAACTGATGCAATCTTTACAGCCATCTGTAATGGTGATGGCATCATTAGTAAGTTAATTAAATGATGCTCTGGTATTGATACCGTTGCATAACCAAGTTTTTCAGCAGTTACACATTCTTCAAGCATATTTTTAAAATGCTGACTTGAACCTATGCTTGAGTCTGGCATGTAACTTGTTAAAAAATGATTAAAATCCATATAAATAAATTACCATTTTAAGTTTTTTTTAGATATCTATTTTCTAATTTTATTTTCATATTTTTTTCTAAGGTTTTGTAAGTTGACTAAATACTCATCTCTAATATTTGATAATTGATTGATTGACTTTCCTTTTGCTTGCTTTTTTGTACCAGAAATCAATCTTTCTGAGAGTTTTTTTGATAATTTTGGTGCTTTAAGCTTAGTCCATGGGAGTTTTAATGCGGGCCCAAATTGTTCAAGCATATGTTTCATTCCAGCTTTTCCTCCTGCTAAATGAAAAGTTAAAAATGTTCCCATTAATGAGTATCTTAAGCCTGGACCGTCCTCAATAGCTCTATCTAAATCCTCTGTTGAGGCATACCCTTCATTTATAATATGTAGTGCTTCTCTCCATAAAGCTTCTTGCAGTCTATCAGATAGATATCCTGGCAGCTCCTTTTTAAGGGTAATTGGGTTCATTGAGATCGATTTATAAAATTTATTTGCTGCATTTAATGATTTAGAACTTGTTTTTTTTCCTGGAACTATTTCAACTAAAGGTAGTAAATAAACAGGATTGAATGGATGGGCAATGATACATCTTTTATTATTTTTACATTTTGAAAAAATTCTTGAGGGAAGTAATCCAGATGAGCTTGACGATATCAAAACCTCAGGTTTACAATAATTTGAAATTTGACTTATTAATTGAGTTTTAAGTTTATAGTTTTCAGGAGCACATTCTTGGATTAGATCTGCATCTTTAACAGTACTCTCTAAAGAAGAAAAAAACTTTAAATTATTTAAATTTATCTTTTTTTTATTAAATAGTTTTTTTACAAAAGGTACAGCTCTTTTTATTTCTTGGATTAAGCTATTCCTTTGAATTAAATTTTTATCGTATGCTAAAACTTTTATGTTGTGAGCTAAGAGTCTTATTGTCCACCCTACTCCAATTACTCCTGTGCCAATTATTGCAACTTTTTTAATTTTGGACATTACTTGTGTTTAACAAGCTTTAATTTTTTCCTTGTTTCTTCTGCAGTCATTATTGATGCACCAAGATCTGTTACAATTCTGATTGCTTTTTCAACTAACTGAGCATTGGTTGCAAGTTTACCTTTTGATATATACAAATTATCTTCTAAACCAACTCTTGGGTTTCCACCCATAACAACTGTTTGTGCTACAAAAGGCATTTCATTTTTTGATATTGCAAAGCCTGACCACACTCCTTGTTCTGGCATTATATCTTTCATTGCTTGCATTGCTAACGGAGTAGCTGGAGCTCCCCAAGGAATACCTAAACACATTTGAAACATTGGAGGATCATCTAACAAACCTTCTTTATATAATTGAGAGCCAAACCACATATTTCCTAAATCAAATGCCTCTATCTCTGGTTTAACTTTTATTTCCTGTAATTTTTTTGCAGCTTTTCTTAAATCATTAGGAGTATTAACTGTAATGACTGAACCATCACCAAAGTTTAATGTTCCAGCATCTAATGTGCAAATTTCTGGTAAAAATTGTTCTGCATTAGCTATTCTTTCCATAACATTTGCCATGTCTGTCATAGGGCCAAAATCTAGTGGGTTTTTTCCTTGTCCTATGTCCAAATCTCCACCCATCCCAGTAGTTAAGTTTAAAATTACATCGGTTTCACTTGATCTAATTCTATCAACTACCTCTTTATATAATTCCAACCTTCTACTTGGTGTTCCATCTTCTTCTCTAACATGAATATGTGCAATTGCTGCTCCAGCTTTTGCTGCCTCTATTGCTGATTTAGCTATTTGTTCTGGAGTTTTTGGTAAGTCAGGGTGTTTACTTGCGGTATCGCCTGACCCTGTTACAGCACATGATACAAAAACGTTGTTGTTCATAATTTATTTTTCAACTATATTTTAAAATCATACAAATGGAAATATCAGAATTACAGAAGGATTTAGCTGCAACTTTTAGATGGACGGCTAGACTTAATATGCATGAGGGAGTTGCAAACCATTTTAGTGCATGCATACCTGGTACATCTGATTTTTACTGCAATAAAGCAGGTATTCATTTTAGTAGAATGAAGGCTAGTGATTTGATCTTAGTAACTAAAGAAAATAAAGATGAGTTGAAGAATAAGCCAGACGTTATTGATCCGACAGCTTTATATATCCATGGTGCAATTCATGAAAAAGCTCCACACGCAAGATGTATTTTTCATGTCCATTCTAAATATGCAACTGCTCTTTCTACGCTAAAAGACCCAGTCTTGAAACCAATCGATCAAAATACGATGATGTTTTATAATAGAGTATCTACATACAATGAATTTGGAGGTTTAGGACTTGAGGACGAATCCAATAAAATGGCGAATTCTCTTGGGAATAAACAGCACATGTTACTCGCAAATCATGGAATTTTAACAACAGGAGAAACTGTGGCTGAAGGTTTTAATTCTCTTTATTATTTTGAAAGAGCGGCACAAACATATCTTACAGCTCTTTCAACAAACCAAGAACTTAATGTGGTCAGCCATGAAGTTGCAGAGAAAACCGCAGAAGAACATGCAAACTTTCCAACTGATTTTGCAAATCTATTCCTATCTCAAATAAGATTAATTTTAGATAAAGAAGAACCTGATTACAAAAATTAAATGGACTTGAACAAATTAAAAGTAAGACGAAGTTTTATTTTTACACCTGGACTTCATCCAGAAATGTTTCCTAAAGCAATTGCATCAGGTGCAGACATGGTTTGTATTGAATTAGAGGATGGGATAGCAATCAATGATAAAGCAGAAGCTAGAAAAAATACTATAGAGGCTCTAAAAACTCTCGAAGTAAAAAATGATGTAGAGTTAGTTGTCAGATTAAATAATCAAAGAACAAAGTTTGGTCTTTTAGATTTAGAAGCTTTTATATCTAGCAAAATAAATCTAAAGGCTATCATGTTACCGAAGGTTAAAACTCCAGATGAAATAACGTTTATAGATGATCTTTTAACAGACTGTAATTTAGATACGGATCTTCATGTAATAATGGAAACAAATGAGGCTTTAGAAAATATTTATAATATTGCTCATGCCAGTAAAAGAATAGTTGCTCTATATTTTGGTGGAGTTGATATGGCAGCTGAGCTAAGAGTTGAAAATAAATGGGAAAATCTTGTCTATGCGAGATCTAAATTAGTTCATGCAGGTGCAAGTGTTGGTGTAGATGTAATAGATGTACCTTATTTAGATTTAGAGAATATGGAGGGAATGAGGAAAGAGGCTGAACAAGTAAGAAACTTAGGCTTTACTGGAAAGGGTTCCATTCATCCAAAACAAATTAGAATTTTAAATGAAGTATTTACACCACCTCAAGATGAAATTATCAAGGCTAAAAAAATTTTAGAAGAATTTAATAATTCAAATACAGGTCTAGTAGTCATCGACGGTAAACTCATAGAAAAGCCTGTCCTTCGAGAAATGAAAAGAAAAATATTGATAGCAGATAAAATAAACAAAGTTTAAACTAAATTATGTCATATCATCTTGCCACTAGAAAAGTAATCAAGGAATGGACAGACTACAATGAACATATGAATATGGCATACTATGTTCTAATTTTTGATCAAGCATGGGAAACAATGCTTAATAAGTTTCATATGGGTGGTTCAAATGCACAAATTAATAAAAGAAGTACTATGGTTGTAGATACTAGAACTACCTATGACAATGAAGTGAAAGAAAATGATGAAGTAGATGTTTATTGTACCTTCTTTGATCATGATAAAAAAAGATTACATTTAAAATGCGAAATGTACGAAAAGAAGTCAAATAAACTTGCTGCAACTATTGAAAGCTTGTCGCTTTATATTGATCTGGATAAAAGAAAGGTCACAGAATTTGAACAAGATAAAATCCAAATAATGGATGACTTTATAAATAAAAATAAGGTTTCTTTTAACTCAGAAAATTTAGTGTTTTCTGGTAAGCTAAAAAAATAAGTTATGGAAATAAAACTTTTGTCAGGAGCACTAGGTGCAGAAATAACAGGGATAGATCTTAAAGATACATCTGATCAAAACATCAAGGAAATTAATAATTTATTATTAGAACACAAAGTTATTTTCTTTAGAGACCAAAAAATTAATGCTGAACAACATATAGCTTTAGCTGAAAAATTTGGACCATTAGAAACACATGCATATGTAAAAGGATTAAGTAAACATCCCGAAATAGTAAGAATAATTAAAGCAGAAGATGAAAAAAACCAATGGGGTGAGAATTGGCATAGTGATGTTAGTTACAATGAAAAACCAACGAAAGCAGTAATATTAAAATCAATTAAAATTCCTCCTGTTGGTGGTGATACATGCTTTGCAAATATGGAGCTTGCATGGGAAACATTAGATAAAGATATAAAAGAAAGGATAAAAGATAAAAAAGCAATCCATAGTTCTCTTGGCGCAGAATTTTTTATTGAAAAATATAAAAAAATGGAGGGAAATGAAAAAAGAAATTTTGATGAATATTCTAATGAACATCCAATAGTAAGAACACATCCTGAGACTGGAAAAAAAATTCTATTTGTCAATTGGACATACACAAAAAAAATAATTGGACTTGAACAAGATGAAAGTGACGAAATTTTAAAAAAAATATTTGAACACCAAGCACGACTTGAATTAACCTGTAGGTTTAGCTGGACTGAAAATACAGTCTGTATATGGGATAATAGAAGTGTTATTCACTTTGCAATTGCAGATTTTTATCCAGGTAGAGGATTAGGATATGAAAGAGTAATGGATAGAATTGCTATTGAAGGTGACCACCCACAATAAATACCTTGAAATTTGATTATTTAATAATTGGAGCAGGTACAGCAGGATGTGTTCTCGCTAATAGACTAACTGAACAAAGTAAAAATAAAGTTGCAATTTTTGAAGCTGGTAAAGATAGTGATATATGGAAAGTAAACATGCCCCTTGCAATACTTTATGCAATGCATGACCCAAAATATAATTATAAATATTATTCTGAACCTGAGCCACACTTAAACAATAGAAAATTATTTTGTCCTAGGGGAAAGATGATTGGTGGTTGTTCCGCGCATAATGGAATGGTTTATGTCAGAGGAAATAAAAATGATTATGAGAGATGGGCTTCATTTGGGTTAAAAAATTGGTCTTACGAAAATGTTCTACCTTTTTTTAAAAAAATTGAGACATGGTCAGGTGGAGAAAATAATTATAGAGGTGGAAAAGGTATATTGCCTGTAAATCAATCAAATAACAAAAATCCCCTTTTTAAGGCTTTTTTGGACTCGGCGAAAGAGGCAGGACATAAAATAAATAGTGATATGAATGGAGAAGACCAAGAAGGCTTTGGAATGTACGATGTTACTATTCATAAAGGACAGAGAGCAAGTGCTTCAAAATACTATTTAAAACCAGCTAAAAGCAGGGAAAATTTAAAAGTATTTACTGAGTCATTTGTAGAAAAGATTATTTTTGATGGCAAAAAAGCTATTGGAATTCAAGTTAAAATAAAAAATGAAACGAAGACTATTTACGCAAATAAAGAAATTATTTTAAGTGGTGGATCAATTAATTCTCCACAATTATTAATGTTATCAGGTGTTGGTCCAAGCAAGCATCTTAAAGAAAAAGGAATTGAAATTATTCATGATTCAAAAGGAGTTGGAAAAAATTTACAAGATCATTTAGAAACCTATATTCAACAAGAATGTAAAACTCCAGATACATTATATTCATATGTAAATAAATTTAATATGGTGAAAGTGGGTATCCAGTGGTTCTTAAACAAAAGTGGGCCCTGCTCTACCTCGTTTTTAGAAGCTGGTGGATTTTGTAAATCATCTTCAGATAAAAAATATCCAAATATACAATTTCATTTTTTCCCAGCATTTGTAATAGACCATGGTTTAGTAGATCCTGATAGACACGGATACCAATTACATGCAAGTTTAAACCAACCTAAAAGTAGAGGGGAAATTACTTTGAAAAGTTCAAACCCTTATGATTATCCAAAAATACAATTTAATTATTTAGAGGATAATTACGATCTTAAAGAAACAATAAAATGTGTTCGAGTAGCAAGAAAAATTTTATGTCAAAACTCTATGAAACCTTTTGCTGGTAAAGAAATTGGGCCAGGTGATAATGCAAATTCAGATGAGGAAATTGAAGAATATGTAAGATCAAAAGCAGAAACAGCATATCACCCATCATGTACTTTAAAGATGGGTATAGATGATATGGCGGTGGTAGATGAAAAATTAAAAATTCATGGTCTTCAGAATATAAGGGTAGCCGATGCATCTGTGATGCCAGAAATTACAAGTGGAAATCTAAATGCACCAACATTAATGATAGGTGAGAGAGCTGCTGACTTTATTTTGAATTAACATATGGAAGCAAATAATAATACTAAAGGCATCCTATTTATTATGATAGGGATGGCTTTTTTTTCAATTCAAGACTCTCTTATAAAATATATATTTGAAGAAATTGCTTTGTTTGAGTTATATCTTGGTAGAACTATTGTTCAAGCTACAGTTCTTATATCTATATTCTTAATAACTAAGAAAAAATTTACATTAAAGACTCATTATCCTTTTTTAACTTTATTAAGAGTAATTTGTTTTTTCTTTGGTTTTAGTTTCTTTTACATTTCACTTACATTTATGTCTTTAGCTATGGTCAGCGCATTATTCTTTTCATGTCCTTTTTTCATGTCAATATTTGCTAAAGTATTTTTAAAAGAACAAATTGGAATTAGAAGATGGAGCGCAATAACCGTAGGATTTATTGGTGTTTTAGTTGTGCTAAATCCAACTTTAGAGGACTTTAACTTTTTTAAATTGGCACCAGTTGCATGCTCACTTTGTTATGCATGCTCTATGACAATTACAAAATATACATCTGAAAAAGATAATATTTATACTCAGTTAACTTTACTTTATATTTTTGCAGTAATTGCGAGTGTTATAATATTTTTAATAAGTGGTGATGGAAAGTTTAATAATTTTTCTGATCCTACAATGCAGTTTATTTTTAGAGAATGGTTTGTAAATCCAGCTGTTTCTTGGCCTTACGTTTTTGTAATGGGTATTGTTGCATCAATATCTTTTTTTTGTGTTTTTACAGCATATAGTATTGCTTCTCCGTCTGTGGTGTCTCTGTTTGAATATTCGTACATAGTTTTTGCAATGATAGCTGGTTACATATTATTTGAAACTATACCAGTACCTAGAACTTTTCTTGGAGCCGCAATAATTATTGGTGCAGGTGTGTATATTTATTTTAGAGAAAAAATCCGAGGCCAAATGATTGCATCAGATACACCTAATAGATGATAAAAAAAAACTATATTCCAACAATAAATATTTCTTCTATTCTTGAAAAAGGTTTTGATACAAAACCTACCTTTAAAATAGTTAAAGAAATTCAGAAAGCTTGTTTAGATGTTGGTTTTTTTCAAATTACAGGTCATGGTATAAAATTAAAAAATATAAATAAAATTTGCAAAGTTGGAGAAAATTTTTTCAAACTAAATATAAAAAATAAACTTAAATTAGCTCCAAAAAAATGGAATAAAAAAAATAAAAATGTTTATAGAGGTTACTTTCCTAATGACGTAAATGGTAAAGAAGGACTAGATTTGGGGGATTTAAAAGTAACTGAGAAATATTCAAAAAGAGTAAAAAATCAGTACATAGAATATTTAAATATTAAGCAATCATTTACCGCAAATAATATTTCTAAATTATCTGATTATTATGATGATATATTTAATTTAAGTGAAATTCTTTTTAAAAGTATTATTAAAATCTATAATAAGGATACTGATATATCAAAAAAAGCATTTTCAAGATTAAAAACTCTCAGTACATTACGTTTTAATTATTACCCTAATCAAACAAAGCCTGTTGAAATTTCCAAACAAGATGGGGTTGCTCTTGGATGTGAAACACATGTAGATAGTGGTATTTTCACAGTACTTTACCAAAATAAAAAGGGTGGTTTACAAGTACAAAACCGTAAAACAAAAAAATGGTACGATGTTCCCTTTAATAAAAATGCTTTAGTTATAAATACTGGAAGAGCGCTTGAATATTTAAGTAAGGGAAGGTTTAAAGCAACTAATCATAGGGTATTATGGAACAAGCAAAAAAGGCTTTCAGTTCCTTTCTTTTTTGAACCCTCATATGACTTTAAAATGAATCTTTCATTTTTAAATAAGGAAAAACTAACTAATAGCGGTCTCAGATACGATAAATTTCTTAATAAATCCCTTAAAAAATTCGTTGAATATCAAAGGTAAGAATAATAATATAATCTTATAAAGCGATACATAACTCGTCGTAATTTCATATACGAAAGTGGGATCGGTCGTCTTTAAATTAATTTTTAAAGGAGGCTTTAATGAAGTTTGGATATTTTTGTAATACTACAAATTGGACACACAAACCATATCATAAATTATTAGATGAAACTAAACAGATCACTGAATATTGTGATCAAAACTATTGGAATTCAATTTGGTTTACTGAACATCATTTTAACCATGAGGGCATGGAGTCATGTACTAATCCCTTAATGCTAGGAGCAGATGCTGCAGCAAGAACAAAAAATATAAGAATAGGACAAGCAGCAAATGTAATAACTTTTCATAACCCAATTAGATTAGCAGAAGATATTGCTACACTTGATCAACTTTCAAAGGGAAGAGTAGAAGTTGGTGTTGCAAGAGGAGTTTATGGGAGAGAGGCAATTAATTTAAACAAAGAAGCAGATTTAAAAGATCAGGCAAAAAATTTTAGATTATTTGCTGAAACATTAGAAATTTTGAAAAAAGCATGGTCAGAGAAATTTTTTAATCATGATGGAGAATTTTATACTTACCCATCACCAGATTATGTTTGGCAGCATGACATGAGCCCTCCAAGTGAAGAATTTATGAATATGGAAGATAGCACTATGAAAAAAATTAGTGTTCTTCCAAAGCCTTATCAAAATCCACACCCTCCAATACATCAAGTTGTTGATGGTATAAGATCTATAGAGTGGGCAGCAGAAAATAATATAAATGTAATTATGTGGATACCTACAGTTAAAGCATTGAAAATAAGATTTGAAGCTTACAAAAATAAAAGATCTGAAGTTACTAAAAAAAATGTCCCTTTAGGTGAAGGCGTTACTCTCGTCAGAGATATGTTTGTCGCTGACACTATGGAGGAGGCCAAAGAAAAAGCAGGCCAACATATGGTAAATTATATGAAATGGGTTTGTCATTGGAGAGGTCTTGGTAATCACATGGATCCTGGTGAAGAGCTTCCAGAAACAAAGGGTAAATTAGATCTTCTTAATTATGAGTTTTTACATAAGAGAAATATGTTGTTTGGTACTCCTGAATATGTAACAGATAAGATTAAAGAACTACAATCAGAACTTAATCTTCAAAATCTTCAAGTCTGGTCTAACTTTCCAGGCGTGAAACATGAAGATTGTATGAAAAGTATTAAACTATTCACTGAAAAAGTAATGCCTAACTTTAAAGATGATCTAGATACTGAAGTTAAAAAAGTATCGTGATTAAGACCAAGAATAACTTGACCGGTGGTCAAGCGGCAGTGAAATCATTAAAAAAAGAAAAAGTTAAACACGTCTTTGGTCTAATTGGTTCAGCAACCATGGAAATGTTTGATGCGTTATATCATGAAAAAAAAATTAAATTTATAGGTGTAAGAGACGAAAGAACTGGAACGCATATGGCGGATGGATATGCAAGAGCTTCTAATCAACCAGGTGTAATAATTGCCGGTCAAAACGGTCCAGGAGCAACTAATCTCGTTACGGGCATAGCGCAAGCAAAAGCAGCATTTTCTCCTGTAGTATCTATTGCAGGTTTATATTCTACTAAAGATAAGATGGAGGATGCATTTCAAGGACTTGATCAACAATCACTTTTTGATCCTATAACAAAAAAAACATGGACAGTAAAAAAGGCAAGTCATATACCAACAGCCTTTAGAGATGCTTTTAATCTTGCAATGTCACCACGCAGAGGACCAGTTTGTATAAACCTTCCAAGAAATGTTCTTTCTGATACTTCAAAGTTTAAAATTAATGAAAATAAAAAATCTTATAAAGCTGAAAGTGACTTAAAAAGTAAAAAGAATTCAATTGATAGAACTATAAAACTTATTCTCAACTCAAAAAAAACAGTAATTGTTGCTGGAGGAGGAATAAAATATAATTCAAAATTTAAGTCTGTAACAAAGCTTGCTGAATTTTTAAATATTCCAATTGTAACTGCAGCAGGACATGGAGATGCAATTCCCTTCAGTCATAAGTTAAATGCTGGACAAATGGGACCTAGAGGAAATATTGTTGCATCAAGATTAGTGAAAGAAGCAGAGCTAATTATTGCAATTGGTACAAGACTTGGTTTCAATTCTACTTTCTATTCGTATGACAATATAAATAAAAATGCGAAAATTGTACAAATTGAGTTAGAAAAAACAATGATAGGAAGATACTTTCCGGTTAATGTAGGTATTCATGGCGATGCTGCTCTTGTGACAGATCAAATTTTAGCAGAGTTAAGAAAACAGAAGAAAATTTTCAATTACGAAGAATGGACAAATAGCTTTTTATTAGATAGATCAAAATTTCTTAAAGATAGGGATAATATAAAGTCAAAAAATTTTCCAATCCAACCAAATGGTCTATTCAGAGAATTAAGAAAAGTACTACCAAAAAATACTGCAATAACACTTGATGCTGGAACACTTTGTCTTCAAGCAACAGATGCTTTAGAATATTACAATCCTCCTGCCCTTTTCACACCTCTTGATTTTGGTTTAGTAGGCTTCTCATTTGCATGTGGTTTGGGAATAAAGGTTGCAAAACCTAATAAAACAGTCGTTAGTTTAATGGGTGATGGCGGATTTGGAATGACTATTTCTGAATTAAGTACTGCTGTAGAGCATGGCATTAACACAATTACAATTGTAATGAATAATAAGAGTTGGGGAGCAGAAAAAGCTTATCAAAAAGATTTCTATGGTGAAAGATATTTAGGAGCTGATATTCAAAGTCCTCCTTTTGATGAAGTTGCGAAACTATACGGTGCTAAAGGAATTAAAGTTAAAAAATTATCAGAAGTTAATGAGGCAGTAAAAAGTGCATTAAAAGTAAATAAACCAGTTGTTATAGATGTTGATGTAGATCCAAAAGCGTTATACAGTTTTAGGAGAGATAGCTTTACACATAGAATAAGAAAATGAAATTAGAATTACGTAAGTTCACTAAATTTGTAGATAAGACTTTTATTGAAGGTGGAAAAGAAGCTGAAGAACCTGTTTTGATGGTTTCTGTTGCTGCAGTTTTTAAAAATCCTTGGGATGGAAAAGGTTTTGTGGAAGACTTAAAACCCATTATTTTAGATCTAGCTCCTAAACTTGGAGATTTATTGGTTCCTGAACTTATAAAAGAAATAGGCTCTCCTGATAAAATATTAGCGTATGGAAAAGCAGGTGTGGTTGGACTGAATGGAGAAATAGAACATGCATCAGCATTTATTCATACACTAAGATTTGGTAATAAGTTCAGAGATGCTGTTGGAGGAACTTCTTATTTAAGTTTTACGAATACAAGAGGTCCGGCTGGATCAAAAATATCTATTCCAATGATGCACAAAACAGACTCTGGTTTAAGACCATATTATCTTACACATGAGTTTACAATTCATGATGCTCCATTTGATGATGAAATTGTTATTGCAATTGGTGGCGCTTCGACAGGTAGAGCTCATGCAAGAACAGGTGATAGGTACCAAGATATGAAGGAGATGGGTATTGAACCAAAATAATAATGATCAATGCAACAGACTCTAAAGGAACATTCTATAAACTAAATCAAAAAGAAGGAATTCCAATAGTATTTATTCATGGTGTGGGTCTTGATCATAATATATGGGATCCACAAATTAATGAATTTGATAATACAGTTTTAATTTATGATATCCTTGGACACGGTAGAACACCTTTAAATTTAAAAAAAATAAGTTTTGATGATTTTTCAGATCAAATTATTGATCTTATTGATGAATTAAAATTTAGTAAAATTCACCTTATTGGATTTTCAATAGGCTCTTTGATTGCAAGAAACTTTGCAACGAGATTTAGTGATAGATTGAAATCCCTAACATTGTTGTGCTCAATATTTAATAGATCTGATAATGAACAGAAGATAGTAAATGAAAGGTTTGAACAGACAAAAAAAGATAAAAAACTGACAAAAGACGCACTCAATAGATGGTTTAATAAGGATTTTATTGATAAAAATCCTCTAATTTCAGATAAAATTTTCTCAATTCTTAACAATAATAATATGGACAACTTTATTAAAGTTTACTCGTTGTTTGTAAATCACAAAGATAACGAAAAATTTGAAAATATTAATGTCAAAACACTTGTGATGACTGGAGAGGGTGATGTAGGCTCAACTCCAAAAATGTCCGATAATCTGAGTAAAAAAATTAAAAACTCTGAAGTAAAAATAATATCTGTAGGCAAACATCTATGTAGTATTGAATGCTCATATGATGTAAATAAAGCAATTAAATATCATATACAAAATGCCTGAATTAAAAAAATATAAAATGTTTATAGGAGGAGAATGGGTTGACTCTGATACTAAAAAAACTTTTGAAACTTTAAATCCAGAGGATAATAAACCATGGGCAGTTGTTCCTGAGGCAAGTGCTTCTGATGTAGATAAAGCAGTTCAAGCAGCTCAAAAAGCGTTTGAAGGAGATTGGCCTAAAATACTGCCGCGTGAAAGAGCAAAGTTTTTAAGAGCTATTGGAAATAAGCTTAGAGATAACGCAGAATTACTTGGAAAAATTGAAACTATAGATACTGGAAAACTTTATAGAGAAACAAATAAACAAGCAAATTATATTGCTGAGTATTATGATTATTATGCAGGTATGGCAGACAAGGTCGAAGGCACAGTTCTGCCAATAGATAAACCAAATATTCAAGCCATAACTTCAAGAATACCTATTGGTGTTATTGCTGCGATTGTTCCATGGAATTCTCAAATGTTTTTAACAGCAACAAAACTTGCACCTGCTTTAGCAATGGGAAATACTGTGGTTATTAAATCCTCTGAACTTGCACCAGCAGTAATGTTTGAATTTGCAAAATTGATAGAGGAGACTGGTATTCCTAAAGGGGTAGTAAATGTTATTACAGGTTTTGGAGATCCGTGTGGAAAAGCTTTAACTACACATAATTTAGTTGAAAAAGTTGCTTTTACAGGAGGGCCCGAAACTGCAAGACATATTATTAGAAATTCTGCAGAAAATTTATCAGAAGTAAGCTTAGAACTTGGAGGAAAAAGTCCTGTTGCTGTATTTGATGATGCTCATCAAGAAAATGCTGTTAATGGAATTACTGCAGGAATATTTGGAGCTAGCGGACAGAGTTGTATTGCTGGTTCAAGGCTATATCTTCAAAAAGGAATTTACGATGAGTTCCTTGATAAACTCACAAAAAGAGCTGAAAAAATAAAAATTGGTGCTCCCATGGATCCAGACACAGAAATGGGACCTTTGAGTAATTATAAACAGTTAGAAATTATTGAAAAAAACATAAAAAAAACCACTGAACAGGGGGGGAAAATAAAATGTGGGGGTGAAAGGCATCCATTTTCAAATGAGGGATACTACTTTCCTCCCACAATAATTGAATGTGATAATCACAATCTTCCAACCGCAGAAAATGAGCTTTTTGGACCAGTTTTATCAGTTATGAAATTTGATACAGAAAATGAGGTAATAGAGAAAATGAACGATAATCAATATGGATTATCTTCTGGAGTTTATACTAGTGACTTCTCTAGAGGTCTAAGAGTTTCTAATGCAATAAGAGCAGGTATAACGTTTGTAAATACTTATCGATTGATTTCTCCTTCAGCACCTTTTGGTGGAATTAAAGATAGTGGATATGGAAAGGAAGCGGGAATGGACTCAATAAAGGATTATACTAGAGTTAAGACAACTTGGTATTACACATCTGATGAACCAACTTTAGATCCTTTCTCTATAAGATAATTTTTGTCTGCAAAACATACTTTACTTATTTTATTTGTTGTATTTTTATTAGGAAGTGCATATCCAACTGGTAAACTTGGATTGAACGACACTATTCCACCAATTCTTTTTGGTTCATTAAGAATGGCTATTGTTTTTATTTGTTTAATTCCATTTTTTAAAATTCAAAGTATAGATAAAAAATATATTATTCCTTTGATTGGGTTTTCATTATGTTTTGGTGTTGCAGTGAATATGTTTTTATATTTATCTATAAATGCATCTAGTATACTTGCACCAATTACAATAGGGGCTCAACTTTCAATTCCCTTTGGGATTATATTAAGCTCAATATTTTTAAATGAAAAAATAAGTTATAAAAAATGGATATTAATTATGATATCTTTTTTTGGTATTGTCATACTTGCATTTGACCCAAAAGTAATAGAGGAAATAATAGGGTCACTTCTTATTTGTTGTATGGCTTTTTTTTATGGACTATCCCAAGTATTTTCGAGATATTTAAAAGAATTAGATGTTAAATTTACTAATACTATAATGAGCTTTACTGGATTTATAATTTTAATAATATTGTCTGCAATATTTGAGGGAAATACATTTCAAACAATAAAAAATATAAGTTTAGGAAGTTGGTTCACAGTTTTATACGCTGGAGCAATTATTTCTTTGCTTGGACATTTAATGATGTTCTATCTTTATAAATTTTATCCTCTTGATATGGTATTGCCATTCTACGCCTTATTCCCTGTATTTGGTTTAATCCTTACTTTTTTTATTTTTGGTGAGATTCCATCTCTAGTAACAGTAATTGGAGGAATAATTGTCATTACTTCAGTGTTTTTTGCTCAAAAAATGAGATAATTTTCTCATTGAAAATTAAAATCAATAGGATTTAATTTTGTTTATATAAATTGTTAACAATTAGAGGGAATATATGAAAAAACTAGTATTAGCGATGTTTGTATTTGTTACTTGTTTTGCAACTAAAGCATATTCAGATGGACATGGCATTAAAATGGGAATTATTTTAGGATTTACAGGTCCTATTGAATCCCTAACTCCAGCAATGGCTGCATCTGCAGAGCTTGCATTTAAAGAGGCTTCAGATTCAGGTTCATTACTTGGAGGAAAGAAAATTTCTGTTGAGAGGGCAGATTCAACTTGTGTTGACTCAGCTGCTGCAACAGCTGCTGCAGAAGGTTTAATATCTGGCGGTGTAGTAGCAATTATGGGTGCTGATTGTTCTGGTGTAACCGGAGCTATTGCAACTAACGTTGCTGTTCCAAATGGTGTAGTTATGATTTCACCATCAGCTACTTCTCCAGGATTAACTGATCTTAATGATAATGGATATTTCTTTAGAACTGCTCCATCTGACGCAAGAGGTGGTCAAGTATTAGCAGATATTACTAAAGATAGAAAAGTTAAAAGTATTGCAGTTACACACACTAACAACGACTACGGTAAAGGTTTAGCAGATGTATATGTTGCAGCTGTTAAAGCTCATGGAATAAACGTAACAGTTGTTACAGCTCATGAAGAAGGTAAAGGAGACTACGGTGCTGAAGTTGCAACATTGGCAGCTGCAGGCGGCGATGCTTTAGCTGTGTTAGGTTACTTAGACCAAGCTGGTGGAAGTATCATTGATGGTTCATTAGACTCAGGTGCGTTTGACGTATTTGTTTTATCTGATGGAATGATCGGTGACTCTTTAACTGACAGATTCGGAAATGATCTAAACAAATCATTTGGATCTTTGCCAGGATCAATGGGTAAAGGTGCTACAATATTTAAGGGTGTAGCTGGTGGAGCAGGAATTGATTCATCTGGACCTTATACTTCAGAGTCTTACGATGCAGCAGCATTAATAGTTTTAGCTATGCAAGCAGGTGGTAAAGCTGATCGAGCTACTGTTCAAGCAAATGTAATGTCAGTTGCAAATGCTCCAGGAGAAAAAATATATCCAGGAGAATTAAAAAAAGCATTAGATTTACTTGCTAGCGGTAAAGCAGTTAACTACGAAGGTGCATCTAGTGTTGAATTTACTGATGTTGGAGAAGCATCAGGTGCCTTTATTGAAAAAGAAATTAAAGGTGGAAAATTCAAAGACAAAAAACAAAGATAATATTTGTTAAATTTAACTCCAGCGGTGAAAGCTGCTGGAGTTTTTTTTATTTTAGAATACTCATAAAAACATAAACTGATAGCAAGGACATGAAGAGCACTATAGAATAATTAATTGTTTTCCATAGTCTTTCAATACTTATATAATTAGATAATAATTTTGAGAGATATCCTAGTATAAAAAAGAAAAGAAATGATGAAAATGATGCTCCAATACCAAAAAGGTATTTTTGAGTTATTAAAAAATCTTTAGAAAAGTTACCTAAAAAAAAAACCGTATCTGAATACACATGTGGATTTAAGTAAGTAAAACCAAGTGTTTTAAGAACTGTAGAGATAAAAGTATTTCTATCAGAATTTTTATTAATCGAAATTTGATTATTAATCGACTTTAATTTCCTCCAGATAAAATTTATTAAAAACAAAAGAAGGAGAAGATTTAATATGAGTTCTATTAATGGTGAAAAAAAACTCTGTAAATGATGAAATAGAAATATTCCTAAAAAAATAAGTATAAAATCAGATAATGAACAAATTAAGCAAACAATAAATACATATTTTTTTTTAAGACCTTGTTCAATTACAAATATATTTTGTGCTCCAATTGCTAGGATTAAACTAAGACCTGTAAGAAAACCAAAAAATAAATAGCTCACTTTTTAAGATTATTGTTTAATAATCTTTTCAGGAATTATACCCTGAGGTCTAAATCTCATTATTAAAAGAAGACCTATTCCAACTAATAAAAATCTAAAATATGGTGCACTATTTATTAAATGAATTTTTATCTCATTTGTTTCTGGAAGATGTGCAGTAAATAAATTTATAAAAAATAATGCAATTGGTGCAGCCTCTACCCATAAAAACCAAACTACAAACCCACCAAGAATTGCTCCAAAGTTATTACCTGTTCCACCCACAATAACCATAACCCAGATAACAAAGGTATATCTCATCGGCCTGTAGCTTCCTGGAGTAAATAAACCATCATTTGTTACCATCATTGCTCCAGCTATTCCAACAATGGCTGAACCTAAGATAAATATAAATAAATGCTGTTTAACAACATTCTTACCCATTGCACTTGCCGCCTCTTCATTGTCTCTTATAGCTCTCATCATTCTTCCCCAAGGTGAATAAAGTGCTTTTTGTGTAACTAACAATATAATAATAACTACTAGTAAAAATAACCCAGCAAAACAAAGTTTTACATAAATTGAAGACGCGTCTATCACCAATTGGTTTAAAAGGTCTTGTCTTTCTGAAAGTGAGTTGGTTAATGATAATTTTGTAGTGTGAAATTTTTCAACTAGTTCTATAAACCATAAGGATGTTTGTAAATCTATTTCATATGGAGCAGGTCTCTTTAATCCTATAACATTTTTTACACCCCTCGCTAACCAATCCTCATGTTTAATAATTGAAACAACTATTTCTGCTATTAATAAAGTTGCTATGGCTAGATAATCTGCTCTTAAACCTAGAGCAACTTTTCCAACTATAAATGCTAAACCAGCTGCAAAAAAACCACCAACAATCCAGGAGAATAAAACTGGCATACCTAATCCACCTAAAAAACCAGTTTTAGCTGGCTCAACAGCCTCTATTAATTCTATTGCTGGACCTGAAATCATTTTGATAAGAAAAAGTCCAACTATTATTATTCCTGCAACTAAGTAGTTTCTTTTCTTTGATTTATCTATGTTTTTGAGAACATATCTTATCGAAAATATCATTAGAACTATAAGCAGAAGACTCATTATCATATTTACTCCTCCAACACTCCATGCTTCAGACACTGGAGCAACAGATACAAGTACTACTGCCAACCCTCCTAAAGCTGTGTAGCCCATTATCCCAAAGTTAATAAGACCTGCGTATCCCCATTGAATATTTGCGCCCATAGTCATTACAGCTGAAATCATACAATAATTAAAAATCGTTAAAGCAATAGACCAAGATTGAAAAATACCTACTAAAATTATTAGCCCTAACATAATTGAGTAAGCAATTATGATATTTAAGTAATTCTTCATATTTTCTTTCCTTCAAAAATTCCCGATGGTCTAAATACCAAAACAATGACCAAAATTGAGAATGATATTGCAAACTTGTAATCTGTTGATAAAAGTTGCATCAAAGAGTTTGGTTCCAGTTGTTCTGGTAAAATATAAATGAAAAATCTTTTATATGCATAAGTGAGGAATATTTCTGCGAATGCAATTAAATACCCACCAAGAAAAGCACCATAAGGATTACCAATACCTCCAGCTATAGCTGCAGCAAATATAGGAAGCATATTATTAAAATAAACAAAAGGTCTGTAGCTTTTATCTAAGCCATATAATACGCCTCCGATAGTAGCTAAAATTCCTGCAATTATCCAAGTTATAAGAACTACTTTTTTTGGATCTATTCCAGAGAGCAATGCTAAATCCTCGTTATCTGAATAAGCTCTCATACTTGTTCCTGTTTTTGTTTTATTTAAAAACCAAAATAAAATCGCAACTAATATAATAGTTACTACAATAGTAATGATTTGTGTTGATTTGATTGTTAACCCTTCAGCTAGTCCTGTCATATCTTTAAATTCTGACGCTTTTAAGATAAATTTTTCCCCATCCATAAATCTTCTGTCAGTAGGACCAATAATTATTCTAATAATTGCTTGGGTTACAAACATTACACCAATACTAACCATTGCTAATTGCACTGGGGGACTTTTATTTGTTCTATAATAACTAAAAACTGTTTTATCTATGATGAGCATATAGAATATCATCATTGCAACGGCAAAAGGTATAGTAAGTAAAGCTGTTGGCAAAAAACCAAAACTTATTCCTTTTGATTGCAAATAATATGTAAATAAAACTGCAAACATAGTGCCAAAAGACATCATGTCTCCTGTTGCAAAATTAGCAAATCTCAAAATTCCATAAATAAGGGTAACAAATATTGCCCCCAAAGCTAATTGAGACCCATAGGTTAAGGCAGGTAATATTGTGTAATTTAATAATACAATAATTGCATTGATAAAATCCATTATTAAGCTCCTAAAAATGACCTTCTTACCTCTGGATCATTTAACAATTCCTTTCCAGAACCTTCAAATTTATTTTCACCAGTTACTAAAACATAGCCACGGTCTGATATGCTAAGGGCTTGTTTTGCATTCTGCTCTACCATAATTATTGCTACTCCAGTTTTTTTAACTTTGACTATATGTTCGAACAATTCATCCATCACAATAGGTGAAACACCAGCAGTTGGTTCATCTAGCATTAAAACTGATGGCTGTATCATTAAAGCTCTCCCTAAGGCTACTTGTTGTCTTTGACCACCAGATAATTGTCCAACAACTTGATCTCTTTTTTCTGCTAAAATTGGAAATAATTCGTATATTTGATTGACGACTATGTCGATATCATCTTTTCTTAGAAATCCACCTATTTCAAGATTTTCTCTTACTGTCAATTCTGAAAAAACATTTTTTGTTTGTGGCACAAAAGAGATTCCTCTTTGAACTCTCTCTTGTGGGGAAAAATTGGATATGTCTTGATCTTCTATTACTACACTTCCAGATTTCAAATTTAACAAACCTAACATTGCTTTCATGGCAGTAGATTTTCCAGCACCATTGGGACCAAGGATTGCAACAATTTCACCTTTGTCGACATTAATAGAACAAGAATTGATAATATCTGGGCCATCACCGTAACCACCTGTCATTTTATTTCCCTCAAAAAATGCCATCAGCTATTTTCCCCATTAATTTTTTTTCCTCTACCAAGATAGCTTTCTATAACTTGCTCATTTGTTTTTACCTCATCAGAGGTTCCTTGAAATAGAACTGCACCCTCTGACATTACAATTACTGGGTCGCACATCCTACTAATGAAATCCATATCGTGTTCTATCATACAAAAAGTATAATTTTTTTCCTTATTAAGTCTTAAAATTGCAGTTCCCAGGTCTTTTAATAGTGTTCTATTAACACCCGCTCCTACCTCATCTAATAAAACTAATTTGGCATCTACCATCATCGTTCTTCCTAATTCTAGTAATTTTTTTTGACCTCCTGATAGATTTCCTGCTCTTTCATTAGCTAAGTGCTTTAAATTTAAAAATTCCACTACATCGTAGGCTTTAAGTCTGATTTGTTCTTCTTCTTCTTTAATAAGTTTAGGCTTTATAAATGCATTTAACAGTATTTCTCCTGTTTGGTTTCCTGGAACCATCATTAAATTTTCTAAGACGGTAAGATTAGAGAATTCATGTGCAATTTGAAAAGTTCTTAGAAGACCTTTTGAAAATAATTCATGAGATGGTATATCTGTTATGTTTTCATTATTAAAAAAAACTTTTCCTTTTGAGGATTTTAAATTTCCTGCAATAAGATTAAATAGCGTGGTTTTTCCAGATCCATTTGGACCAATAATTCCCGTAATTGTTCCTCTTTTAATGGTTAATGAACAATTAGATACAGCAGCAAGTCCTCCAAAATATTTTGAGATATTTTCTATTTTCAGAATATTTAAATCTGATGACATAGAGAATTATACTTTGTTAAGTCTTTTAAGAATACTATTTAATGTTTTCTCTGTAGACTTATAAAAACCTGCTTTTCTAAGTTCTTGAACTCCTTGTTCATTTAATCCTTTGGGAGTTTGAGATTCTTTAACTAAGAATTTTAGGTCCTTATCAGAGTTTCTTAATGCATCTTCGGACAATGCAACAAACAATGAAGTTATATATTTTTGAGCTTTATCTTTTTTAACACCACGTTGTACAAGCCAATTAGACATAGTATTTAATAATTCATAAAATGGAGCCATCATACCTGATGTCGACCAAAAATTTTTAGATAACTTTTCATTATTTATTTCAACTGTTGTTCCAAGTTTATTAAAAAAGTTTTTTAACGTTTTATTTGGAGGAAAAACTGGAACTGGCCCTTTTCTTAATGATATTGGTGGAAGTGGTATGGCTCTAAAAATTTTTGCTTTTACATTAATTAATTTTTTTAACCTTGGCAAAGTAATTGTTGAGATAAAACTTATTATTGTTTGGTTAGATTTAAATTTTAACGTTTTGATTATTTTCTCACCAACTGTAGGAGTAACAGCAAGAAAAATCCAATCACAACTATTAATAATTTCTTGATTTGACTTGCCAATACTTACTTTTTTATTTTTTTTTGATAATTTTTTTGCGATATAAAGATTTCTAGGTGAAACTAAAATCTTGGAATATTTAATTTTTGACGAAGAAATACCAGTAACTACTGATTCAGTTATTTTTCCAGTTCCTATAAAACCCAGTTTCATAGAAGTAATTACTATACTTAATTATTAAAAAAGGAACCTCTAATTCTAAGCAATTCCCTTGATAATTTTTTGTTTTCTTTGAATGGTTTTCTTCCATGTAGCCAAAAGTAATTATTTGCAACTATAGCACTACCCACGGGTAGAGAGGTTACAATTTTATTTTGGCTTCCCTCTAATGAGTCTGATAATTTTTGAAGAAATAAACCCTGCTTCATATTTTTTGGTTCTGGAAATTGGTCTATATAGGAAATTGTAGCTTCTCCGTTTTGATCTTTTGAAAAAACTGGATGTTCAACTTTATAACCTACATTTTTACTCTTAGGTGAACCCCAAATAAAATCTTGCTTACCAATTTCATCATTTGCTAAATCTGATAAATGTTCCCAATCATCAAGATGTAATAAAGCAGTTTCTCCACCATCTACATTTTCTTCCTCTAATTTTGACATCAATATCCAATCAGTAGTCTCTTTTACATAAGTGCCGTCAGTATGAAGATCCATGTTTATATATGCTTTTCTTAAATAAGAGTCGCTATTATCCTCATGCTTTACGTGAAATCTCGCATAATATTTTCCTGCCATTGAGTCATGATTAGGGTTACCAATTAAATGGGTAATTGCTGTAGATAATTTAATTAAAAATGTTTGATCAATTTTAGATGAAATATTTTTTGGTCCTATTATGAAACATCCTGTATTTCTATTTTTTAATATATGGTTTAAAAGTTTGCCCAGCTCATGAGATGTAGTCTCATCTAAACTTTTTGCAATTGTAAAACGTGTAAAAGGTTTATATTCGAGTGCCGTAATATCAAATTTTTTAAACGGAAATATAAGTCTTTCAATTATTTCGTCTTCAATTTTAATATTTATAATTCTTTTTGATTTTTCATGAAAGGATATATCAAATCCACCTATTTGTTTTAAATCTTGCATTAATTTATTTTATTGCAAATTCCTATTGAGTCTGGTCCACAAATTTCACCATTAGTCCAGGTCGCACCTATAAGGTTAGCTCCATCAAAATTTGCATTCAAAATATTTGAAGACGTAAAATTTGCTTCCATTAAGTTTGAATTTTGAAAATTTGTATCAATCAATGTAGACCCCATGAAGTCCACTCTTGTTAAATTAGCACTCGAGAAATTTGAAAGTTCAAGGTTCGCACCTGTTAAAATTGACTCATACAAATTCGCTCTAATAAACGATGACTCAGAAAATGTGCCAAATGAAAGATTTGAATTCATCATTATGCTCTTGTCAAAATTTACTTGGATAAAACTTGCAAAAGACAGATTTGAATTAGGAAGGTAACTACCTTGTAAATCTTGACCATCTGAAAATTTGCATTTTGTGTAATCTACACCATCAGTTATAGGATCATCACAACCAGCGTTTACATTACTGCTAAAAATTAAAAAAAATATAATAAAAATAAGTTTTTTCATACCGCAAAACTATTTAATGCAGCCAAAATTATAGCAGATAATACTGTTGGATAAACTAAATTTCTTTTTGTGACATAAAAAATTAATATTGATAATAAAATTACAATTATCCTTGAAATATAGTTGACTTCGGAAAGATCTCCTGACGGAAATATGAGTATTCTTGAAATTAAGGCAGCTAAAGTTGAATATGCTATACAATTAAACCATCTATAAATTTTAGACTTTTCACTAATTTTTTCTGAGGTAAATGCTCCAAGAAATCTCGATAAATAAGTTGCTAAAGAAGTTACTATTATTGCTAAAACTATATTAACTGCCATATTTTTCTCCAATAAAATAAGAAATTGTTCCAGCAACCAACCCACCGATAAGCACACTCCACTCGGGAGAAATAAAATAAAAAATAGGTCCTAATAATGCACCAAGTAAAATTGCAGATGTAAGTTGTACTGTCTTCATTACACCTATCATTGCACACATAAAATAAATTGGGTTTATTATCGCTAGAGCAATAATCATATCTCTATTTAGAAAATCAGAAGCATAATAACCAATAATGGTTGAAAAAATTGCAACTAACCATGTAGCTGTTCCTATACCAATCCAAAAATCTATTCGGTATTTCCTTTCTATTTCCTCATAGTTACTTTTTAAAATCAACCACGATGAAACAGCAACAAAATGACATGATAAGTAATATTTCCATCTTGGTTGGCTTTCATGTTTTAATAATGGCATAATTGAAACTGTCATTGGATAAAGTCTTGAGTTAACTAACCATACTGCAAGAAAAATATTTACAAGCGAGGCACCAATTAACATAGACTCTGCCATGACTAAAGATCCTGGAAGAGCGTAAGTTAACAAAGTTGAAAATATACTTTCTTGAATAGTAAAACCTAAATTTTTAAGTAAAGCGCCAATTGCAACAAAACTCGCACCCAAGGCAATGGCTGGACTATCAAACTTTTTTGATGCAAGTATTCCTTGAAGAAAATATTTGGAGTTGATCATCAACCGCCTAAAAATAGACGACCCACATCTGGATTATTTAGAAGTTCATCTCCTTTACCTGCAATAGCAGTTTGTCCAGAAACTAAAACATATCCAATGTCGGCAAACTCCAAACCCTTTTTGGCATTTTGTTCAACCAATATAATTGTTTTTTTCTCATTTTTTTGAAGATCATCTAAGATTTCAAATACCATTTGAATATATCTTGGTTCTAATCCAATTGAAGGTTCATCAACTAATAAAATAGATGGTTTCATTACCAAAGCTCTAGATATTTCTAACAATCTTCTCTCACCACCAGACAAAACTTTAGCCGGTTGGTTTCTTCTATTTCTTAATCTCTCATATTTCTGAAGAACTCTCTCTGCTTCTTCAAATGACTCTTCAGTTTTATCTTTTATATATCCACCCATTAAAAGGTTTTCTTCTACAGTCATGTCTGGAAAAACAGAATTATCTTGAAGAATATAAGCTATTCCTTGAGATTTTAGTTTCTCTGCCGGCGTAAGGTTTGTTATTTCTTTGCCATCAACTTCGATTTTACCAGAAAAAATATTGGTAAAACCATATATTGAATGAAGAATTGTCGATTTCCCTGCTCCATTAGGGCCTATCAAGCATAATGATTGTGCCTTGCTGACAAACAAATCTAAATTATGTAAAATTTCCATTTTACCATAGCCAGCTGACAAACCTTTAATTGTTAAGTGAATATTGTCCTCTGAGAGCTTTTTTAGATCGTCAGCGCCAGGTGCTTTACCTAATACTTCATATTGATTAGCCATTATTGTGCTCCTAAATAAGCATCTATAACTCGCTTATCATTTTTAATTTCATCTGGTGTTCCATTGGCAAGCATTTTTCCATGTGCTAAGCAAAAAATACTTTCTGCCAATTGCATAATTACTCTCATATTATGCTCAATGACTAATAAAGTAATTCCAAAATCTTGATTTACTTTTATTAATCTATCTATAATTCCATTTATCAATGTTGGATTAATACCTGCAGTTGGTTCATCTAAAAGTAACATTTCTGGTTCATTCATCAATGCCATTGCAAGTTCTAAAAGTTTTTGTTGACCAAATGATAAGTCACCTGCTCTTAAATTTCTCTTCTGGTATAGTCCAACAAAGTTAAGCAAATTTTCAGCCTTATCTGTTAAGTCTTTAGGAATTTTTGAGAAAATGGAAACTAAACTTTCATCACTAGCTTTATGACTTATTAACATGTTATCGACACAGTTAAGTTTTCCATAGATTCTTGTTTGTTGGAATGTTCTTAAAAGACCAAGTTTTGCAATAATTGGAACTGGCAATTCTGAAACTTCTTTACCATTAAATTTTATTGAACCTTGATCTATGGGATAAGTTCCTACTATAGAATTAAATAACGTAGTTTTTCCAGATCCATTTGGACCAATAAGTCCAACAATTTTTCCTTTTTCGACTGCCATAGAAATATCAACATTGGCCTTTACACCTCCAAAAGATTTACTCACATTATTTACTTCTAGTATACTCATTTAAGTTCAACCTGTGCCTTACGATCAGCCTCATCGACCACTTCTCCAAATCTCTCAGGATATTTTTCTCTTAACCACCCCATAATTCCCTCAGGGAAATAGATAACAATGACAACTATTAGTACTCCAAGGGCTACATACTGCCATCCAAGGAAGAATGTCCAAAAACCCTCTTTAAATATATGAAATACGGTAGCTCCAATAACGGGTCCCCACAAAGTTCCTTTACCACCTAATATTGCCATTAATACCATAAACACTCCCATTTCTCTTCCATCAAAAGCAACATCAGTTGAATCTATATAACCAACAAGTCCACCCATGATACCTCCAGCTAGACCACAGAAAAAAGCAGATATCATCCAACCAATAATTTTATACTTCATAGTTTGGATACCCATGGCTTCTGCCTTATCTTCATTATCTCTTATTGCATTCAGAACTAATTTAAATCTGGTTGAGTAAATTGCTTTAACAGCAAGAAATGTAAAAATTAAAACTGCAAAGCTACAAAAATAAAAAAATTCTCCTCTTGCTTCTAAACTTCCAACTTTTGGAAAAGGAGGAGTGGTAAATCCTTGACCCGCTCCAATAATTTCTATTCCTCCTGAAATTTCTCCAGCAGCAACACCTAAACCTAATGTGCAAATCGCAAAATAATGTCCTCTAAGTCCTAAAATTGAGTAGCCAATTAAACCTGCTACTATTGCAGGAACAATTGCAGCTACAGCAAGTCCTACTGCAAATCCTTGAAAAAATTGTGCAGGAGTATGGACAAATGTTTTTTCTCCACCACCTTCTGTCCATTCAGCTAAAGGAAAGAACATCCCAACCTGAACAGAGGCACAGAGATACATTCCAAGTCCATAAAAAAGAATATTTCCAAAAGTATTATATCCCATTTCTCCACCTTGAACATTCCATGTAATTGCTAAGATGATTAAGATACAAAGAATAGACAATTGAACTTTAAATGCTGGGAAAACAAAAGGTGCCGCAACACCAAATATTAAAATCGCAGCATATAAAATTATATTTTTATTCATTATTTTAAGTACTCTCTTTTTTTAGAAAGTTTAAATCTTCTATAAACTAAAATTAAAACTAATAATAAAAATACAGAGCCTATTCTAAATTCTGTTCCTAAAATATAATCTGCAAATTCCTCAAAAACACCAAGGCCCATTCCTGACATAGCTACTCCAGGTAAATTTCCTAAACCAGCAACAATTACAATCATAAAAGATCTTATTGTGTAAGGTAATCCCATATAAGGATGAATGGTAAATGTAATCGAGATTAGTGCTCCAGCAACTCCACACAATGCTGCGTTTATTCCAAAAGTTGCTGCGTAAACCTTTTCTGTATCTACACCTAATATCTTTGCTGCTCTTGCATTTTGAGCAGTTGCTCTAATAGCTCGTCCTAGTTTTGATTTTTTCATATAAATCACCAATCCAATAGCAAATACTATGCTTATAAATGCTGAGAAAATCTTAGAGTTTGGCAATGTTACAGAATTATCAAATAACATAGTTGTCCCATAACCAGAATTTGCAAGAACAACATCTGCACCGAAAGCAAAGTTCATTAACTGCATAAATAAAATACTTATGCCAAACGTTGCAAGAATTGAGATGAACAAATCTCTATCAACAACCTTATTAATAACCAATTTGTAAATTATAACCCCAACAAAATACATTATAATTGGCGAGACTATTACTCCCCACGCTGGGTGAATTCCATAAAGATACATAAAGTATGCAATATATCCACCTAATATAACAAGATCACCTTGAGCAATGTTAATTATATTCATAACTCCCCATTGAAGAGCCATTCCATATGCAATAAGTGCAAATAATATTCCAAGTAACAATCCGTCTAAGACAGCTTGAACGGTTAACATTGGAACTTGAAATATTAAAAAATCCATAATTTTTTAAATGCTTATAAAAAAAGCCCCCTAATGCTAGGGGGCTTTTATTCTTTTTTATATTATCTGTCTGACCACTTAGGAATTGGGTGAATTAATTCCGCTGAAGCCCATTTTAATGGAGCTACAACTTTATTTTCACATTTTCCTGCATCATCACACATAACTTGAAATAATACCATTGGCTTATCAACGTTTTGACCACCTTCAGCAAATTTTATGTTTCCATAAAAAGTTTGCATGTTAGTAGCAGCAAGAGCATCTCTAACTTTCTTTTGATCAAAAGATCCTGCTCTTTCAAAAGCATCCTTAAACACTAACAAAGCCGCAGAAGACTCAGCTGCTTGGTATGGTGGTGCATAACCAAACTCTTTTGTAAAGTCTGCATCATAAGTCATACCATCAGTAAAGAAATCATCTTTATATGTTAATGTTTTATGCCATTGAGAAGCACACAAAGCGTATTGTGAATTTGCACCATGTTGCTTAGATAATTTAGCAGCATCACAGTGTGTCATTGCTAACATTGGAACATCAACCTTCATTTCAGCAATTTGTCTAATGGCTGTTAAAGCACCTTTTGTGTGTCCTGAAACTACAAGAACATCTGGTTTAGTTGCTTTAACTTTTGCTAAAGTTGCCGCCATATCATTAAGCTCTTTTGGAAGTTTGTCATCAATTATAATTTTTGATCCTGTATCTTTTGCAGCATCTAAAATACCCAATCTAACGTCCTGTGAGAATGCATCTTGCTCAAAAGCTTGTGCAATTCTTACACCTTTTCCACCATTAAGCTCAACTGCTGTTCTGATTGCAACATCCAAATATAAGTTTGCTGGCGCAAGCACCGCAAATAAATATTTGTAACCTTTTGTAAACAAAGATCTTGATGCACCATTAGCTTCTACCATTGGAACACCATATTTCTCAGTTACAGGTGCAATTGCTTTAGTTAAACCTGAACTGTAAGGTCCAAGCATAAACTCAACACCATCTTGTGAAATCAATCTTTCTGCAAGTTGCGCCGCTCTTTTTGGGTTTGATTCATCATCGTAGTAGATAATATCAAACATGTAAGTTTTTCCTCCAACTTTGACACCACCCATGCTGTTAATTCTGTCAACGGCCATGTTGTAACCGTTTTGAGTATGAACACCATTAGATGAATATTTTCCAGTTAAAGAAATTGCAGCACCTAATATAATTTTATCACCAACTACTTTTGCTAAAGAAACAACTGATGTTGAAAATAAAATTGCTATTGCAGAAACAAATGTAATTATAATGTTTTTAATTTTCATTTATCTCCTCTTTTATTATTAATTAATTAATTTAAACCTTATTTAACTAAGAAATTAATTTTTTTGCAAGTAACAGTAGTATCGCATTAACACCTAATATTGTTGCATAAATGCAATTATGCCAGCTATTACTATTAAAACGCACGCAGAAATTGTGTTTATAACTTTTGCGTTTGCTTTAACCCAAGTAATCATTTTATTTGCTAGAATTGCGTAACCGACTAAAGATAAAAAATCTAAAATTACATATGTTGTTATTAGAATAATAAATTGAACAACATAATTAGAGCTAAAATCAATAAATTGTGGAAAAATAAATGGAAAAAACATCCAAGCTTTAGGACTTGTCCCAGCAACTAAAAAGCCATCTTTATAAAAAGATAGAAAACTTTTTTCAGATTTTTCATCAGAATTTATACTTTTTGGTCGGGATTTATAAATATCATAAGCAAGATATAGAATATAAACTATTCCAACCCACTTAAATGTATTAAGCAACTTAGGATTATCTGAAATAAATGAACCAATAACAAATATAACAAGAGTTGCTTGAATAATATTTGCAGTAACATCTCCTAATGCTGTCCATACACATTTCTTAACTCCATAATTCATTGAATATGAAATTATTACTATCCTCGGTGTTCCAGGGGTAATAAACATGAAAAGAATTATTTGGAGAAAAAGGAAATAATTTAGAGGAAGCATCTTAGGATAGTCCTAAAAAACCGGGAGCTAAAGATGGCTAGATAGGACTATCTAAAAGTGATAATATCATAAGCATTAAAATTTGCATTAAAATTTATTTAGAGTTTTACTGAAAAATCTATGAAAAAAAGTCACAGGCCTACAACTAAAGTCAAAAACCCTGAACCAAAACCAGGAAGTCCAGACTGGGTTATATGGGCAGCATGGGCTGACAGAATTACATTTGAGGAAATAGAAAAAAAAACAGGAAAAACTGAAGCTGACGTTATTAAGATAATGAGAGGAAATCTTAAACCCTCGTCTTTTAGGTTATGGAGAAAAAGAGTAAATTCACAAAGTATTAAACATAGAAAAAAATTTGAATATTCAAGAAAACAAATAAGAGTAAAAATTAAGAAAAATGAAATTCTTAACTGGTAAATTAGCAAAATATAATTATATCTAAAGTATGAAAAATATAACTATGTATTCAGGCCCAATGTGCGCCTTTTGTGATGCTGCAAAAAGATTACTGAATAGAAATAATCTTGAATATAAAGTGATTGATGTATCAACTGGTCCAGATTTAAGAGATGAAATGATTAAAAAAGCAAATGGAAAACGTACAATTCCTCAAATCTTTTTTAACGATGAGCATATTGGTGGTTATCAAGAACTTAGAGACCTAGAAAAAAATGGTACTTTAGAAGCATCTTTAAAGTAAATTAATTCCAATCAATTAAACCTAATTGTTTTTTTGCTAATTCACTTAAATCATTAATTTTAATTCTTCCTTTATAATTAATTTCGTAATCCTCAGCAGCAAAATCTGGTGGACTTTTACCTTCAATAAATTTTTTCGATTGTTTTTTTATGTAATCAATATTTTTTTTACAGTATGGAGTTGCTCCTACATAAATAACATTTGAAAAGGTTTTACCCATATGTTTTTCCTCAACAGCATGTACAACATCGGGGTGCCACCAAATAGTATCTCCAGGATACATTTTTGGAATTGAAATTAAACCTTCTAACAATAAGCTATGATATTTTTCATTTACTGATAAAGCTTTCCCAGCTTTTGAACCACATAGCTCGTTTTCAGGCACATCATCTAATAAAGCTCTTGTTAAAACATATGCCATTCCTTTAGCGATAGGAATTAATTGTAAAGTTCCATCATTTGGACCTTGCTCTGTTAAGGCTGTCCATCCTTGGAATGTTCTAAATACATGCGCTACCGCAGGTGACTCAAATTCAATTGTTTCATCTCTATATTTTGCATCAAACGGATTATAATTTTCGAAATTATCTGAAAAAATATTCTTATAAATTTTTTGATATGCATTATCAGTCCATCTTTCAATCGATCCAGCATCGCAATGTGGTGATAACCCCAATGTATCGTCTCCTGGTTCTCTTCTTCTTACTCGATCCGCGTATACAAGTTCTTTATTTGGATCAAAAACACTTTTATCCTTATACTTATAATTCCAAAGATTATTTAGCCATTTTTTAACCTTTTCCATTTCTTGAGAGTGTCTAATTTCTGATTGTGCTTTAGACCAATACAATCCAAAAATTTGAGGTTTTCCTGATTTGAGATCACTGAAATATTTGTCTATACCTATTTTTTTTTTTTGATCTTCAAAATAATTGTTTTCTAAAACATATTGATCTAGATTTTTATCAAGATCTTTCATTTTTTTTTCAGCAAAAACGTTTCTAATTATTACACAACCACGTTTCAGAACCTTCTCATTAATAGTCCTTTCATTTTCAATTAAAATATTTTTAAATTCTATTTCTGGGATAATCGAATTCTCAAAACGTTTAATTAACTCAACTTCTTTTTTGATATATTGCTCAATATTTTTAAAATTACTTAAATAATTTTTCGACTTATTTTTTAACTTGATTTTTTCAGAGATGATCTTGTTTTGTATTTCAATTATATTCATAATTTGAAATCAATTATTTAGGTTTAAAAACTAAGCAAACTCCATTATTACAATATCTTTTTCCTGTTGGTTGTGGGCCATCATCAAATATATGGCCATGATGTCCTCCACAATTCTTGCAATGGTACTCGGTTCTGGCATAACCGATATGATAATCTGTTGTAGTTTCAAATGCATCAGGTAGAGACTCATAAAATGATGGCCAACCAGAGCCACTTTCATACTTTGAATTAGAGTCAAACAATTTCACTCCACAGTTTGCACAATGATAACTTCCCTCTCTCTTTTCAAAATTAAGTTCGCTTGAACCTGGTGGCTCTGTTGCTTCGTCAAATAATACTTTATTTTGTTGATGAGTTAAATTTGGATTATTTTTTGTCATTTAAATATTTAGCACAATTTTTATGCAAACTTGCATGTAATTCAATAAGTTTTTTAAAGTCTTTATTGTAGCCACCACCTAAAACTCCACAAATAGGAACTCTTCTTATAAAAAAGTTTCTAATAACCATCTCGTCTCTTTTATTAATTCCTTTGTCAGTAATACACAACTTACCTAATCTATCATCTAAGTGAATATCAACACCTGCGATATAAAAAACAAAATCAAAATTAAAATCGTTTAGAAAAATTAAATTTTTTTTTAAAATATCTAAATACTCATCATCTTCCATGTTTTGTTCAAGCTCAATGTCCAGATCACTTTTGGATTTAATTGGTGGATAATTGACTTTTGTATGCATACTAAATGTAAAAACGTTATTTTCATTTTTAAATATTTCTGAATTTCCATTACCTTGATGAACATCTAAATCAACTATTAGGATTTTGTTAGCCAACCCTCTATTCAAAAGATATTTTGCAGCAACAGCCACATCATTAAAAACACAAAAACCTGCTCCCTCGTCATAAATAGCATGATGACTTCCACCAGCTGTATTACAAGCTATTCCATAATTAATTGCTAATTTAGAGGCTAATACGGTTCCGCCTGTTGCAACTAAAGATCTTCTGACCACACTATCAACTAAAGGGAAACCTATTTTTTTAACTAATCTTTGCTCTAATGTTTTATTTTTAATTTTTAAAATATACTCCTCTGAGTGAACTTCTTTTAGTGTATCTACTGAGCATGGATCAGGTTTATAAAACTTCTCAACTACCTTTTCTTTTTTAAGAAAACTTGCTAATTCACCAAACTTTTTAATTGGAAATTTATTATCATCACCAATTTTTGCTTCATAATCAGGGTGATTTACAACTGGTAATTCCACTTTACTTTATTTCTCGAATAGGCTTACCAGCAACACAGGCTTCTAAATTCTCGATCATTTGTGTATAGAAAATAGAATAATTTTCAGCTGTGACATAGCCTACGTGCGGAAGCAAAAGTGCGTTAGACACAAATCTCAATTTATGACCACTGGGTAAAGGTTCTTTATCATAAACATCGATACCAGCTCCAGCAATTACATTAGTTGACAGAGCTATAATTAAATCGTCTTCGTTTACAATCGGACCTCTTGAAGTATTAATTAGAAATGCAGATTTTTTCATTTTATCAAATTCAGCAAGCTTTATACAATCCTTGTATCTTGCACCTCCCTGAACATGAATTGAAATAAAGTCAGAGTTTTGAATAAGATCCTCTTTGCTAGAGGGCAAAACATCAAGTTCTTTACACTTATCTAGACTTAAATTTTCACTCCATGCCATAACTTGCATGCCAAAAGCTTTTGCTATTTTAGCAACCTGAGATCCAACTTTTCCTAAACCAATAACTCCTAAAATTTTACCTTTTAATTCAATGCCTACCGTTGTCTGCCAATAACCTTGATACATATTATCAACCTCAACTTTAATATTCCTTGCAAGGCCTAAGATTAAAGCCCATGTTAACTCGCATGTTGGATTTGAATTAATTTCAGTTCCAGTAACAATAATTTTTGCTTTCTTTGCTGCCTCTAGATCTATTGCTTTATTTCTCATTCCACTTGTTGAAATATATTTGAGTTTTTTTAAATTTTTAATGAGATTTGAACTTATTATAGTTCTCTCCCTCATGATAAGCAGAGCTTCAAATTCTTTTAATTTTTCAATAGCATCGTCTTCATTTTCAAAAGATTCGCTAAAAATCTCAATATCAAACTTTGATGAAAGATTTTTCAAATCTATAAATTCTTGAGCAACGTTTTGATAATCGTCTAAAATGGCCACCTTAAGCATTTTGTGTTTTTTTATTCGAGATTGTAATACCAGCAATTATAAAAATTGCACCTAAGAAATGATAAAATAAAATTTTTTCCTTGAAAATAAACATAGCCATCATTGCACCAAAAATTGGCATCAAATGTAAAAAAACTCCAGATCTATTTGCTCCAATAAGTGTGACACCTTTAATCCAAAATAAAAATGAAATTATTCCTGGGAATAATACAACATAAAATAACACTAGGAAAAAAGAAGTTTCAAATTTAATGACACTACCAAGTTTATAATCCATATAATACATTGGAATTAAAAAAAACACGCCACATGTAATAACGACTTGTAGTGTTGCAATTGGGGATAGATCGGATTTACGTTTTTTTAAAAGCGTCGAATATAAAGACCAAGCAAACATTGCAATTAATGCAAATATATCTCCTCTGTTAAATGTTAAATTTATAAGATTGTTTAAATCTGCTTTTGTGATGATAAACATAACTCCAGCAAGAGATAAGAATACTCCTGTTATTTGAAATAAGTTTGTTTTCTCAATTTTGAGTAGAGATGAAAATAATATAATCATGACTGGAACTGTTGATATCATCAGAAGACCAGTAATAACTTGCGTATGTCTTAAAGAATAAAAAAGAGCAGAATTGAACACTGTTACAGCTAAAAAACCTAAAATTGAAAATAAAAAAATGTTATCGAATATTACTCTTCTCTTATTTATTAATTCTTTGTAAGTAAAGGGTAGCAAAACTAAACAGGCTGAAAACCATCTATAAAAATTTAATGATATTGGAGGTATATCTATAATGCTTGCTGCTTTTCCAACTACAAAATTTCCAGCCCAAAATAGGCTCGCTAAAACTAAATAGATAGACGCAAGATAAAAAGGATTATTTAATTTCATTAAAATTTAACAAATCTGTTTTATTTATAGGTTATCTGTTATTTATTGTTTGTATAGACCTTCAATATTTATATCTACAATAAATATTTTTAGGCAAATCTAATAGAGCTATAAGGTTTTAAATCCATATTAGTATTTTCATTTGCAATCATACCAGAGACTATTTTTCCAGAAATTGCACCTAAAGTCCATCCTAAATGATGATGACCAAATGAGTAAAACACATTTTTATAATTTTTTGATGGTCCAATAATTGGTAAAAAATCTGGCAGTGTAGGTCTAAACCCTAACCACTCATCTTTATGCTCATGCAAACCGTCAAGCATATCCTTTGCATTTAAAATTAAGTTTTTGATCCTAGATTTTGATAAAGCATTTTCTAGACCACCAAACTCCACAGTGCCAACCACTCTTAACCCTTGATCCATCGGTGACATTCCAAAACCTCTGTTAGAATATACTACTGGTCTAGATATTAAATGATCAAAACCTTTAAAATGAACATGATACCCTCTTTCAGTATCTAGTGGAATATTTTCATGAAGTTTATCTGTTAATTTTTTTGAAAAAGCACCACAAGCAATAACTAATTTATCAAAAACAAATCTCTGGGTTTCTGATCTTAAAACAGGTTTATCCTCATCAAAATTCAAATCTTGGATATTTAATTTTAAAAACTTTCCACCTTTTTTTATAAAATTTTCAAATAGCTTTATTAATATTTTTTTTGGATTTCTTGCATGTCTTGCATAGTCATAGAAAACACCTCCATGATAAAATGGTTTTAAATTTGGTTCTAGATCATGTATTTCTTTTTTATTTACCACTTGTTGTTTAACGCCTAGATCGTCTCTAATTTTTATTTCTAATTCTCTACTTTTTAAATTTTTTTCATTCCAGACATATAAAATTCCATTATTTTCAACTAAACCCTCTAGGTCTATCTCTTCGAATAGTTCATCATAAGCCAGTAATGATTGATCTAAAATTTGATGCATATTTTTTGCAGTATGCATCATTTTATCATTAGTACAATTCATTAAGAATTTTGAAAACCAAGGGATCATTTTTGGAACATAATTCCATTTAAGTGCCAAAGGTCCTCTTGAGCTCATAAGCATTGATGGAACATCACTTACAATATCTGGTCTGTTTAAAGGGACTGATGCATAAGGAGAAAAATGGCCTGCATTACCATAAGAGGCTGCATTTCCAGGTTCATCTCTATCGAACAAAATTACTTGATAGCCTTTTTTTTGAAGAAAAAGAGCATTACATACTCCTTGAATTCCTGCTCCTATTATACCAACTTTTAAAATTTTTTTTGACACAAGAAAAAATATAGTTGGTGGGATAAATTATAATAGATGTTATTTGATCGCGGTGGATAACTGTTTACATTATCTTAATTGCCGATCGGATCTCGACTATAAATTTTGCAGCTCATAACGATACTTAAACCAAGCATTATTGATAACATTGATGATCCTCCGTATGACATGATAGGAAGTGGTGCTCCAACAATTGGCAGTAAACCAACTACCATAGCTATATTTACAAAAATATATAAGAATAAACCAGATGCAAAACCAAAACAGTATAGTTTTGCAAAAAATGATCTACTAGAAAAACCAATCCTTATTATTCTATAAATTAACAAAGTGTATAATAATATCAGCACCATTGAACCAACAAATCCAAACTCTTCAGAGAAAAGAGTAAAAATAAAATCAGTATGTTTTTCAGGTAAGAATTCAAGATAACTTTGTGTACCTTGTAAGAAACCTTTGCCTAACAATCCTCCGGAACCAATAGCTATTTTGGATTGAATTATTTGGTAGCCAGCACCTAAAGGGTCTCTGTCTGGATTAAAAAAAGTTAATATTCTCGATTTTTGATATGGTTTTAAAATTGAAATTACAAAAGGTAATGAGACTAATAATATTAATCCTGAATATATAAAGTATTTTAAATTAAGTCCCGCTAACCAAATAATAGCCAACCCACTTCCTGCTATTAAAATTGCTGTTCCTAAATCAGGTTGAGTTATAACCAAATAGCAAGGTATCAACAAAAGTATAATTGGTTGTAATAAATATTTATAACTTTGAATATCTGAGCTTTGAATACGATGATAATATCTTGCAAAACAAACTATTATTGCAATTTTCATAAGTTCTGAGGGTTGAAGGTTCATTATGAAAAAATTTATCCATCTTTTAGAACCTGACACTGAAATTCCAAAAAAGATTACAAGTAATAAAAGTAAAATTCCTAGAATATAAAAAATATATGCCTGTCTATACCAAACTGAAACTCTTACAAATGACAGAACTAAAAACATAAAAAAAAATACTATAAATCTAGTTAGATGATTTTTAGTATAAAAAGAAAAGTTCCCACTTTCTGTAGAATAAATTGAAAAAACACTGATTAAACCAATTATAGCAACGATTATTATTAAAAAGTAATCAACAGCCTTCAGTTTATCAAAAAATGAATAGCTTGAAGAATTTAGTGACGTTGAAAGTATCATGCAATATTTTTTAAATCTTTTCTAATTTTTTCTCTTAATTCATGTCTGTCTACAATTTTTTTTATTAATTTTTTTGCTAGTGGGGCTGCCGCTTTACTACCTGATCCTCCATGCTCTATTAACACACTAAGGGAATATCTTGGTTTATTATAAGGCGTAAATGCAATAAACAAAGCATGATCTCTATTTTTATATTCTATCTCTTCAAGGTCTAAATCAAGCTCTCTATCTTGATCAGTTATTCTTTTAACTTGGGAAGTTCCAGTTTTTCCAGCAAACTTATACTTATCTTCTTTGTGTCTAGATCTGAATGAGGTTCCAAATTGTTCATTTGTTGAACCATACATTGCATCCAGAACCAACTTTAAATTATTTGGATTTCTGTAAAGTCTTTCAAAATGTTTAAATTCATGATCTTTCAAAATATTATGACCCACAGATTTATTTTTTTCGCTTTCAATTTTGGATTTAATTATGTCTAAATCTATTTCTTTATCATAAATTAAATTTGGCTTAATCTTGTAACCTCCGTTAGCCAATTGCGCAGTCATCAAACATAATTGAAGTGGAGTAGTCTGAATATAACCCTGTCCTATTCCAGTAATTACAGTCTCACCAAGATACCAAGACTGTTCTAAAACTTGTTTTTTCCATTTCGTTGAGGGGATAATTCCTTTTTTTTCTTCAGAAAAAAAATCTTCTAAAACTTTTGAACCTAGACCATATCTTTTTGCAATTAGTGAGAGCTTATCTACACCTAAAAGCCTTGAAACTTCATAAAAATAAATATCACATGACTGTTTAATAGCATTTCTCATACTCATTAACCCATGACCATTTTTTTTCCAACAATGATATCTTTCTCCATACAATTCATATGGATGATCATGGCCTTTGCAATTTACTTTAAACTTTGTATCAATTATTCCATATTCTAGCGCAGCAAGTGCAACCAAAGGTTTTATAGTTGATCCTGGAGAATATAAACCAGATAATGATTTATTTAGCAAAGGTCTAAGCTTATTATTTTTAATTTCATTCCAATCTTTATTGTTTATTCCATGTGTAAACTTATTTGGATCGAAGGTTGGGGACGATGCCATGGCAATTACTTCACCCGTGTATATATCCATAACACATATTGAGCCTGCCTTATTTTTTAATAATTCTTGAGCCAATTGTTGAATTTCTATGTCTATGGTCGTTCTTAAATTTTGGCCTTGAGTTTCTTTCTTATAACTAATTTCACTTATTTTTTTTCCTGATGCGTTTACTTCATATCTTTTGGTCCCATGATTTCCAATTAAGTCAGCATCTTTTGAATTTTCAATACCAATTTTTCCAACTTTTAAACCTGGTACAAAGTTTTCTTCTATTTTTTTTTTATTTTGAATATCTTTAGATGTTGCATCACCTACATAACCAATAACATGTACTAAATCATTAGAATAAGGATAATATCTTGAAGTAGACAAAACAGGCTTTGCACCTTCCAATTCATGCAAGTACAAATTTAATTTAGAAAATTCTTTCCATGATAAATTTTCAGAAATTATTAAAGTATCCCACGGCTTAGACTTTTCTTTCTTCTCATATATTTTTTTTAATTCATCCTCTTTAAGACTTATAATATTTTTAATTTTAAAAATTGAATTATTAAAATTGGAAACTTCTTCAAGAGATAAATGAACTTGATAAACTCTTTGATTATCAGCAATAACATTGTTAAAATAATCAGTTATTATTCCTCTTTGAGGTGGAGTTTTCCATTCTCTAATTCTATTTTTATCAGATAAAACTTCATATTTTTGCTTTTCAGAAATTTGAAGATTATATAATCTTGAAGTAACAATCCCTAGCAACCCAATCTTTGCAACAACTAAAACAAAAAGTCTTCTGCTTATAATTTTATTTTTACTTAAATTACCTATTTTTTTTATCATTCTTTGTAACTAGCACCATATTATCTATCCAAACAAATATTTTGAAAAATATAGGGTAAATTAAAAATGTAACGAATAAACCCAATATTAAATTTTCATAGACAATTGGAATTTTAAATATTGTTACTAATATAATGTAATTTACTGATCCTACAATTAAAATTGCCATGAAAAATGATATCCAATCATAAATTAAATTGTATATGATCGTTCTATTTCTTATAAATGCTCCAATCACAGATAATAATAAATAATCTAGAGAAGATATTCCAATTGGCAAACTTTGAACTACATCATTTATGATTCCTGCAAAAAAAATTAATCCATAACCTAGATGTTCTGGTTTTTTTAAACTCCAAAAGAATACAACTATGTAGCTAAAGTTTATGATAAAATCATAGTTTTTATAAATAATATTAATATTTAAACCTAGAATAACGACTAAAAATAAAATTAAAGTGGGTAAACTTGTAATTGTCCTAGAATAAATTCTGTTAGCAAATAAACTCACTTTTTAAAATAAACCTTAACATATTTAATTTGATCAAAATCTGCAAAAAATTTCACAAATTTTTTGGTATTTATAATAGTTATTTTTCCTATGGGTATTCCAGAAGAAATTATTCCATCAGCTCCTGAAGTATAAACAATATGACCCTCTTCAACTTGATTTTTTTCAGGCAGATACTCAATATCACCATTAAATTTGCTTCCATTCCCTGAAACTATTGCGCTGGTCCCATTAGGTTCAATTATTATTGGTATCTTGCTATTAAGATCATTTATTAATAAAACTCTCGATGTTAAGTAATTAACTCCAACTACCTTACCTATAAAATATGGTCCACTTCTCACAGCTGACCCTATTTTAATATCGTGTTTGAAACCTTTATTAATCACGATTGATCGTAAATAAGGGCTCTCCTGATCTAGTAAAATTTTTGTTACATGATAATTACCTGAAAAAAGGCTTTTTTCATCAATCAGTTCATTAAGCCTTAAATTTTCTTCTCTTAAAAATTGATTTTCAAGTTTTAACTCTTCAATATTTAAATCAATAATCTTAAGTTGCTTATTTTCTTCATGTATTTTTAGAAGATCACTAACACCGTGATAAGCATTTTTTAATGTTAAAAATGGTAATGATATAATGTATGAAGTTTTAAAAACAGCATCTTTAGCTACTGACCTAAATTGATTAATAGGCCCTGTTTTAAAATAATTTAATGATAAAACAATTATGGATACTATAATTAAAGTTAAAAGTGAAAATTTTTGTCTATTGCCTTTTTTTAAAAAAATTGAACGAGCAGATATAACTAAATCATCTCTGCCCATTTCTTTAGACATTTTGATTAATACTCAGATAAGACTGATGAAAAAGTTTCCTCTTGGTCTAAAGCTTTACCAGTTCCAATTGCAACACAAGATAAAGGATCATCAGCAACATTTACTGGAAGGCCAGTTTCTTTTGAAAATCTTTTATCTATATTTTTTAAAAGAGAACCACCACCTGTAAGGGTTAAGCCCATATCAACTAAATCGGCAGATAACTCTGGTGGAGTATTCTCTAAAGCTTTCTTTATTGCAGAGACTATATCTTTTAAAATTGGATTTAGTGCTTCAGCAGTGTCTTCTTCAGAAATATTTACTTCTTTAGGAGTTCCTGATCTTAAATCCCTACCCTTTACTGCATATGTATTATTATTTGTTGGGATAGCTGTACCAATATCTTTTTTAATTTTTTCTGCAGTACTATCGCCAATCATTAAATTATACTCTTCTCTCATATATTCTTTCAAAGAATTATCCATTGCATCTCCAGCTACTCTTAATGATTCTGAATATACCACGCCACCTAAAGATAAAACTGCAATTTCAGTAGTGCCTCCACCTATATCAACAACCATTGACCCAGTTGCTTCAGATATCGGTAGTCCGGCTCCTACTGCTGCAGCTATTGGTTCTTCAATTAAGTTAACTTTACGAGCCCCTGCTGCAAGAGCGCTATCTTGAATTGCTTTTCTTTCAACTGGTGTTGAACCAGTTGGCACACAAATTAAAATTCTTGGATTAGCTAATGTTTTTTTATGAACTTTTTTAATAAAGTGTTTAATCATCTCCTCAGTGACAACGAAGTCTGCAATAACACCATCTCTCAAAGGTCTGATTGCTTGAATGTTTCCCGGTGTTCTTCCAAGCATAGTCTTTGCTTCATCTCCAACAGCTAAAACTGATTTTTTTCCCTTATTGTCAACAACTGCAACTACTGATGGTTCATTGAGAACTACACCTTTGCCTTTTAACACCACAAGTGTGTTTGCTGTGCCAAGATCTATTGCCATATCTTGACTCCATAATTTCTTTAAGTTGCTGAACATTGCCATTTTTATATACCTTTCATCTTTTGATTTTCAAAATTTTGATTTTCTATATTTGTCCCCGGTGCTGTTTTATCTCTTTTTATAATCATTTTATTAAGTGAATTTATATAAGCATTTGCAGATGCAACTAAAGTGTCAGTATCTGCAGCTTGTCCTACAGTTGTTTTTCCATTCTCTTCAATTTTAACACTTACTGTGGCTTGAGCATCTGTTCCCTCTGTAACAGCGTGAACTTGGTAAAGTTGTAAGTTTACGTCATGTGGGTAAAGTTTTTTTATACATTTAAAAATTGCATCAACTGGTCCGTCACCTATTTCAGATGCTTTTTTAACCTCACCAAAAACATCTAATGTCATTTCTGCTTTTTGAGGTTCGCCAGTACCAGCAAATACTTTCAGAGATTTCAAAATAATTGCACTTACCTTATTATCAATTATTAAACTATCATCTATTAAAGCAATTATATCTTCGTCATAAACATGTTTCTTTTTATCCGCTAAAATTTTAAATTTTGCAAAAGCATTGTCGACAACATCATCCGTAAGATCCGGATATCCTAAACTGGTTAATTTATCTTTAAATGCGTGTCTACCTGAGTGTTTACCCATTACGAGCGATGTTTGTTTAACACCTACACTTTCTGGTGTCATAATTTCATATGTTTGCCTATTTTTTAACATTCCATCTTGATGAATACCTGCTTCATGAGCAAAAGCATTTTTTCCAACAATAGCTTTATTATATTGGACAGGAAAACCTGTGGCATTTGATACTATCTTGGATGCTTTGCTTAAAAGTGTAGTTTCAATTCCAGTTTCATATGGCATTAAATCAGGTCTTGTTTTCATAGCCATCACAACTTCTTCAAGAGCTGCATTTCCAGCTCTTTCTCCTAGGCCATTTATAGTACATTCAATTTGTCTAGCTCCTGCTTGAACACCTGCCAAAGAATTGGCAACTGCTAACCCTAAATCATTATGACAATGCGTTGAAAGAATTGCTTTATCTATGTTTGGAACTTTATTCAACAAAGTTTCAATAATTTTTGTAAATTCAGATGGAATAGTATAGCCAACAGTATCAGGAATATTAATAGTTTTAGCTCCACATTTAATTGCTAGTTCTACAGTCTTACACATATAATCCATGTCAGTTCTAGTCCCATCTTCGCAAGACCATTCCACATCATCTGTAAAGTTTCTTGCATAAGTTACATTTTGTTTTATTGCTTCATAAACTTCTTCTGGTGATTTATTAAGCTTATGCTTCATATGTAAAGGACTTGTGGAAATAAAAGTATGAATTCTAAATCTTGAAGCATGTTTAAGAGCCTCATAGCATCTATCAATATCTTTTTTTGAATGTCTTGCTAAACCTGCAGGTATTGATTTTTTTAATATTTTACTGACTTCAGTTACAGCTTCAAAATCTCCTGGAGATGCAATTGGAAATCCAGCTTCAATAATATCTATTCCAAGTTCGTCAAATACTCTAGCTATTTGGATTTTTTCTTCTAAACTCATTGATGCGCCAGGAGATTGCTCTCCATCACGCATTGTAGTATCAAAAATGTATACTCTATTATTATCAGTCATTTAATTAATTTAAGCATAAGTATCATACATGCTCACGCTCAGATTGCAAAATAAAATGCCTATTTTAGACCAAATAAAACAATAATTTATCTACTTCTTATCACTATCAACAAGTTTCTTTTTTGAAATCCAAGGCATCATAGCTCTAAGTTCAGCACCTACTTTTTCAACAGAGTGTTCTGCTAATTTAGCTCTAGTTGCAAGAAAGTTTTTTTGACCATTTTTGCATTCTTTCATCCATTCTTTTGTAAATTTACCAGATTGAATTTCTGCTAAAACTTCTTTCATTCTTTGCTTAGTTTCATCTTTTTTAATTATTCTTGGACCTGACTGATACTCACCATACTCTGCTGTATTTGAAATTGAATAATTCATATTAGCAATTCCACCTTCATATATTAAATCTACAATCAGTTTTACTTCGTGAACTGTTTCAAAATATGCCATTTCGGGTTCGTATCCAGCTTCTACTAAAGTTTCGTATCCATTTTTAATTAATTCTACAAGTCCACCACATAATACTGTTTGTTCTCCAAATAGATCAGTTTCTACCTCATCTTTAAATGTAGTTTCAATTATTCCAGATCTACCTCCACCAACAGCTGACGCATATGACATTGCTAAATCTCTTGCTTTGCCAGAGCCATCTTGGTGAACAGCAAATAAACAAGGTACACCACCACCTTTTTCATATTCACTTCTTACTAAATGTCCAGGTCCCTTTGGTGCAACCATAAATACATCTAAATCTTTTCTAGCTTTAATAAGATCATAGTGTACATTTAAACCATGAGCAAAAGCAATAGATGTTCCTTCTTTAACACGTTGCTCTATATGATTTTTATATATTGATGCTTGTAATTCATCTGGCGTTAAGATCATAACAACATCTGCCCATTCTGCAGCATCTGATAAGTTCATTACTTTTAAACCTTTAGACTCAGCTTTTTCAATACTTGATGAACCTTCTCTTAAAGCCACCACAACTTCTTTAACACCACTATCTTTTAAATTAAGTGCATGTGCATGGCCTTGGCTTCCGTAACCAAAAATTGCTACTTTCTTATCTTTAATTAAATTTACATTTGTATCTTTTTCATAAAACATTTTCATAATTTCTCTCCTTTAATTTTTATTTATTTAAATATTTCTGACCCTCTAGTCATAGCAACTGCACCTGTTCTTGAAACACTCACCAAACCAAATTTTTTTAAAATTTTTGTCATACTGTCTATTTCTCTTCTTAAGGCTGTAATTTGTATAACATTTGATTTATTTGTTTTGTCTAATATTACTGGATTAAAATGTTTGCAAGCTTCAAAAGCTTTATTTAGTTTACCATTGTTTGCAACAAACTTGAATAATGCCATTTCTTTAAAAATGACATTTTTATCTTCTCTTTTAAAATCTGCAACTTTATGGACTGGAACTAATTTTTTTAATTGAAGTTTAATCTGATCTACAACTTGGGGGGTACCTGTAGTAACAATTGTTATTCTAGAAATATTTTGTTTCTGATCAACCTCTGCCACCGCTAAAGACTCAATATTGTAACCTCTTCCAGAAAATAATCCAACTACTCGAGCTAAAACACCAGCCTCATTATCTACCCATACAACTATAATATGGGTATCAAGCTTCTGTTTTTTTCCTGCAGAACTATATGCTGATTTTGAGTTTGTCATTAAACCAGTGTTCTACCTTTTCCTGTAATCTTTTTCTCTTTTTGGTCTTTAGGACCAAGTAACATTTGATTATGAGGTTTGCCAGATGGTATCATTGGAAAGCAGTTTTCTTGTTTGTCTACAAGACAATCAAAAATAACTGGACGATCTGTGTTTAACATTTCAATGATCTTATCATCTAACTCTTCTGGTGTTTTTGCTCTTAATCCAACACACCCATATGCTTCTGCCATTTTAACAAAATCTGGTAATGCAGCTGTATAACTCTCTGAATAATTTTTATCATGTAGTAATTCCTGCCATTGTCTTACCATTCCCATGTACTCATTATTCAAAATAAATATTTTTATAGGCAAATTGTACTGAACTGCGGTTGACATTTCCTGCATAGTCATCAAAACAGATGCCTCACCAGCAATATCAATTACTAATTTCTTAGGATGGGCAATTTGGACTCCAACTGCTGCTGGTAATCCATATCCCATCGTACCAAGACCTCCAGAAGTCATCCATCTATTTGGTTTATTGAACTTGTAGTGTTGAGCAGCCCACATTTGATGTTGGCCTACTTCAGTTGTTATGTAGGTATCTTTATCTTTAGTAAGTTCATATAATCTTTCAATCGCATATTGAGGTTTAATAGTTTCTTCACTACGAATGTAGTCTAATGATCTTTTAGATCTCCATTTCTGAATCTGTTCCCACCAATTTGATATTTGATGTTTGTTTGATTTATAAAAATTATCTTTAGATTTTTTAAAAGTTTTTAGCGTTGATGTTAAAACTGACTTAATATCTCCAACAATTGCTAAATCTACTTTTACATTTTTATTTATTGATGATGGATCTATATCAATGTGAACTTTTTTAGACCTAGGAGAGAATTCATCAATCTTACCAGTAATTCTATCGTCAAACCTCGCACCAACATTTATCATTAAGTCACATGAATACATGGCGTTATTTGCTTCGTAAGTTCCATGCATACCCAACATTCCTAAAAACTGATTATCATCAGCAGGGAAACAACCAAGACCCTGTAAAGTTGATGTTATTGGAAAACCAGTTACATACACAAGTTCTCTTAAAAGTTCGCTTGCTTTACTTCCTGAATTAATTACTCCACCACCTGTATAAAAGATCGGTTTTTTTGCTTTTCGAATTAAATTAATTAATTCATCAATATTTTTTTGTGAATAGTTGTCATGAGATTTACCATTTAATTTTTTTTTATTTTTATAATTTTTATATTTAACTTTTTGAAATTGTATATCTTTTGGAATATCAACTAAAACAGGTCCCGGTCTTCCAGTAATTGCGACTTCAAAAGCTTTGTGCATTACTTCAGCTAAATCGTTAATATCTTTTACTAACCAGTTATGTTTGGTACATGGTCTAGTTATCCCTGTAGTATCACATTCTTGAAACGCATCTGTACCAATTAAGTGTGTTGGAACTTGACCTGTGATGCAAACTAATGGGACTGAGTCCATATAGGCATCGGTTAAAGCTGTTACAGCATTGGTAGCCCCGGGACCAGAGGTAACTAGTAATACACCTGGTTTACCAGTTGATCTTGCGTAACCTTCGGCAGCATGTCCGGCACCTTGTTCATGTCTTACTAGAATATGTTTTATAGAGTTAAAATTTTTTAATTCATCATAAATTGGAAGAACCGCTCCTCCAGGATAACCAAATATGTGACTAACATTTTGATCTTCCAAACACTTGAATACTATCTCAGCTCCTGAATATAATTTTGGCATTCAGTCAATCTAGCTGAAGTTGTACTCATTGGTCAAGTTATTGTGAGTATTATTTATAATTTTTTTATAAATTTTGAAAGTGCCTCAGCATCAAATTTTTGCCAATCACTCATTTGACCTCTAGACCAGGTTCTCTGCCTTTTAGCGTATTGTCTAGTTTTTATAACAATATTTAGTTTTAAATCATTTATAGAAGTTTTTTTATCAATAAATTCTTTAATCTCTCTTATTCCTATAACTTTGAAGGCGTTGCTATCACTCCTCAAATTAAGCTTTAAAAAATCCTTAACTTCTTTAATAGCTCCATCTTTCATCATTTGATCTACTCTTTTGGAAATTTTGTTAATCAATTCATCTTTAGGGTAATCAACATAAATTTTTATAAATTGATTCTTTTTAAAAGATGGTTTTGTTTTCTTATACCATTCAAAAATTGATTTTTTTGAAATCGAAATAACTTCATAAGCTCTAATTGATCTTTGGGCATCAGTTGGGTCAATCTTATTTTTTACTGATGGATCAATTTTTAAGAGTTTTAAATAAAATTTTTTTTGACCTAAGTTATTTTGCATTCGTCTTATTTTATTTCGAATAGGGATTGGTATTTTTGGAATTTTAACTAATCCATCAGTCAGAGCTTTGAAATAAAGACCAGTGCCGCCAACTAAAACTGGTATTTTATTTTTGTCTCTTATTTTTTTAATATAATTTTTTGCTAATTTTAACCACTCACCCGATGAAAATTCTTTTTTAACACTTCTAAAACCATATAAATGGTGATCAATTTTTTTCAAATCGTTTTTTGAAGGTCTGGCAGTCAGTATATTTAATTCTTTATAAACCTGCATGCTATCTGCATTAATAATTTCTCCATTTAACTTTTTAGCAATTTTCAATGCAGCTTTAGACTTACCTGATGCTGTTGGACCTGAGATTAATATTATTTTGGACTTTAGGTCCATTTTTTTATTTTAATTTAACACCAATATATGTTCTCTGATTTTGGTTATTATAAATTGCAATTAGTAAGTTATTTTCGTCACTTCTTAATTTCAATTTTACCACATTATCAAGATCACCTATTGTGTTTATTTTTTTTCTATTTGCTTCAACAATAACATTGTTAACTTGTAAATAGTTTATAGGGCTATCTTTATCTATTTTAGTGATGACAACTCCACTTGTTCCTTTTGGAAGATTTCTTGCTTCAATATCATCTTTACTTAATAAACGAACATCTATTTTCAAACCTTCAATTCTCTTTACTTTTGGTTTTTCAATTGCTGGTTTTTGTGTTTTAAAATCTTCTGAAGTTTCTAATCTTCCAAGAATTATTTCTTTTGTAATTTGTCGTTTGTTTCTCCAAACTTTAACAATTACTTTTTTTCCAACATCTGTTTCAGCAACTATTTTTGGAAGTTCTTTCATCTCGTTTATAGGATTTCCATCAAACTCTAAAATTATATCACCAGGTTTAATTCCTCCTTTATCTGATGGGCTGTCATCAGCAACACTTGCAACTAAAGCACCTCTTGGTTTATCAAGCTTTTCTGCATCCGCAATTCCTTGATCTACAACTTGAATTCTAACTCCAAGCCATCCTCTTTTTGTTTCTCCAAATTCAATCAATTGATCAATCACTTTTTGAGCACTATTAGATGGTATTGCAAAACCTATTCCAATTGAGCCAGATTGACCAAGTATAGCTGTATTAATTCCAATAACATCTCCATACATATTAAATAGAGGGCCACCTGAATTTCCTTGGTTTATTGAAGCATCAGTTTGTATATAGTCCTCATATCTTGATAATCCTATGCTTCTATTTCTAGCAGAGATTATTCCCGCTGTTACTGTACCTCCTAGACCAAATGGATTTCCTATTGCAATAACCCAATCTCCAATTCTAGATTTATCTGAGTTACCAAATTTTACTGGTTTAAATTTTTCGTCAGACTTTATTTTTAATACTGCAATATCCATACCTGCGTCAGCACCAAGCACTTCTGCTTTATAGTCTTTGTCCCCATTCACTCTAACAAATATATCTGATGCTCCTTGAATAACATGATTGTTTGTTATTACAATTCCCTCTTCATCAATTATAAAACCTGATCCTAGCGCACTAGTTTGTCTTTGTTGAGGAGAACCGAACATATCCTCAAATGGTGAGCCTGGTGGAAATTCAAATGGCAAAGGGTTTGATCTAGTTGTTACAGTTGTAGTCGTTGAAATATTTACAACTGACGGCATTAATCTCTCTGCAAGATCTGCAAATGACAATAGAATTTCCTGAGCTTTAGAGATTGTAAAATAATTTATTGAAATTACTAATATTAATAAAATTTTGTAAATATTTTTCATGTCTTTGAGTACCAAATAATTATAAAACCTAAAATTGTAAATACTAACCCACCTATTCTCAGTTGTTTATCAGCTACAGCATCAAGTTTTTTTAACATATTTTTCATTTTTTGTGGAAATAAGGCATATAATATACCTTCAATAAATAAGAAAAGACCAAAAGCTATGATCAATTCTCTCATCTTAATTTTAAAAATTGTTTATTTCTGCTTATTTCCAAAAAATTTAAAAAATTCACTATCTGGTGATAAAATCATTGAAGTTTCTCCACCAATTAAAGCTTTTTGGTATGCTTGCATTGCTCTATAAAATCCAAAAAATTCAGCGTCTTGTCCAAATGCATCAGCAAAAATTTTATTTTTTTGACCGTCTCCTTCACCTTTCATAATTTCAGATTTTTTTTCAGCTTCTGCTAAAATAACAGTAACTTCTTTATCTGCAGTCGATGTTATGGTTACTGCCATCTCTGCACCCTTTGCTCTAAATTCTTTAGCCTCTCTTTCTCTTTCGGTCTGCATTCTTCTAAAGATTGCATCACTATTTGCTTGTGGTAAATCCGCTCTTTTAATTCTAACATCAACTATCTTTATACCAAAGTTTTCTGCTTCATTATTTACACCTTGTTGAATAAGAGCCATCTGTTTAGATCTATCCTCAGATAACAATGTTTGTAATTTTTGTTGACCTAGCACATTTCTTATTCTTGAATTAATGATAGTTGCCAGCCTCGATCTTGCAACCCTTTCATTTCCAACTGAAATATAGAATTTTAGTGGATCAATAATTTGAAATCTAGCAAAAGCATCAACAATCAAACGTTTTTGATCAGATGCAATAACTTCCTCAGGTGGAGTATCTAAATTTAAAACTCTTTTATCTAAAAATACAACATTCTGAATAAATGGAATCTTAAAATTTAATCCTGGCTTTAAAATAATTCTCTTGGGATCACCAAACTGCAGAACAATAGCTTGATTTACCTCTTTAACAATAAATATAGAAAAGAATAAAGTTGCGCCTATTAAGATAATTATCGGTAATATAAATTTTCCAGCTTTCATTAATTTGTCCCTGATTTTAATTCTTGTAACGGTAGATAAGGAACTACACCAGATCCTGAATCTTTATCTATTATAATTTTATTAATATCTGCAAGCACTTGCTCCATTGTCTCTAAATACATTCTTTCCTGAGTAACTTCCTTAGCTTTAGCGTATTCTGTATAAATTGATAAAAATCTACTTGCTTCACCCTCAGCTTTTGCAACAACTTCTTTTTTATAAGCTTCTGCTGCTTGTAAAATTTTTGCGGCTTCTCCTCGTGCTCTTGGTATTACATCATTAGCATAAGCTTCTGCCTCATTTTTTGATCTCTCCATATCAGCTCTTGCAGCTTGTACATCTCTAAAAGCATCAATAACCTGGTCTGGTGGGTCAGCTTTTTGAGTTTGAACTTGAGTAATTAGTACTCCACTTTCATATTCATCAAGTATCCCTTGAATAATATCTTGAGTATCTCTTTCAATAACCGCTCTTCCTTCTGTAAGAATTGGTTGAATATCTGATCTTGCTATAACTTCTCTCATAGCGGTCTCTGCTGCTGCTTTTACTGTACCTTCTGGATCTTGAATTTTAAAAAGAAAATTACCAGCATCTTTTATTACCCAAAATACTGAAAAGTCTATGTTAACAATATTTTCATCACCTGTTAGCATCAAGCTTTCTTCTGGAACATCAGCTACACCACCACCTTGGCCAAATCCACTATCTCTCTCTGATCTAAAACCGATGTCCATTCTGTTTACTTTTGTAACTTTTGGAGTTAACACACTCTCAATTGGGAATGGAAAATGATAATTTAATCCTGGTTGAGTGGTATTTACAAACTTTCCAAATCTCAAGACCACGCCCTGTTCATCAGGTAAAACTCTATACAAACCACTCAATGCCCAAATTACAATTAATATGATCAAACCTAATATAATAGGTTTTTTTCCACCTGTACCACTTCCAGTAAATTTGTTTATAGTGTCCTGCAATTTTTTTATTGCCTCATCTAAATTAGGAGGTGTAGGGCCTCTTCTGAAACCTCCACCATTTCCGCTTCCTCCACCACTACCTGGAGGGCTACCCCATGGGCTTTGATTTTTATAAATCGTCATTATGACATTCTATATAGTGTCTTTATATTCAAAAACAAGGTAAGTGTATTTTTATGAATGATAAAAAAGTAGGTCTTAGTGACACAATGAAGGCAAAAACTGAGCCAAAAACCTTCAAAAGAAACCCAATTCCAGGAACTAAATTTACAATAGCCATCTCAAGCGCAAAGGGTGGTGTTGGAAAATCTACTTTTGCAACAAATTTAGCTTTAGCTCTTAAAACTGTTGGATGTAAAGTAGGAATTTTAGATGCTGATATTTACGGACCTTCTTTACCAAAACTATTCTCTATAAATGAAAAGCCAGATAGTGATGGGCAAACTTTAAAGCCAATTATAAAGTATGACATTCAATGTATGTCTATTGGTTTTCTAACAGACGAGCAAACACCGATGATCTGGAGGGGACCAATGGTAACAAGTGCTATTAAAACCTTTACACAAAAAGTAGGTTGGAAAGATTTAGACTTTATTATTGTTGATATGCCTCCGGGTACAGGTGATACACAACTAACTTTTGCTCAAGAGATTAGTGTAGATGGTGCAATAATAGTGTCAACTCCTCAGGAGATAGCGCTCCAAGATGTAAAAAGAGGAATTAGAATGTTTGAAAAATTAAAAGTAAATATTATTGGATTAATTGACAATATGAGTCACTTTATTGGCGATGACGGAAAAAAATATGCAATTTTCGGAGAAAACGGTGTTGAGAGAACCGCACAAGAATTTGAGAAAAAATTTTTAGGACGAATACCAATAAACTCTGATATAGGAAAATATGGGGATATGGGAATTCCTATTGTTGAGAAAGATCCAGAACATGAAATTACAAAAATTTATTTAAAATTTGCAGAAGAGATTAAACAATCCTATCTGTAATTTCGAAAGCTTCCATTAGTTCATTCCACTCTCTTTTTGAAAGCCCAGATTGTTCTAAATCTATATCCTCACCTTTCAATAATTTTTGGATAATAACTTTTCCTTTAGCAGAAACCTCCGTACCACCCACCCTATAATCCATGAATGCATCATATGTAATTGGAACCCATCTCTTTAACGTATCTAACATTATATCTGCATAAACTCTAATTTCATATTGAGCATGATGATCAGCACGTAATCTTAAAAAATTCATTAGATTTAATAAGTCCGTTTTCCAATACCATTGTGTATATGTATTTAAAGTTAAATTCATTCTAGCTAACTCTCTAGCTAGTCCTTTTTTATTTTCATCAATTGTAGATCCATCAAATTTTTGATTGAGCATAGTTTCATAGTTATCATATGTTCTTTCAGCATCATTTTTTAAAAGTTCTAAAACTTCTTTTGCTTGCTCTCCTTCAATTACATCACCTCGCCCTTGTCTGTTAGCAATTGATTGTGCTGCTAAATTTTGTGCATCAGGTAAATAAAATTCTTTATCTAAAATAGAATATCTTGCTGAGTATTCATTAACGTTTGCCGTACGATGTCTAATCCACTGTCTAGCTATAAATATTGGTAATTTTACATGATATTTAATTTCACACATTTCAAATGGAGTGCTATGCCAATGACGCATTAGATATTTTATTAGACCGCTATCTGTTGAAACCTTTTTAGTTCCTTTGCCATAGGAAACTCTTGCAGATTGGACAATTGAGCTGTCATCTCCCATATAGTCAATAACTCTTATAAAGCCGTGATCTAAAGCTGGCATAGCTTCATATAATACTTTTTCTAATTCAGGAGCAGTAACTCTTTTAGTTGTATTATCTTGAGATTGTTGATCTTTTATGTCGTTTAATTGTTCTTTGGTAAGTTTCATGAATAAATTATTGAATCTCTTGTAATTGGTTTTATATTAATAGTGTTGGTTTTCCAACTATGACGATAAACGAATTTCGTAATAACCATTACGGACGTGGGGGCAGTACCCACCACCTCCACCATTTACAACTTAAGGGGGTGAATTAGGATCGACGGGTGTCTAAAAGTTGTTCTTTCGTTCGGTATTGTTCCGCCGTGATGGGCTAATTTATAAATGCTAACGAAAGTTACGCACTTGCAGCTTAATTAGTTTACTAATTAAGTTACGGGGTTTGGGGCACCTGGCAACAGAACGCCCCTCTTTCCTGTATAATATTAACTAATGGTGCGGCCAGAGAGAATCGAACTCTCATGAGCTTAGCTCACACGGCCCTCAACCGTGCCTGTCTACCAATTTCAGCATGGCCGCAAATCATGCGTCAGATTAAATGAATGACAATTCTATTTCAAGTTGATAAGTTTTTTATTATGGAATTCACAACCCAAGTTAAAATTGCAACAGATCCAATTTATCAAAAGGTTTCTAAATCCATTCCTGAAATAGAGTGGGCCACTCATGCACCTTACATTTATAAAATAAATAAACTTAAAAAAGAGAAAAACGCAGTAATTCTTGCTCATAATTACCAAACTCCTGAAATATATCATGGTATATCTGATTTTTCAGCAGACTCGTTAGCCTTAGCAATTGAAGCTGCAAAAACAGAGGCTGATATAATTGTTATGTGTGGTGTACATTTTATGGCGGAGACTGCCAAACTGATGAGCCCAAATAAAAAAGTTTTACTACCAGATATGAAAGCTGGTTGCTCTTTATCCTCATCTATAACTGGGGAAGACGTGAGAAACTTAAAAAAACAATATCCTGGTGTCCCTGTAGTTTCATACGTTAACACTTCTGCAGATGTTAAGGCTGAAACTGATGTTTGTTGTACATCAGCAAATGCTGTTAAGATTGTAAACTCTTTAGGTGTAAAAAGAGTAATTTTCTTACCAGACGATTATTTGGCAAAATATGTTGCTTCTCAGACTGATGTAGAAATTATATCATGGAAAGGGACTTGTGAGGTTCATGAGCAATTTAATGATGAAGAGATTAATGAAATAAGAAAAAATAATCCTGGAATTAAAATTATTGCTCATCCTGAATGTCCTCCAGATGTAATAAAAGCAAGTGATTTTGCTGGCTCAACAAGTGGGATGATTAAATATGTAAAAGATAATCAACCTGAAAAAGTTATGATGGTTACAGAATGCTCAATGAGTGATAATGTCCAAATTGATAATCCTAATGTAGAATTTATTAGACCTTGTAACTTATGTCCTCATATGAAAAGAATTACACTGCCAAAAATACTTGATTGTTTAGAAAATGAAACCAACGAATTAATAATGGACCACGAAACAATTGAAAGAGCTAGGAAATCAGTAGAGAGAATGGCTGAAATAGGCAGATAAATTCTGTGCCAAAAATTCAATTAAGTAAAAATTTTATCCGATCAACGTGTAAGTTAGCTCTTAATGAGGATCTATATCCTTCAGGAGATATTACAACTAATCTATTAAATAATAATTCAATTTCAAAAGTTAATCTAATAAGTAATGAAAAAGGTATTATAGGCGGATTAGAATTTGCTAAACAAACATTCAATTTATTAGACAGAAATATTAAATTTGATATAAAAAAAAAAGAAGGATCAAAAATTAGCAAAGGGTCTTTAATTGCTGTAATTGAAGGAAAAATTAAAAATATATTAATTGGAGAGAGAGTTGCTCTAAATTTTCTATCTCATATCTCTGGTATTGCAACGAAAACAAATAAATTTGTAAAAAAGGTAGGCAAGAAAACAAAAATTTGTTGTACTAGAAAAACGATTCCTAATCTAAGAGTTATTCAAAAATATGCCGTAAAACTAGGAGGTGGGACTAATCACAGATTTAATTTAAGTGATGAATTTTTAATTAAAGACAATCATCTAGCCTCATCAAAGAAATTTGAAGAAATAGTGAAAAAAGCAATTAAAAATAAAAAAAAAAGAAAAATTACTGTCGAGGTAGACACTTTGAAGCAATTTAAAAGAATTAATGGACTTAATTTTAATACAGTTCTGTTTGATAATATGCGTCCGAAAACTCTAAAGTTGGCTATTAAATATGCAAAAGGGAAATATGAAACTGAAGCTTCTGGAGGAATAACTTTAAAAAATGTAAAAAATCTAGCTACGACAAACATTGATAGAATATCAGTGGGTGAGTTAACACATAGTATTCAAGCTTTGGATTTAAAATTAGAGATTTAATTTTTTCTTATTTGAGCTTGCGCTGCCGCTAATCTTGCAACTGGAACTCTGTAAGGTGAACAAGACACATAATCTAATCCAGTTTTTGCACAAAATTCTATACTTTTAGGATCTCCACCATGCTCGCCACAAATTCCAAGTTTAATTTTTTTGTTTTGTTTTCTGCCTTTATCAGTTGCAATTTTTATTAAATCTCCAACCCCGTCATCAATTGATACAAAAGGATCAATATCAAAAATTTTGTTGTCGATATAATCATTAAGGAATTTGCCACTATCATCTCTGCTAATTCCAAATGTAGTTTGAGTTAAATCATTTGTTCCAAAACTAAAAAATTCAGCATGTTTAGCGATATCATTTGCCTTTATTGCTGCTCTTGGCAATTCAATCATTGTTCCAACTAAAAAATCAATTTTAATTTTATTCTCATCTTGAACTTTTTTTGCAACCCTAATAACTAAATCTTTCATAATTTTTATTTCTGCTTCTGTTGAAACCAAAGGTATCATGATTTCAGGCATAGTTGATTTAATTTTTTGTTTTTTACATTCCACTAAAGCTTCAAAAATTGCAGTACACTGCATCTCATAAATTTCGGGGAATGAAATTGCCAATCTACAACCTCTATGGCCTAACATTGGGTTTTGTTCATGAAGTTCTGAAATTCTAACTTCAAGTTCTTTAATGGGAATATTTAGTGAAACTGCAACATCGTTAATTTCATTATTACTTTTAGGCAAAAATTCATGTAGTGGAGGGTCAAGTAACCTTACTGTTACTGGTAAACCTCTCATTATCTTAAATATTTCAATAAAATCTTTTTTTTGATGTGGTAATAGTTTTTTGAGCGCATTAGATCGATCTTCTATTGTTTTTGATAATATCATTTCTCTTACTGATAAGATTCTTTCTTCTTCAAAAAACATATGTTCAGTTCTACATAAACCAATACCCTCTGCACCAAATTCTCTAGCGGTTTTGCTATCCAGTGGCGTTTCCGAATTAGTTCTAATTTTTAATTTTCTAAAATCATCAGACCAACTCATTATTTTCGAAAAATCACCTGATATTTCTGGTTTAACTGTTTTTACCTCACCAATAATTATTCTACCTGTTGAACCATCAATTGTAATTATTTCTCCCTCTTTAACTACTCTGTTATTTGTTTTGAATAAATTATTTTCATAATCGATTTCTATTTCACTAGATCCAGAAACACATGGTCTTCCCATCCCTCTAGCAACTACCGCCGCATGACTTGTCATGCCTCCTCTTGAAGTAAGTATTCCTTTTGCGGCATGCATACCATGTATATCTTCTGGTGAAGTTTCTACACGAACTAAAATTGTGCTTTGCATCATACTATTTAGTCTTTCAGCCTCCTCGGACGTGAAAACAACTTTTCCACTTGCAGCACCTGGTGATGCGGGTAGACCTGACCCGATTACTTCTAGGATTTCTTTCTCATCTAAAGTTGGATGAAGCAATGTATCTAAAGAACTAGGTTCTATTCGCAATATTGCATCTTTTTTTGTAATCAATTTTTCTTTAACCATATCTACAGCTATTTTAACAGCAGACTTGGCTGTTCTTTTTCCAGAGCGTGTTTGAAGCATCCAAAGCTTTTCGTTTTCAACAGTAAACTCAACATCCTGCATATCTTTGTAATGTTTTTCTAATTTTATTAATATATTTTTTAGTTGCTTATATGTCTTTGGCATTGCCTCCTCCATTGACTTAAGAGTCTCTTTTGATTCAATTCTAGATTTTTTTGTAATATGTTGTGGTGTTCTAGTTCCAGCAACAACATCTTCACCCTGTGCATTTATTAAATATTCACCATAAATATTTTTTGATCCATCAGATGGATTTCTTGTAAAGACTACACCAGTTGCACAGTCATTTCCCATATTTCCGAAAACCATTGATTGTACATTAACCGCTGTACCCCAATTAGAGGGTATTTGATTTAATTTTCTATAGATTCTTGCTCTGTGACTTTCCCAAGATAAGAAAACGGCACTTATAGCTCCCACTAGCTGTTCATTAACATTTTGAGGAAAATCTTTTTTTGTTTTTTCTTTTACAATATTTTTAAAATCTTTTATTAAAGCTTCCCAGTCATACTCATCTAATTCTGTGTCTAGTAATACGCCTTTTGTTAACTTATAATTCTCAATTATATCCTCAAAGTGATAAGCTTCAATTCCCAATACAACATTAGAATACATTTGGATAAAACGCCTATAACTATCATTTGCAAACCTCAAATTTGAAGTTTTTTTAGCCAGCGCTGTTACAGTATTATCATTTAGACCTAAATTTAAAATTGTATCCATCATACCAGGCATAGAAACTCTAGCTCCAGATCTTACAGAAACTAGAAGAGGATTTTTTAAATCTCCAAACTTTTTTCCTGAGTCTTTTTCAATAAATTTTAATTCTTTATTAATTTCATTAAGTATTTTTTTATTTAATTTTTTTTTATTCTTATAAAATAAATCACATACCTCTGTTGATATTGTAAAACCAGGGGGTACAGGTAGCCCCATTCTTCCCATCTCAGAAAGATTTGCACCTTTGCCACCAAGAATATTTTTTGGTAGTTTAATTTTTTTTATTTTATTTGATTTAAAATTAAATATAAATTTTTTCATACTAGGCTTCTATCTTTGAAAAATTAAAATAGTTATCAAAAGTTTTACACAACATATTTAATAATTCTAATCTATTTTTTTTAATTATTATATCTTCATCATTAACAATAACATTATCAAAAAAATCGTTTACCTCGTTCTTAACACTTGATAAGATTTTTAAACTCTCCTCGTAATTTTCGTCTTTCCCAATACTCAAAAAATATTTTCTTATATCATTTATTTTTTTATATAATTTTTTCTCATAATCATTTTTAAATAAACCTGGATCCGCATAACCAAGGGATTCAGTAGATATTTTTTCTTCAGTATTTAATATATTTGAAGATCTTTTATATGCTACAATAGTTTCAAACCCGATTTCTTTTTTAATATTTTTATTTAAACATAAAGATTTTTTATAAGCCTTTAATATATCATCTAATCCAAGCAAAAATGTAGAGCTTTCAATTATATCTTGTCTTATTTTTTTTTCTTTTAAATAATTTTTTAATCTTTCAATTATGAAATCACTTAATTCGTTTTGTATCTTTTTAATATCAAATTCATAGCCCTGATCTCTATATACTGAACAGGTGTAAACAATTAAATCTTTTAGTTTGATTTTTATCTCATTTTCAACAATTAATCTGACAAGACTTATAGCCATTCTTCTTATGGCATATGGGTCTCTTGAACTTGTAGGTTTCAGATTAATTCCAAAAAAACCAACTAATGAGTCTAGTTTATCACTTAAAGATAAAGCAACACTGTACATTTTTTTTGGTAATTTGCTTTCCATCCCGTTAGGCAAATATTGTTCAGATACAGCAAGACAAACTTCTTTATCAAACCCTTGGAACCTTGCAAAATGACCTCCAACAATGCCTTGGAGTTCTGGAAACTCTCCAACAAGATCAGACATTAAATCAACTTTACAAATTGATGAAGCTATTTCAATTTTTTCTTTACTAATTAAAAAATCATCAGAAATTAATGATGATAACTTTCTCATACGCTGAATTTTGTCAAAGTAAGATCCTAAACCTTTAAAATAATTTATATTTTTTAATTTATCTACTTGTTTAACTAAATTTTGGGTTTTATTTTTTTCCCAAAAAAACTCAGCATCGCTTAATCTTGCTTCGATCACTCTCTCATTTCCTAATTTAACAAATCCTTTAGTGTCTTTTATATCTGAAACTACAAAAAAATAATTTGTAAGATTATTTTTTTTATCAAAAGTTGGTAAATATTTTTGATGATTCTGCATAGTCGTGACCAATATTTCACTTGGTATATTCAAAAATTTTTTGTCAAAATCACAAACAATTACTGCCGGTTTTTCAACTATATTTACTATTTCATCTATAAGCCTATCATTCTGTTCGATTTTTAAATTTTTTTTATTAATTATTTCATTAATTTTATTCTGTATTATTTTTTTTCTTAAATCTTGATCAATTAAAATACCTTTTTGTTTAAAAAATTTTAAATACGAATTAAAGTCGTTAAAAATTTTCATACCTTCTTCTAGTGATTTATCTATAAAAGTTTTGTTGGAGCTGTTTATGTGATTAAAATCAAAATTTAGAGGTTTTTTATTAAATATTGCTAAAATAGATTTAAGAGGTCTTCCCCAATAAAGATCATAATTTGCCCATTTCATTGATTTATTCCAAGCAATCTTTTTTAAGATTTCACTTAAATTTTTTTCTAGTAAATCTGAAACTTTTATTTTTCTTGACTCTTTATTAAAAAAATAGAATTCACCTTTCTCAGTATTTTTTTTAAAGATTTTTTTTAATATTGTATTGTTTGATCTAATAAATCCCTCTAATGCTTTTTCAGGAGCATTAACATTTGGGCCTTTAATTTCCTGTGAGCTTAATTTGATTTCATTAGGGATTTTATCAACATGTAGAACTAATCTATTTGGTGTTGAATAAACATTGAAATTTTCATTGAATTTGATTTGATTATCAATAAAAAAATTTTTAATATTTTTTTTTAATTCATTCCTCGCGTTTATTTGAAGTCTTGCAGGAATTTCCTCACTAAATATCTCTACAAATAATTCTGACATTAACTTTGGCTTTCAATCCAAACTTTCCCAATTGATTTAGTTAGTTCCCTTATTCTTGCAATATATTCAGCCCTTTGTGCTACACTAATCACCCCTCTTGCATCTAAAATATTGAAGACATGACTACATTTTAAACATTGATCGTAAGCTGGGAGAGAAATCTTTTTTTCAACTAATAATTTTGATTCTTCTTCAAGCATTTCAAATATTTTAAATAAATTATCAGTATTGGCATATTCAAAATTATATGCTGAAAATTCTTTCTCTGACTGATGAAAGACATCTTTGTAAGTAATTCCTTCATCATTCCAAATTAAGTCAAAAACATTTTTTTTGTTTTGAATAAACATGCACAATCTCTCTAATCCATATGTAATTTCAACAGATACAGGTTTACATTCAACCCCAGCCATTTGCTGGAAATAGGTAAATTGTGTAACTTCCATTCCATCGCACCAAACTTCCCATCCAAGACCTGCCGCTCCTAATGTAGGACTTTCCCAGTCATCTTCAACAAACCTTATGTCGTGTTCCTCATGATTAATGCCTATTGATGACAAGCTATTTAAATACATCTTTTTTATTTCTTTTGGTGAAGGTTTAATTAAAACTTGGTATTGATAGTAATGTTGCAATCTATTAGGGTTGTCACCATATCTTCCATCAGTCGGGCGGCGTGATGGTTGAACATATGCAGTTTTCCATGGTTTTGGGCCAAGTGATCTTAAAGTGGTTGCTGGATGGAATGTCCCAGCACCGACCTCTAGATCGTACGGTTGTAATATTACACAACCTTTTTTAGACCAGTACTTTTGTAAGTTAAAGATTGTATCTTGAAAAGATAAAGTTTTTTTTTTTATTTTAGAGACCATACCTTTGCCAGATTGATCTTTCTTCTAATACACTAATAACTTTATCAGTATAATTTTCAGAAGATGATAGCTTTTTTGATA
>CABZCA010000003.1 GCA_902524115.1 uncultured Pelagibacteraceae bacterium | reverse complement strand
AGAGTTATTTTTATCTAATTTAAGACTTATAATATTATTTTCAGAATCATTATTTAAATTTTTGTCTAAAAATGAGTAATTACTTTTTAAATCTACTTTTAATAATTTATCTCCAAAAATTATTTTAGTTTTAATATTTTTTAAGTACAGAAGGTCTTGGATTTCTTTATTAAGTTCTAATTTATCTAAATAAATTTCCGAATCGACCAAGTAATTTTCTATTTTGTTATTATAAACTTCAAATTTGAAGTTATTATCTGACTTAAAATTAATTTTTTTATTAACTATTAATTTTGGATTAAAATCTAAAAGATTTAAAATGATTTTTGGATCTACAGCCGTTTTTCCATTGCTTATATTTCCTTTTATCGTGATTTTTTGATTATTTTTACTATTTAATGATAATTTTAAATTATTATTTTTAAATTCATTATTTAATTTTAAATCGTCTAAAAAAGCAAAGTTTGAGTTGAAATCCGCTGTAAAATTTTCATTTTCAAATTTAGAATTGATTGTACCTTTTTTTAAAAATATTAAATTTTGGTATTTATTATTAAAATAAATTTCATCAAAATTTAAAACTGAAACAATTTTAATATTTTTAATTTCCTTATTTTTATTTAACTTAAAAGAGAATGAATTTTGACTCTCAAATAAAATATCTTTATCAGACAAATAATCTTGTTTTATATTTGCATATTTAAATATTATTTTTGGGTTTATTAATACTTTAGTATTTTCAATAACTCCTTCAATATAATATTCACCAGGTTTTTCCTCTTTCAAATTTAATCTTTTTGATGAAACTGGTATCTCTTCATAAGTAAAATTTAAATTTGAAATTTTAGTTATTTTATTTTGAGTCTTAAATATAAAATTTATGTCATTCAGACTTTCATACCCTGGTATATTTAATTTTGCGTTTTTTACAGAGCCTGAGATAGAATAAGAAAGATCCTCTTGGTTTGCGTTATCCAATTTAGCGTCTAGTTCAAAATTTAATAGACCTTCTTTAATCTGACTATAAAATATGTATCTAGATAAATTATAATCTATTGTATTTAAGAATGATGTAACATCCTTTATTGAATTACTTGCAGATTCCATTTTTATATTTTTTATTGAACTTTCATTCTTTAAAAATTTTATTAAATTTAAATTTAAATCTATATTTGAAATTTGAATGACGTTGAATTCTGCAATTAATTTTGCATTCTTAGTATTAATTTTAATGCCACTTTCACTAAGATTTAACTTAATATAAACATTCTCAGTTTGAAGTGTTAATTTTGAATTATATTCTTTAACTTTATTATTAATAAATCTGTTAAATTTATCTGTTTTAACTCCATAAATACTTAAATATATTATGCTTGTAATTATGATTAGTAAAATTGATATGCCAGTAATTAATATTTTCTTACGCATTTAATTTATATAAAGAGTTCTCTAAAAATTCATCAATTTCTCCATCTAATACCTTATCTGGATTTGAATTTTCATAGTTCGTTCTGTTATCCTTCACCATCCTGTAAGGATGCAATACATATGATCTTATTTGATGGCCCCAACCAATTTCTGATTTTGAGTTTTCAATATTATCACTCTCTTTTTTCCTCTTTTGTATTTCGTGTTCATAAAGTCTAGCTTTAAGCATGTTCATACAAGTTTCTTTATTTTTATGCTGTGATCTTTCGTTTTGACATTGAACTACAATTTTACTTGGAATATGAGTAATTCTTACTGCACTATCAGTTGTATTAACATGTTGTCCGCCTGCTCCACTTGATCTGTAAGTATCAATTCTTAAGTCTTTGTCAAATACCTCAATATCTATATTCTCACTTATTACTGGGTAAACCCAAACGCTAGCAAAACTTGTATGTCTTCTTGCGCCTGAATCAAATGGGGATATTCTTACTAAACGATGTATTCCTGACTCTGATTTTAAAAAACCATAAATATATTCTCCAGAAATTTTAACAACTGATGACTTAATTCCTGCTTCATCACCTCTATGCTCACTAATCAATTCAACATTATATCCTCGGTCAGATGCCCATTTCATATACATTCTTCTTAACATTTGAGCCCAGTCCTGACTCTCGGTACCTCCTGCGCCCGCGTGAAATTCCAAATAACTATCTAAAGTATCGTTTTCATTTGAAAGAAAACATTTAATTTCTAATTTTTTTAAATTTTTTTTTAAACTTAAAAATTTATCTAATATTTCTTGAATTAGATTTTTATCATTTTCCTCTCTTGCAAGTTCAAAGATATCATATAGTTCATGTATTTCACTTTCTGATTGTTTGTGAGATTCTAATAGATCATCATATCCTTTTTTTTCTTTTAATATGTTTTCAGCTTTTTTTCTATCATCCCAGAATTTTGGGTCTTCTATAAGAATATTAAGTTTATTTCTTTTTAAAACAATATCTTGCGTTTCAAAGAAACTCCTTAATTCTATGATTTATTTTTATTACTTCTGATTTAAATTTTTCTATCTCTTGTTCCATTAATAAAATTTTAAAATATTTTTTTTAAATTTATAAAAATTATTTTTATCATTACTAGTATATGCCTGATTTTCAATTTTTTCTTTTTTATATGACTCAATAATTGTTTCTTTTGAGCCAAAATCTGCTTTTTTTCCAGTCTCTGCATCAATTACCATCATTTTAATACCTTTTGGAATTTTAAAGGGTCTGGCCTCATAATTATTTACTGCTTTTTTTATGAACTCTTTAAAAATTGGCAAAGCAGTTTTAGAACCAGTTTCGTATTTTCCTAATCTTTTTGGGTTATCATGACCCACATACACCCCTACGACTAAGTTTGATGTAAATCCGATAAACCATGTATCAGTGTTATTATTAGTTGTACCTGTTTTTCCGGCAAGCTGTAAATTTAAATCTCTTAATCTTTTTCCTGTACCTCTATTAACGGCGCCTTCTAGTATTGAGGTCATTTGATATGCGGTCTGAGGTGAAAATATTTGTTTAAAATTACTTTTTATTACAGGTACATTATTACCATCAAATGATATTTTATCGCAATTTTCACAGAATCTTTTTTCATTATTTGAAATTGTATTACCTAGGCTATCTTGAATTCTATCTATTATTATCGGAGTAACTAATTTCCCACCATTTACAAAAGAACAATATGCACTTGTTATATTAAGCAATGTTGTTTCTGCAGATCCTAATGATACAGAAAGTAATTCTTCAGGATTATCATAAATGTTAAGTTTTTTTGAAAAGTTAATAATCTTATCTATGCCCAGTTCTTGTGATATTCTAACAGTCATTAAATTTCTAGATTTTTCAACCCCAGTTCTCAAAGTTGATAGGCCATAAAATTTTTTTCCATAATTTTCTGGTTTCCACATTTTTAAATCTTCTCCTTGATTAAGAACAATGGGTGCATCAAGGATTAAAGAGGATGGTGAATAATTATTTTCTAATGCTAAAGCATATATAAATGGTTTAAAGGCAGACCCTGGTTGTCTTTTGGCTTGAGAAACTCTATTAAATTCACTTTTTTTAAAACTAAAACCTCCTGACATTGCCAATACTCTACCACTGAAGGGGTCCATAACAACTATTCCACCATTTACATTTGGTAATTGTCTTAAGCTGAATATTCCATCAGAAATTTTTTTTACATAAATTAAATCATTAATTTTAAAAATTTGATTAAAATCTTTTCTTGTCCAATTAACATCCTCATATTTTATAATTCCATTCTCTTTATTTGATGTTTGAATAACTGTCTCAAATTTATCTATCCTTTTTATAATCGCTATTTGCCAACCGATTGATTTTTCTAAATCAAATTTGTCTAGATTTTTGTACCATTCTTTATTTTTTGTATTATCTAGTGAACCTCTCCATCCTTTTCTTTTATCATACTCTAATAATCCTTTTCTTAGTGAAATTGAGGCTATATTTTGAAGTTCTAAATTAATTGGAGTCTTAATATTAAAACCTTGTTTGTAAACTTTGTCATATCCATAATCTTGAATAACTTTTTTTCTTATATCTTCAACAAAATATCTTGTATCTTCAAGAAATATTCTCTTTCTCTTTTTTAAAATGATTTCTAAATTGATTAATTCTTCATATTTATTTTTAGAAATATATGAATTTTCATAAAGATTTTTTAATACCAAATTTCTTCTATAAGTTGCTAATTCTTTATTTTTATATGGATTATATTTACTTGGTGCTTTGGGTAAAGCAGCTAATAAAGCAGATTCTGAATAATTTAAATCACCAATTGGTTTGTCAAAGTATCTTAGACTTGCAGAAGCAATTCCATAGGAACCTTCACCAAGATAAATTTGATTCAAATAAAGTTCTAATATTCTCTCCTTTGATAGAGCTCTTTCAATTCTAAAAGCTAAAATAGCCTCTTTTATCTTTCTATCTAAACTAACTTCATTAGATAAAAGAAAATTTTTGGCAAGCTGTTGGGTAATTGTGGATGCTCCTTCTAGTCGATTTGATTTTAATAAATTAATTATGTTGTTTTTAATTGCTCTTAATATACCTTTTGCATCTACTCCGGGATGTTTGAAAAAATTCTTATCCTCTGAAGATAAAAAAGAATTAATTATAGTTTTAGGAATTGCATTGTAGGGAACGAATATTCTTTTTTCAGCTGAAAAATCACTTATTAGTAAACCATTTCCAGAGTAAACTTTACTTGATACAGAAGGTTTGTAATTTTTTAAAAATTTATAATCTGGTAATTTGTTTGAATATGTCCAGAGTATTGAGAAGATTACCACAAAACAAAGTAAAGAAAATAAAGTAAAAACTAGTAAGAGTTTTTTTATTAATTTGCTCATTTTAGTTTAAATTATTGATTGAATTTGTTAAAGTTATGGCACCGAATTTTTAAAAAATAAACAAATGAAAAATAATCAAAATTTATGCCAAAAAATTTATATATCGATGCATCGCATCCTAATGAAACCAGGGTTGTTCTTAAAAAAGATAATCATATTGAAGACTATGAATATGAAAGTGTAAACAATACATTAATTAAAAATAATATTTATTTAGGAAAAGTAAGTAGGATTGAGCCTTCACTTCAGGCAGCATTTGTTGATTTTGGAAGAGATAGACATGGGTTTCTATCTTTTAATGATATTCAATCTGATTACTATCAACTTCCACACAGTGATTTAGAAAAAATTAAAGAAGAGGAAGAAAAAGTAAGAGAAGAATTATCTAAGGAAAGCGAAAATAACGAGAATAAAATTTTAGAAGGTAATGAAGAAATAAAAATAAATGATCCAGTTGAAAAGCCAGAAGACGAAAACAAAGAAACTAAAACTAATGAAAAAAAATTTCCATCGAAGAGATATAAAATTCAAGAAGTTATAAAACCTCAACAAGTCATATTAGTACAAGTTCTTAAAGATGAAAGAGGATTTAAAGGAGCGGCTCTAAGTACATTTATTAGTATTGCTGGAAAATATATTGTTTTAATGCCCAACACAGCTAAAGGTGGTGGGATTTCAAGAAAAATATTTAATCCAGGTGATAGAAAAAAAATAAGAAAAATATTAAATGAAATTGAAATTCCAAAAGAAATGGGAATTATAGTTAGAACCGCTGGATCAAATAAAACGAAAAATGAAATTGATGGTGACCTTAAAAATTTAATTACCATTTGGAACTCAATTAAAGATAGTGCATTAAATTCTATTGCTCCATCATTGATTCATCAGGAAAGTGACATTATTAAGAGAAGTATAAGAGATATGTATGATGATGAAACACTTAATATAATAGTCGAAGGTAATGAGGGCTATCAAAAAGCCAAAAATTACATGAAACTTATGATGCCAAAGCAATTAAAAAAAGTTAAAAAATTTAGAGAAAAAATTCCATTATTTTTCAAAGAAAACATAGAAAAAAAACTTTTTGAAATTTTTAAATCAGAAGTAAAACTAAGTTCGGGAGGCTATCTTGTTATAAATCCAACTGAGGCATTAGTCTCTATAGATATAAACTCTGGCAAATCGATAAAACAAAAAAATGTTGAAAGCACAGCATTGGATACCAACCTAGAAGCAGCAGAAGAGATTGCTAGACAAATTAAAATTAGAGATTTATCTGGTTTAATAATAATTGATTTTATAGATATGCTTAGTTTCAATAATCGTAAGCAAGTAGAGAGAAGATTAAAAGAGAGATGCAGAAATGACAGAGCTAGAATTCAAATAGGGAGAATTAGTAATTTTGGGTTACTTGAAATGTCAAGACAAAGATTAAGAGAAAGTAATATAAAATGGTCAATTAAATTAAATAATGAGACTTTAGCATTGAAAATAATTAAATTAATTGAAATAAATATATTCGAAACAGGTGCAAAAATTGTAGATGTAAATATTAATGAAAAAGTAATGAGTTATATCGAAAAGTATTTTTCAGAGGATTTAAATTATTTTAAAAAGAAAAATAAGGTTAAAATAAACCTAATGACTAGTGAAGGATTAAGTTTACAAGATTACAAGATAGATTTTAAATCAAAATCAGGAAAAATATTGGAGAAAATTGAAAAAGTTGAAATATTACAGAAAATTATTGATGATAATGTAGAAAAAAATTTAGAGTTAAAAAAAGATAAAAAATCAAACTTTAAAAGAAAAAAATTTAAAAAAAAAAAAATTTTTAGAAAAAAGAATTAAATTAATCCTTTTTTTGTTGTTGATGGTGTTCCGTAAATATTAGCTGATATCCTTCCAGAAAGATAAGACTTTCTTCCTGATATGACTGCATATTTCATTGCGTATGCCATTTCAAGTGGGTTTTTAGCCTTCGCGATTGCAGTGTTAATTAGCACAGCATCACATCCCAGCTCCATAGCCTCAACTGCATCTGAAGCCTCACCAATTCCAGCATCAATTATCAAGGGAACTTTTGTTTGATGTCTCAAAATTTTTATGTTTGTTTTATTTTGAATTCCTAATCCAGAACCAATCGGTGCAGCTAGTGGCATAATCGCTGATGCTCCTGAGTTTTCTAATCTCTTACACATAAGAGGATCATCATTACAATAAACCATTACTTTAAAACCCTCTTTAGTTAGAACTTCTGTAGATTTTAGGGTTTCAATCATATCTGGAAATAAATTTTTTTTATCGCCTAATACTTCTAATTTAACTATTTTCCATCCTCCGATTTCTCTTGCTAGTCTTAAAGTTCTTAAGGCATCTTTAGACGTAAAACATCCAGCAGTATTGGGTAAGTACATTATTTTTTTAGGATCAACAAAATCCATCAACAAAGGTTTAGATTTATCTAATATATTAACTCTTCTTACAGCAACTGTAACAATTTCAGCACCTGAAATTTTAATTGCTTTTGCGCACTCTTTCATGCTTTTATATTTTCCAGTGCCAACAATAAGTCTAGATTTAAATTTCTTGTTTGCAATATTTAAAATATCTGATTTCATTAACCACCACCTATAAAATGTACAATTTCTATTTTATCTTTATTTTTTAAAAAAATTTTACTCAATTTTTTTTTATCAATAATTTCTTCATTTAATTCTATTGCAACTTTATTAATTGGTGTTTTTAATTTTTTGACAAGATTTTTTAGAGTAAATTTTAAATTTACAGTCAAAAGCCTGCCATTGACCACTATTTTTATTTTATTTTTTTTATTCATATAATATAAAGTTTTATGAGTAAATTAATAATAATTAATGGACCTAATCTTAATCTATTAGGTGAAAGAGAACAAACTCAATATGGTAGCAAGGATTACAAATATCTTGAAGAAATTTGTCTAAATAGAGCAAAAGATTTAAATATCAATATAGAGATGAAACAATCAAATGTTGAGGGAGATATCGTCAATATTATTCAAGATGCTCGCAAAACATATGATGGCATTATAATAAATGCTGCTGGATACAGTCATACATCAGTTGCTATTAGAGATGCACTAAGTATTTTTAGAAAACCTATTATAGAACTTCATATATCAAATATTTATAAGAGAGAGGATTTTAGACATAAGTCACTGATAAGCGCAGTAGTTACTGGTATAATTTGTGGTCTCGGAGTAAATGGCTATATTTTAGCCATAAACTCTATGCATGAAATGTTAAAAAATGAAAATTAACAAAAATATTATTAAGGAGTTAAATGATTATTTGGATGAATTTAATCTCACAGAAATAGAATACACTGAAAAAGATGTTAAGGTTAAAGTTTCGAAGTCTAGAATATCAAAAAACATTGAAACTGTAGCTCATAGCATTGAAAGAAAAACCATAAAAGATGAAGTTTTAATTGACAGCTCTAAAAAAATTAATTCACCTATAATTGGTACTGCTTACCTTGCACCAGAACCAGGTGGAAAAAAATTTATAGAGGTAGGTCAGAAAATTAAAAAAGGTGATACTGTTATGATTGTTGAAGCAATGAAAACTATGAACCATATTCCAAGCCAACTTGATGGAGTTGTAAAAGAAATTTGTGTTGAAGATGGTCAGCCTGTAGAGTTTGGTCAAACTATTGCTACCGTAGTCTAAATTAATGTTTAAAAAAATACTTATAGCTAATAGAGGTGAAATAGCAGTTCGTATAATAAGAGCTTGCAAAGAATGGGGTATTTCAACTGTGGCTATTCATTCGGATGTAGATAGAGACAGCATGCACGTAAGATTAGCTGATGAAAGTATTTGTGTGGGTCCTCATCAACCAACATTTAGTTATTTAAATATTCCTGCAATTATGTCTGCTATCGAATTAACAGATGCTGAAGCTGTACATCCTGGTTATGGTTTTTTGTCAGAAAATTTTGAGTTTGCAAAAATATTAGAAGAAAATGATATAAAATTTATAGGACCTTCCTCTAATTTAATAAAAATGATGGGAGATAAAATTGAAGCTAAAAAAGTTGCAAAGAAATATGGACTACCAGTAATTGAAGGCTCAGAAGGTGGTGTTAAAGATATTAATGAAGCAAAAAAAATATGTGAAAAGATAGGTTTTCCAATTTTAATAAAGGCCTCTGGTGGAGGAGGTGGAAAAGGAATGAAAATTGTAAATAAGCAAGAAGAATTTGAAAATCTTTTTTTAACAGCTAAACAAGAAGCAAAAAAATTTTTTGGAAACGACGAAGTATACATTGAAAAATTCTTTCAAAATCCAAGACATATAGAAGTCCAAGTTTTATCAGGCAAGAATAGAACTGTTCATTTGCATGAAAGAGATTGTTCAGTTCAGCGAAGACATCAAAAACTCATTGAGGAAACACCTAGCCCTATTTTAGACGATAAAATTAGAAAAGATCTATTTGAAAAGACTGTTAGTATGGTTAGTAAAATTGGATATGAGGGAGCTGGAACAGTCGAATTTATATATGAAGATGGAAAATTTTACTTTTTAGAGATGAATACCAGGGTACAAGTTGAACATCCAGTAACCGAGATGGTTACGGGAATTGACATAATAAAAGAACAGATATGGATAGCTTTCTCTGGTGATACAGCTTTGAAACAAACCGATGTAAATCCAAGAGGACATGCAATAGAGTGTAGAATTAATGCCGAAGATCCCAGTAATAATTTTCAACCCTCACCAGGTAAAATAGGAATGTGTCATCAACCATCTGGATTTAGAACAAGAGTAGATGGATCAATATACCAAGGATATAAAATTACACCTTATTATGACAGCATGGTTTGTAAAGTGATAACTCATGGAAGAAACAGAGAAGAAGCAATTCAAAGAATGTTAAGATCTCTTGACGAGTTTGTAATTGATGGAATAACAACTACAATTGAGCTACATAAAGTATTACTTAATAATAAAAAATTTATAACATCTGACTTCAATGTAAGTTGGTTAGATAAAGAAAAGGTTATCTAACTATAACATTTTTTTAACCAAACATCATAAACAGGATGGTCAAATGGCCTAATCGATGGACTTGACGCAAATGTCCAATCATTAAAAACAAAAACCTTGTCATTATTATCCATAGTTTTGTCTTTTACTTGCATATATGCCGTGACTTCTGGGTCATCATCAAATTCTGAGTTGTAACATTTTAAAATCTTTATGCTTAGATTTTGAAATGAAAATTCCTCTCCAACTTGAATTTTTATATTTGTATTTTTTGAACTTACTTTATCAAGAACACTTAACTCAGCAGTTATCTCGCTTTTTGGCAAGGTATCAGCATATATGTTATTTATTGTAATAATACTTATAACTGTTGCTAATAAAAAATTAACTTTTCCAGCTTTTATATTTTTTTTTAATGACATTATTATATTTTTTTGGATGATAAGAATTTTCTGATCCTGTTTGATTTGGCAAATGTTCTTTCTGCCAATCATATTTTTTTAAATTATGATCATTTTCTATTTTATTATTCATGAAGTGCATCCATGAGAACCATTCATTAGGTATTTTTGATGCCTCAACTTCACCATTATAAATGACCCATCTTCTTCCAGATTTACTTTCATAATATTTATTTCCATTTTTATCTTTTCCTACTAATTTTCCAGAAAAAAATATTTGTAACCTTGTTCCAAGTGTTTGATGATTCCACCAGGTAAAAATTTGTTTAAATACTGTCAACATATAAGTTTATTTTTTTTCAATTTTAAATTGTAAAAATTAAATTAGACTTAAATTAAAAATTTCTATATACAATAAATCATTAAGATTCAATTTTATAAATAAATAAGGAAATTTAATGGCCAAATATTTAGTTGAGACGTACTACACTTGTAGTTTTAAAGTAAGTCATTATCTCGATGATATCGATGAAAAAAATATACAAAATATAGAGAAAAGAGATGACGGAAAATTTGAAATATTAGATGTAAAACTAGATAACAGAAAAACTAAAAATTTAGAAAAAATTGAAAAAAACAAGATAAATGTTGTTGAAAAAGACCTTCCTCAACCTGAGAAAAAAAATAATCTAAAAATTAACCAAGAAATATTAACTAAAAATATTAAAGATAGTAATGGCAGAAGATTCAGTATGCCAGACAGAAGAAAAGGATATATACAGAAGGCATCTATTGGAAATCATAAAGTATACCTACATACAGGTGAGTATGAAGATGGTAAAATAGGTGAAATATTTATAGATACTAGTAAAGAAGGTGAACTTGTAAAAGCAACAATGAATAACTTTGCAATAGCAGTTTCACTAGGACTGCAATACGGAGTTCCATTGGATGAGTTTGTAAATGCCTTTGTGGATACTAAATTTGAACCGTCAGGAAAAGTGTTTGGTAACGATAGAATATTAAGCGCATCATCAATTCTAGATTATATATTTAGAGAATTAGCAATATCATATCTAAACAGAGAAGACCTTGCCCATACTCCAACAATAGGAGGATCTGAAAACTTGGATGAAGGTGTAACAGATGAAAATAGCGAAGATAAAACTCAATTTTTGAAATTAGTAAAAGATATTACAAGTAAAGGTTTTGTAAGAAGTAATTATAAAAAGAAATTAGTAGATTTATCAGATATAAAAATAAATCTTAAAGGAAAGAAATAATTATTTTTTCTTTTTAATAGTTAAATTTAATTCTTTTAATTGATCATCTGAAATTTCTGATGGTGCATTCATCATCAAATCTTGTGCATTTTGGTTCATTGGGAACATAGTAACTTCTCTTATGTTTTTTTCATCTGCCAAAAGCATGACAATTCTATCTATCCCTGGAGCTATTCCTCCATGGGGTGGTGCTCCATAACTCAAGGCATTTATCATTCCACTAAATTTAGTATTAACATCATTTTTTGAATAACCAGCAATTTCAAATAATTTATACATTAATTCAGGAACATGGTTTCTTATGGCTCCTGATGATAGTTCAATACCATTGCAAACAATATCATATTGATGGGCTTTAATATTTAAAGGATTATAAAGGTCTAATTTATTAATTTCTCCTTGTGGCATAGAAAACGGATTATGACTAAATTTAATTTTTTTTGTTGACTCATCAATCTCGTACATAGGATAATCAACAATCCAACAAAAAGAAAATGTTTCATTATCGATTAAATCTAAATCCTCAGCTAATTTATTTCTTGCAACACTTAATATTTTTTCTACATCATCTTTTTTTCCGCATGAAAGAAAAATAGTATCTCCAATATTTGCCTTTGTTTGACTAATAATTTCAATCAATGAAGTTTCTGAAAAAAATTTTCCAATTGGTCCTTTCGCACTGACATTATTCTCTTTTTCTAAAGTAAAATATGCAAGACCAGAGGAACCTTGATCTTTTGCCCATTTATCAATTGCATCAAAGAAACTTCTAGATTTATCCTTTGTATTTTTGGTAACTAACGCTCTTACTATTGAGCCTTTTTTAACTAATTTCTTAAATATTTCAAATTTTACATCATCTCTCTCAAAAATATTTGTTAAATCTGTAATTTCTAATGGATTTCTTAAATCGGGTTTGTCTGATCCATATTTAAGCATTGCATCATCGTAAGTAATTCTTGGAAACTTTTCATGAAGAATTTTTTTGTTACTAAATTTTTTAAATAATTTTAAAAATAAAGTTTCTATCACATTAAAAACATCTTCTTGTTCAACAAAAGACATTTCAACATCTAATTGATAAAATTCTCCAGGACTTCTGTCTGCTCTTGCGTCCTCATCTCTAAAACATGGCGCTATTTGAAAATATTTGTCAAACCCAGATACCATGATGAGTTGCTTAAATTGTTGCGGTGCTTGCGGTAAAGCATAAAATTTTCCAGGATTTAATCTGCTTGGAACAAGAAAATCCCTTGCGCCTTCAGGACTAGAGGAGGTTAATATAGGGGTTTGAAATTCTAAAAAACCAAGTTTTTGCATTTCATTTCTAATAAATGAGATTACTTTTGATCTTAAGACAATATTTTGATGTATTTTTTTTCTTCTTAAGTCTAAAAATCTATACTTGAGTCTTATTTCCTCAGCATATACTTGATCTGAAAAAACTGGCATTGGTAATTCTTTAGTTTCACCAAGAATATCAATATTATTAATTTTTACCTCTATTTCGCCAGTAGAAATATTTTTATTTATTGTTTCATTTGATCTTTCAATAACAATTCCCACAATTTTAATTACTGTTTCTAAAGAAAGTTTTTCGATTTTCTTAAAAATTTCATTATTTTTGTCTATAACACATTGAGTAATTCCAAAATTATCTCTTAAATCTATAAATAATAGATTTCCATGGTCTCTTTTTTTATTAATCCAACCAGATAAAGAAATCTTTTTTTCTTTATGCGACTTAGTTAATTCTCCACAAGTATGAGTTCTATATTTGTTCAATTTACAAAATCTCTTTTATTGTCTTTAAATTAATTGGTTTTTTTTTTTTTAAGCTTAATTCGTCAATCTTATATATAAATTCATCAATTTTTCTATAAGATCTGTCAATTCTACTAATTATGAAATTTATTATTTTTTTTTCAATTTTAATCTGACGATCAGAAAAATTCTTTAAAATTATAGCAAAAAGTAATTCATCATCAGGATTTTCAATTATAGCGTAAAGACAATGTTTTGATCTTGAGGTTAAATCAGGCAGTCTATATTTAATTTCATTAATTGGTTTTAGTGAATTTATCAACAAATACTTACCATCCTGATCTATTAAATTAAAAATTGAATAAAGTATTTCTTCCTGAATACATTCTTCAAAATCATCAATAATTATACTTTCATGTAATTTAATACTTTTAAAAATTGAATTATCAATCTCATTTCCCTTAACTAAAAATGCTTTAGATTTTAACTTAAAGATATTTGCTAGGTGGCTTTTTCCAGAAAATTTTTCACCTGATATATTTAATATTTTTTTATCCCAGTTGGGCCATCTATTAATCAAATTAAATGCGATAGAATTACTTTTCGATAAATAAAAATCATGTTCATTAAAATTAGTTTTATAATCAAAATCTAGAAGTAATTGATTTAATTCACTCATTTCATTTTCCAGTTAGTTGAAGAAGTGTCAATATTAATATCATAAGACAAAATATCTTTTAAAAATCTTTTTGGACTACTACTGTAATTAACTTTATATATAATCATGTTACTATCAAACTTTTCAATATTATAGCTATTTACGAAATCTAAATTACGCAAAGCATTTTCTAATTTTAATGATTTTTCTGTATTATTTGAATCTACTGATAATCGGATTGGAACAGATGTAGATGGATTCATTTTATTAATAGATTTCCAATTATCTTCATATTTATTTTTTATATTAAGTATCATTGAATTTAAGTCCGATTGATCTTCTATATTTTTATCTATAAAATTTTTACTTAATATTTCAAACTTATCTTCAAAATTAATTTTAGAATTTTTTCTTTTAAAAATTATCATTATTATAAAATTTTCTGAATAATATTTTTCTAATATTTTTTTGAAATTATAATTTTCAATATCTTGTAGGTTGTTTTTTACACTTAAATAATCTTCTACATCCTCGTTTGGCATGATATAAGTAATTTGAAAATAGTTTTTTTCAATACTTTGCCAATTTTTTGCAAAAATGTTTTCACTTAAATAACTAAAATTATTCGTTTCTAAATCAACTAGTACTGGTATTAAAAAAACATTTATTTTTTTTGGTAATGAAATAGTTATATTTTTAGTATCTAAAAATTTAATTAACTTTTTTCTGTTAAACTCTACCTCCATAATACTTTTATATTTTTGATTTATAAATTTTTCATCTAATATTGAAAAGTTTTCAATTAATTTTTTAATATCGTTTATTGGTGTATTCCTAATTTTATCGAGATCTTTTCTTTCAAGTATCATTTGAGAAATATCTTCAAATGCTTTTTTAAAGCCTCTATCAATAACTTTAAGTTTATTAAAATTAAGATTATATTTTTCCTCAACTTCAATTTTTGAAACAACAAAATTTTTAGCAAGTGCCTCTTTTGTGGAAAACTCTATAAAATTAAAGTTTAAAATTATGAAAAATATATATAAATAATTTAATATATTTTTTTTAAAAAAATACATAACTTTGTTATATGGCATCAAATAAATTAACATACAGTAAGAGTGGAGTTAATATTCCAAAAGCAGATAGTTTTGTTAAGTTCATAAGTTCGCTAGAAAGAAAATCAAATAAAAATGGTGATTTTAAGAATATAGGAGGCTTTGGAGCAATCTCGCCAATACCTAAACAACTAAAAGACCCACACATTGTTACGAGCTCTGATGGAGTTGGAACAAAAATTGAGATTGCAAATGATCTAAATAAATTTGATACAATCGGAATAGATCTTGTTGCAATGTGCGTAAATGATTTATTGGTTCAAGGAGCGAAGCCTTATTTATTCTTAGACTACATTTCAATTAGCAAAATTAATTTGAGTAAATTAAAACATTTACTTAAAGGAATTGTTAGGGGTTGTGGTATTTCCGGTTGCAAATTAGTTGGTGGTGAAACCGCTGAAATGCCAGGGACATATACAAAGGGGAAATTTGATATAGCAGGTTTCGCTGTTGGTCTTGTTGAAAAGAAAAAAATACTTACTAAAAAAATTAGAAATAATGATCTTATTTTAGCTGTACCTTCTAATGGACTTCACTCTAACGGTTATTCCTTAGTAAGATATCTCTTAAAAAAAAAAAAAATAAATTTAAAGGCAAGTAAATTTCTCAAATCTGAATTAATTAGACCAACTAAAATTTATGTAAAAGAATTATCTCTTATTAACGAAAAAAATTTGATAAATGGATGTGCAAACATAACTGGTGGAGGCTTAGTAGATAATATTCAAAGAATAATACCAAAAAATTTGTGTGCGGAAATAGATCTAAATAGAGTGAAAACATTAAAAATTTTTACATGGTTATATAAAATGGGTGTAAATGAGAAAGAAATGTTAAAGACCTTTAATTGTGGTGTAGGTTTTTGTTTAGTTATAAATTCTAGAAATTTAAATTCAGTAATTAAATATTTTGGTAAAAAATTTAAACCCTATATAATTGGAAAAATAGTTAAAAACTCAAAAAAAATAAAATTAAGTGGAAAAATATCTTGGTAAAAGAAATATAGCTGTTTTTATTAGTGGTAGAGGTAGTAACTTAAAATCTTTAATAAAATACTCAAAAAAAAAAAATTCCTTAATAAAAATAATATTAGTTATTTCAAACAATCCAGATGCTGAAGGTTTAAAATATGCATCTAAGTCAAAAATAAAAATTTATGGAATTAAATTTACCAAAAAATCAAATTTTGAAAATAACTCACTTAAATTACTAAAAAAATATAATATAGATATGCTTTGTTTGGCTGGATTTATGAGAATATTGTCTGGTAATTTTATAAAAAAATTTTCTAAGCCAATATTAAATATTCACCCGTCACTTTTGCCGAAGTATAAGGGATTAAATACACATGAAAGAGCAATAAAAAATAAAGATAAATTTGCAGGAGCTTCAATTCACAAAGTAACAGAAAAACTAGATTCAGGTAAAGTTATTTTACAAAAGAAAATAAAAATTCTTAAATCAGATAATGTAAGAAGTTTGGAAAAAAAGGTGCTTAAAATAGAACATGAAATTTATCCAAAAGCTATTGATAAGTTTTTAACTAATCTTTAAAAAAAAAGTCTAACTCTATTTTGGCATTTTCAACACTATCTGATCCATGAAGAGAATTTTTATCAATTGAAATGCCATATTTTTTTCTAAGTGTTCCATCTTCTGCATCTTTCGGATTAGTTGCACCCATCAATTTTCTATTTTCTAAAACTGCATTCTCTTTTTGAAGACTCATTACAACAATCGGTCCAGAGGATAAATAGGCACATAAATCACCATAAAATGGTTTAGACTCATGAACTTTATAGAATTTTTCTGCCTCATCTTTAGAAATGTGAATTTTTTTTTCTTTTAAAATTTCAAATCCGTTATTTTTTAATTCATTTTTAATCTGATCTTGCAGATTCCTTTCAACAGCATCTGGTTTAATTATTGATAATGTTTGTTCAATATTACTCATAGTTTTCCTCTATAAATTTATTTAGTAATCTAACACCATATCCAGTTGCACCACTAGAATTTAATGCACCAGCATATTTAGAAAACGCCATTCCAGCAATATCTAAATGCGCCCAAGGTGTTTTATTGATTATAAATCTTTGTAAAAATTGAGCTGCAGTTGTTGATCCAGCTCCTCCAACATAATTAATATTTTGCATATCGGCGTTATTTGAATTCATTAATTTATTATAATTTTCGTGTAGAGGCATTTCCCATACTTTTTCCTCTACATGCTCTCCAGCATCAAAAAGTTGTTTCGACAATTTTTTATTGTTTGACCATAATCCAGCATATTCGGATCCTAGTGCAACGATTATTGCTCCAGTTAAAGTTGCTAAGTCAATTATTAAACTTGGTTTAAATTTCTCTTCGGTGTAAGTAAGCGCATCAGCTAAAACTAATCTTCCCTCAGCATCAGTATTTAAAACCTCTATTGTTTGTCCGCTGTAAGATTTTACAATATCTCCAGGTCTTTGTGCATTTGCTCCTGGCATATTTTCAACTAATCCTACAACTCCAACTGCATTTATTTTGGATTTCCTTAAAGCTAGAGTTTTCATAAGACCAACTACAGTTGCTGAACCTGCCATATCATATGTCATATCCTCCATAAATTTTGCAGGCTTGAGTGAAATTCCTCCAGTATCAAAACAAACACCCTTTCCAACGAAGGCTAAAGGTTTTGATTTAATTTTATTTCCATTCCACTCTATAGTTACCATATAAGAACCTCTTATACTTCCCTGTCCGACACCAAGTAATGCATTAAAACCTAATTTTTTTAATCTTTTTTGATCATAGACTGTAACTTTTAATCCAAACTTTCTTAATTTAACAATTCTCTTGGCATATTCATCTGGATGTAAAATATTTCCAGGCTCAGAAACCAAATCTCTAGTAAGAAAAACTCCTTCTAAAAGAGCATTTAATTTACTTCTTAATAAATTTTTTTGTTTAATACTTCTGCCAACAACATTTAAATTTATATTAGCATTTTTTTTTTTTACTGTTTTGTAAAGATTAAAATTATAAGATTTAAGCTGCGCTCCATGAAGAAACTTTTCTAATTGTATATTAGTAAAAGAATTATTCTCTACATTTATAAATGAATTTTCTTTTTTATTTTCCTTTAAAAAAACATATAATTTTGAACCAAGTTTTTCAAAATCCAATGTAACTTTTGATTTCGTACAATTTACAAATAAGTAACTTTTATCTTCATAATCTTTTGCAAGGAAATTCTGTTCAGAGAATAGTTTATTAGAAAAAACAGAATTTGTTAATTTTTTAATCTTTTTATTTTTTATATTTTTTTGAGTTAGCAGAATAATCTCATTATCCTTTGCCATTTTTGGGACTTTATTTACAAAATTTAAATTTAGCTTCATTTTTTTTGAAATTTTTATTAGATAATGTTGTATATTTATTAAAACAATAATTTCAATGAATAAATTAATATTTCGTAAATTTTCAATAGATATAGTTAATTTTTTTTTAATTGCGTCGTTTAGTATTACTTTTATTGTGTGGATCATACAAGCTGTGAATTTTTTGGATTTAGTCTCTGACGATGGACACAGTCTTAAAATTTATTTTTACTACGTCTTTCTAAATTTACCAAAAATATTCAGCAAGACTATAATTTTTGTTTATTTCATTTCTATTTTCTACGTAATTAATAAATATAGTAATGCTAATGAACTTATTGTTTTTTGGAGTAATGGTATAAAAAAAATCCATTTTATAAATTTTATTTTAAGATTCTCAGTATTATTTTTAATTTTACAATTAATTCTCAATTTGTTTATTGTTCCAAAATCACAAAATCTTGCTAGAATATTAATAAAAGAATCAAATATTGATTTTTTACCAAAATTAATCTCAGAAAAAAAATTTATAAATGTTGTAAAAAATTTAACTATTTTTGTAGAAGAGTATAATCAAGATGGTGTATTGAGGAAAATTTATATTAATGAAAGAGTTGATAAGAATAAATCAAAAATAATTGTCGCCGATAAAGGTAAAATTATCAAAAAAGACAATCAATTCTTTTTGAGGCTTTACAATGGAGGTATAACAAATCTAAATGAGAAAAATTCTTTTGCATTAAATTTTTCTGAGACAGACTATGACTTATCTAACTTTTCAACAAAATCTATTACCCATCCTAAAATGCAAGAAGTAAAAACTTCTGTAATTGTCAACTGTTTTAAAAAAATTATAAAGGATATAAATATAAATAGTTTAAATATATTTCAAAACTTGAAATCAGAAACTTGCCAAAACAGACAGCTTAATTCGATATTTGACGAATTGTATAAAAGATTTATTTTACCCCTTTATACTTTAATAATTTCACTTATTGCAGCTAGTTTGATAGTACAGCCAAAATCAAAACATTTTTTTAAATTTCATAAAATGAATATTTTTTTATTAGGTAGTTTTATTATTATTATATCACAAATTGGACTAAAATTTATTTTAGGCTCTGGAGGTATGTTTTATTTTTTTATTTTATTACCTTTAATATTGGTAATAATTTATTATTTTTTATTGCTAATGATTACTAGATTCAAATTAAATTTTTTATGATAGCAAAACAATATCAACGATACATTACCAATCTTTACTTAAAAAACTTATTGATGATAATTTTAATTTTTATGTTCTTAAGTTTTTTTTTAAATATATTTGAAGAAATAAAATATTTTGAGAATAAAAATAGTGAAATTTATATTCCAATACTTTTAACAATATTAAATATACCATCAATACTATTTGAAATCCTTCCTTTTATATTTCTTCTAGGCGTTATGTTTTTTTTTATTAGCCTTTATGATAGAGATGAAATTGAATTATTTAAAAGTAATGGAATAAATAATTTTAACATAACTTCAATAATTTCAATAGTGTCGTTGATATTGGGAATTTTATTAATAATATTATACTATTCATTCTCTGCAAATTTGAAGAGTTTGTATCTAAACATCAAATACAAGTATTCTAATACTAGTGATCATTTAGCAATCGTAAATGAAGATGGTTTGTGGATAAAAGAAAAGAGTAATGATGATACAAAAATTTTTATTATCAGTGCAAAAAATTATAAAATGAATACTTTAGAAAACTTAGAAATTACAGAATTAGATAATGATTACAAATTAATAAGCACTATTGTTTCCAGCAAAGCAAATATTACTGAGAAAAATTGGGTTTTATCAGATGTAAAGATTTATTCAAATGATAGAAAAACCCAGAAATTAAAAAATTATCAATATTCGTCGTCATTTAATGAGAAAATTATTTCTAATTTATACTCTAATCTTAATTCGTTAAATATTCTTCAATTAATTGAATTGAAAGAAAATTATAAATCAATTGGTTATTCATCTACTGAAGTGAGACTTCATTTAAATAAAATATACTGTTTGCCAATTTATCTAACTCTAACTACAATAATTGGAGCTTTATTAATGTTAAGATTGACTTTCATTAAATCCAAGTTTTTTCTTGTAGTTATAGGAGTGTTAGTATCAGTTATATTCTATTATATAAATTATTTTTCTATCTTATTTGGAAAAAATGAAACATTACCTGTTGAATTATCAGTTTGGTTACCACAAATACTCATATTTCTAATATGTACTTTAGGACTAACACGATTAAATGAATATTAAAATCTTTATAAACATAATAATATTTACATTATTAATTAACTCAAATTTAAATGCTCAAACAGTTTTTTTCGATTCAAAAAATATAAAAATAGAAAAAAATGGAAATATGGTTTTCGCTTCAAAGGGCGTTGCAGAAATTCCATCAAAAAACTTGAAGATAGAAGGTGAGAAATTTGTTTATGACAGAGAGAACTTTGAATTAACAATTTTTGATAATGTAAAATATATTGACACAGAGAATGATATAATCATTGAAAGTCAGAAAATGATTTTTAGTGAATTAGAAAATAAATTGCTATCCCAAAGTGAAACAAATATAGCTTATAAAAAAAATTATAAGATAAAAACATCTAATATATCATATAATATTAATTCAAAAAAAATACTAAGCAAAGATTATACAGAGGTGAGTGATAATTTTGATAATATTTTTTTATTTAGTGAAGGATTGATATTTGATATGTTTAAAGAAATTATTTCATCAAAAAAAATTTCAATAAAGGACCAAAATAATAACAAATATTTTTTTGAAAATTCTAAGTTAAATTTAAAACAAAATGAAATAGCAGGGAAGGAGTTAAAAATAGATTTTGAGGATTCTTTCTTTGGAAACGAGAATAATGATCCGGTCTTAAAAGGTAGCAGTATTATATCTAATGAACGAAATACTAGAATTTTTAAAACTGTCTTTAGTACTTGCAATAAAACCGGCAAAAATTGTAGAGGCTGGGAGCTTCAAAGTGAGATTTTTACTCATGATAAGATAAAAAAATTATTTGAATATGAAAAATCTTGGTTGAAAGTTTTTAATAAAAAACTAATTTATGTACCTTACTTTAATCATCCTGATCCAACAGTTAAAAGAAAATCAGGTTTTTTAAACCCTTTTTACAAAGGTTCTAGTAATCTAGGATCATCAATTAATATTCCATACTTTTATTCCATTTCAAACTCTAAAGATTTTACATTAAAACCAAGATTTTATTTAAATAATGATTACATACTACAATCTGAGTATAGAGAAGCTTTTAAAAATTCTAACTTAATAGCAGATTTTAGTATTAACAGAAAAAAAAATACAAGTACTCATTTTTTTGCAGAATTAGATGGGGAAATAAATGAAAATACGAATTATAAATTTCAAGTTCAAAATGTTACAAATGATAATTATTTAAAAATTCACGATATCAAGGAATATACATCTTTAATAGATAGCGACAGTACTTTATCTTCATTTATAAAAGTTGAAACAAATATAGATGAGAATACAAGCTTTAATAGCACAATTAAACTTTATGAAGATTTATCTAAAAATGACAACGACAAATATCAATATATATTTCCTGACTTTAATTTTATCAAAAATATAAAATTAGAAGAAAGTTATAATGGTACGTTCGAATTTTTATCCTCAGGATTTCAAAAATTATATGAAACAAATAAATATGAAGCTCTTATAAACAATGATTTTAATTTTAATTCATATGACTTTTTATCTCCAAGAGGTATAATAACTGACTATAGTTTATTGCTTAAAAACTTTAACACTTATTCAGAAAATTCAACTGTTTATGAAAGTAAAAATGATCATGAAATTTTTGGAACATTTCTACTTAAATCAGAGTTGCCATTAAAAAAAGAATTAGATAGTTCAAGAAACTTATTAAAACCTATTATACAATTAAGAATAAGTCCAACAAATGGTAAAAATATTTCCTCAGATGATACACAAATAAAATTTGACAACTTATTTTCTCCCAACCGTATTGGAAGATCTGATATGGTGGAAAAAGGAAATTCGATTTCATTAGGAGTAGAGTTTGAAAAACAAAATTATAACAATGAAAAAATATTGGGATTTAATTTGGGCAGTGTAATAAAAGATAAAAAAAACCATGACCTTCCATCAAAAACAAAATTAGATCAAACTAGATCAGATTTAGTTGGTAATCTATTTTTTAAAGTTAACAATAAAACTGAAATTAATTACAACTTTTCTTACGATAGAGATTTAGACTACTCAAATTATGATTCTGTTGATGTTATTTTTGAATTAAACAAACTCACATCATCTTTTAACTATATTACAGAAAATCATGATTTTGGAAATAGCGAAATAATTAAAAATGATACTATCTTTGAAATTTCAGATGAACATGCAATTAGTTTTAATACGACAAAAGATTTAAAAGATGATTTTACTCAATTTTATAAATTATCATATGAATATGAAACAGATTGCTTATTAGCATCTTTTGAATATCAGAAAAAGTTTTTTAGAGATGGAAGCTTGCTGCCAGATGAAAGTTTATTTTTTTTGATTAAATTTATTCCTTTTGCTGAATTACGTGGAGCAGCAAACACAGTTTTTGAAAATTAAATGAAAATATTTAAATTTTTTATAATTATTATATTTTTTATTAGTTATAATATTAATTTAAATGCTTACTCAATTCAAATAGTAGTAAAAGTTCAAAATAAAATAATTACAAATTTAGATATCGATAGTGAAAGAAAATACTTATTATTCTTAAACCCTAAACTGCAAGAATTAAACAATGAAAGAATTAATCAGATTGCTAAAAATTCGTTAATAACAGAAATAATCAAAAATGATGAATTAAGTAAATATTATAATTTTGATAAGTCTGAAAATATTGCAAATTTAGTAGAAAAAAATTTTTTAAAAAGAAAAGGTATAAAAGATAAAACTGTATTTGTTCAGATTTTAAACAATAAGGGACTTATATACGACACAATAAAAAAAAAATTTTTAGTTGAGTCTTTGTGGAACCAACTAATATTTAATAAATATTCAAATAGTATCAGGATTAATGAAAAACAACTCAGACAAGATCTAGTTAAACAATATAAAAATAAAAACAAAAAGTATGAATATAACTTATCTGAAATATTTTTTACAGAGAATGTAAATGAAGAAATTGGAGAAACATTAAAAAGAATTGAAAAAAGTATTCAGGAAATTGGTTTTGAAAATACAGCTAATATATTTAGTATATCGAGTACCTCAAAAAATGGAGGAATGATTGGATGGGTTAATGAGCTTCAAATATCAAATAAAATTGGAAAAAAAGTTTTGGGTCTCAATAACCAAGAAGTAAGCGAACCAATAAAAATGGCAGAAGGTTACTTAATAATTAAATTAAATGACAAAAAAGAATTTAAACAAGAAATTAACATAGAGAATCAGTTAAGAAAATTAATTGAAAATGAAAAAAATAGACAGTTGAACACTTTTTCAATCATTTTTTTTAAGAGATTAAAAAAAAATATTCAAATAAATGAAATCTAATATAGTTATAATTGTTCTTGGGGAGCCTAATAGTATTTTTTCAGAAGTTTTATTTAAATATTTTAAATCAGAAAAATTTAAAAAAATAAAAAAAAAAATTATTTTAATTGGTAATTATAAATTGTTATTAAACCAAATGAAAAAGTTAAAATTTCAAATTAAGTTAAATAAAATTTCTGAAATAAATAACGCATTAAAAAAAAAAGTAAATATTATTAATGTAAACTACAAATTTAAAAATGCTTTTTCTAATATTTCAGAAAACTCAAACAAATATATTGAAAATTGTTTTAAGTTGAGTTTAAAATTGATTAGAAAAAATAAAGTCCATGCATTAATAAATGGGCCAATATCAAAAAAGCATTTTTTAAAAAAAAAATTTCCTGGAATAACTGAATACATAGCTAATGAAACAAATTCTCCTGAACCTGTTATGTTAATATATAATAAAAATCTTGCTGTTAATCCTTTAACAACTCATATTCCAATAAAAAATGTTTCAAACTTTATTAAAAAAAAGAAAATAATTTATAATGTCAAAAAAATAAATAACTTTTACAAATTAAATTTAAAAAAAAAACCAAATATAGCAATTCTTGGACTCAACCCACATTGTGAGTCTACTGATCGTATTAGTGAAGAAAAAATAGAAATTTATCCAGCAATAAAATATTTAAAGAAACAAAAAATTAAAGTTTATGGCCCAATAGCAGCTGATACCTTTTTTTTAGGAAAAAATTTAAAAAAATTTGATGTTGTTATTGGCATGTACCATGATCAAGTTCTCACCCCTTTGAAAACTTTATATAAATTTAATGCTATCAATATTACGCTTGGTCTTCCTTTTCTTAAAATTACTCCTGATCATGGTCCTAATATTGATATGATTGGAAAAAATAAATCTGATCCTTCATCAATCTTTTGTGCATTTGATTTTTTAGAAAAAATTTAATGAGTTTCAAACCAAAAAGAAGTTTAGGTCAAAATTTTCTTTATGATCAAAAAATAATAAATCTAATAATTAAAGTTGGCAATATAAATAGCCAAGATACTGTATTAGAAGTTGGTCCAGGAACTGGAAATCTCACTAAAAAAATATTGGAGCAAGCACCAAAGAATATTATTTTAGTTGAAAAGGATACGATGCTTAGTGATCATTTAAACAAAAAATTTGGAGATAGAATTAAAGTATTTAATCAAGATATGATGAAATTTTCATACAAAAATTATTATGGTAAAAAATTAGTGATATTTGGAAATCTTCCTTATAATATATCTACTCAAATACTTGTAAAATGGATAAAAATTAAAGAACTAGATAAGTTTTGTAAGAAATTTGTTTTAATGTTCCAGAAAGAAGTTGCTGATAGAATTGTAGCTCAAACAAACTCGAAAAAATATGGAAGACTCTCTATTCTTTCAAATTGGAAAATGAAAGTAGAAAAAATTACAGATATAGATCCAAATAGTTTTAAACCTATGCCAAAAGTAAAGAGCACACTATTAGTATTTTCTCCAAAAAAAAAATTTTTTGAATTGAATGATCCAAAAAATTTAGAATTTGTTACTAATATTTTTTTTAGTCAAAGACGAAAGATGATTAAAAAACCTCTAAAATTTTTATTTAAAAATTTTGAGGAAATGGCAAAAAAATTATGTCTAGATTTAAATTTAAGACCACAAAATTTGGATAATGCAACCTACTACAAGATTTGTAAAATTTATGAATCTTTAATTAAGTAATTTTTTTATATGTCTTTTTATAATATCTTTATTATAACTTAATTTTTTTCTACTTTTTTTTTGTTTTTTAATGAAATTAATTATTTGATTATAACAAAATTCAATATCATCGTTGATTACTGCAAAGTCATAACTTTTCCAATGTTGAACATCTTTTTTAAATTGTTTCATTCTAACTTCTGCAATTTTTTTATCTTTTTTATCCCTCTTCAGTAATCTATTAAATAATTCTTGTTTTGATGGCGGAAGTATAAATATTGTTACAATTTTATATTTTAATTTTTGATATTTAATTTGTTCCGTACCTTGCCAATCTATATCAAAGATTACATTATCTCCCTCTTTTAGTTTTGTTATTACTGTTTCTTTTAAAGACCCATAATAATTTTTAAAAACTTTTGCATGTTCTAAAAACTTTTTTTTTTTTATTAAATTTTTAAATTCTTTATTTTTAATAAAAAAATAATCTTTTCCGTTTTTTTCAGTTGCCCTCGGTTTTCTGGTAGTATGAGATATTGAAATTTTAAAATTATTTTTAAGAGATAGTTTTTTTACTAACGTAGTTTTGCCTGCGCCTGAGGGAGATGATAATATTACAATTATCCCTACTTTCTTTTCGGCCATTTAAGTAAAAAAATTAGTTAGCTTTATTTTCGATAAATTTAACTGCATCGCCAACAGTCAAAATTTTTTCTGCATCACTATCAGATATTTCAGATCCAAATTCTTCTTCAAAAGCCATAACTAACTCTACTGTATCTAAACTATCTGCACCTAAATCATCAATAAAGCTTGAGTCGTCGTTTACTTTAGCTTCATCTATACCAAGGTGGTCTGCAACTATTTTTTTTACTTTACTAGAAATATCGTCTGACATTTTGTTCCTTTAAGTTATTTTGTTAATAAATATTTTAATAATTTTGTCAACTAAAATACATGCCTCCATTTACATGTATTGTCTCTCCAGTTATATAGTCTGATAGATTTGAACTTAAAAAGACAACTGAATTAGCAACATCCTCAGGACTACCAAATTTGTTAAGTGATATCCTAGATTTCATCAATTCTGTGTGTTCTTTACTTATTTTTGCTGTCATTTCAGAAATTATAAAACCTGGTGATATAGAATTTATGGTTATATTTTTTTTTCCATATTCTAGAGCTAGACTTTTTGACATTGCAATTATTCCTGCTTTTGAAGAAGCGTAATTCGCTTGGCCTATATTGCCTGTGTGTCCTACGACTGATGTGACATTTATTATTTTCCCTTTTTTTGATTTTAACATTTTTTTAATTACGTTTTTAGTAATTAAAAAAGTAGAAGTAAGATTTAAATCAATAACCTTTTTCCATTCCTCGTCCTTCATTCTAATTGACAGATTATCTTGAGTAATACCTGCATTATTTATTAAAACATCAATTTTATTAGAAAAAATTTTGTTACAATCTTCTACAAATATATCAATATTTTGATGCTCAGAAATATCAAACTTAAGTACACTTATGTTATTATATTTATCTTTAATTTTTTGTAGTTTTAAATCATTTGTTCCTGTCGCTAAAACATTTGAACCTGCTAAAATTAATTTATCTAGAATAGCATTGCCTATAACACCAGTAGCACCTGTTAAAATTATATTTAAATTTTTTAAATTAATCATAAATTTTGCAAATTATTTATATCATTTATACTATTTACTTGAATTAACTCTACATTTCTATCAATTCTTTTAACTAGACCTGATAAAACTTTACCAGGACCTATTTCAATAAATTTTTTATTTCCTGATTTTATAATATTAATAATACTCTCTCTCCAACGAACAGGCTTTTCAATCTGCTCTATTAAAAGATTTTTTATTTTAGCAGGATCATCGGAAGGTTCGGCAGTTACATTAGATACTATCATATTATTTGGTTTGTAAAATTTTGTTTTTAAAAGTTCTTTATTCATAACTTGCGTAGCAGGTCTCATTAAAATACAATGGAAGGGTGCTGAAACTGGCAGTTTAATATTCTTTATATTAAACTTTTTTAATTCAACTATAAATTTATCAATGCTACCAACTTTTCCGCTAATTACAACTTGGCCATTCGAATTATCGTTTGCTAAAAAACAGGTAAAGTTTTTTTTGTTTATTTCTATAATTTCTTGGATTTTTTTTAAGTCTTCTCCTAATACTGCTAACATTCCACCCTCATTTTTAGGAACAGCATTTTGCATTGCTTTACCTCTAACTTTTAGAAGTTTTACTGTTTCTTTAAAATTTATGACATCAGCACAAGCTAAGGCTGAATATTCTCCTAAGGAATGCCCCGCGAAGTAATCAGCCTTTGTAACATTAAATGGGGTTTCATTTTTTATAGTTGTAAAAATTGCATAGCTTACTAGAAAAATTGCTGGCTGAGTATTTTCTGTTTCATTTAATAATTCTTTAGGTCCTTCAAAAATAATTTTACTTAATGATAGGTCAAGAGCATCGTCAGCTTCTTCAAAAAGGTCTTTTATATAATCAAAATTTTCATATAAATCTTTTGCCATTCCAACTGATTGTGAACCTTGGCCTGGAAATAAAACTGAAAACATAGAAAATATAAGCAAAAACGTTATTTTTTATATTGTAATTAAAAAATTATAATAGTATATCCTCTCTTTTTTAAAAGAATTATTATGAACTTATATGAGCACACAATTATAGCAAGGCAGGATGTAAGCCCTTCTCAACTTAAACAAATTGAAGATAAATATTCAAAAATTGTCCAGAAATTAGATGGTGATATAGTAAAATTGGAAACCTGGGGCCTAATGAACCTTTCTTATTTAATAAAAAAAAATAAGAAAGGAAATTATATTCATTTTAAAATCAAAGCTGATGGAAAAATAATTGCGGAGCTAGAAAAAAATGAAAAATTAGACAAAAATTTACTTAGATATTTAACAGTAAAGGTTAAAAAATTTGATTTAGAAACAGATTATTTTAAGACAAATTTTGATAATGAAATAACAAATAAATAATTTTTTTATGAAAAAACGAAATAATAAAAAAAAAAATAAACAAAGTAATTTTGCTAAACTAAGTATATTTCAAAATCAAAAATATAAATTTAAGAAAAAGTGTCCTCTTTCGGGCAAAGGAGCTCCATCTGTAGACTATAAAAATATAAAACTGTTGAAAAGGTATATTTCAGAAAATGGAAAAATTTTGCCATCAAGAATAACTTCAGTTAGCCAAAAAAAACAAAGAGAATTATCATTATCAATCAAAAGAGCTAGAAACTTGGCATTATTATAAAATGAAAATAATATTATTAGAAAATGTTAGAAAAATTGGCTCAATTGGAGAGATAATCGATGTAAAAAGAGGCTTCGCTAGAAATTTTCTCATATCAAAGAAAAAGGCTTTATTTGCTTCTAAAGAAAACATAAAGGAAGTAGAAAAAATCAAACAGGATTTAAGTAAAAAAGATCAAGATAGAAAAAAAGAAGCTAAATTAGTCCAAGAAAAAATTAAAAATAAAAATTATGAAATTAAAAAATTAAGTACGGAGAATAATGAACTTTACGGATCGGTAAAACCAACAGAAATATCTAAGGTTTTAAAAGAAATTGAAAAAGTTGAAATTAACCCATCCTTAATACAACCATCTAAAGAAATTAAATCTATAGGTGATTTCGATGTTTTTATTAACTTACATTCAGAAGTACAAACACAGATTGTAATAAAAATTATTTCTCAAGAAGAAACAAAATAATTATACATAATTTTCCCCAGATATAATAAATATTTGAATTATTCTAACTTTAATGTAAATTTTTAAAGTGTCTCAACCTTTAAACTTAATAAAGAATAAGATAGATGAACTACCGAGCAATATAGAGGCAGAGCAATCAATTATAGGCTCAATATTACTTTCAAATGAAATTTTTGACGAAATTAGTCTTTTAATTTCAAGTAAAAATTTTTATGATCCAATGCATCAAAAAATTTTCAATGCAATAGAAAATTTAATTTATAAAGGGATGCTTGCAAATCCAATTACATTAAAGAATTACTTTGAAAATGAAAAAGACGAGCTAAATATTCCAGAGTATCTGGTAAAAATTACTAAATTTTCAACTTCCTCAAGACAAACAATTGAATATTCAAAACTAATTTATGATTTATTTGTAAAGAGAGAACTAATTAAAATTTCAGATAATATAATTGATGCAGCAAAACTAAATGATCTAAATAATGATGGACAACAAATTATAGAAAATTTTGAAAAATCTTTGTTTGATTTAGCAGAGAAAGGGTCATTTGGTTCTTCAATAATTAAATTTGATGAAGCCATGAGACAAACAATTGAAATGGCCTCTAATGCATACAAAAATGAGGAAGGTATTGTTGGCGTCCCTTCAGGATTAAGAGACTTAGATGATAGATTAGGAGGTATGCATAAGTCAGATTTAATAATAATTGCAGGAAGACCCTCTATGGGTAAGACAGCACTTGCTACAAACATCGCGTTCCATGCTGCAAAAAATATTCAAGATAAAGGAGAAAAATCTTGTATAGCATTCTTTTCATTAGAAATGTCATCTGAACAACTATCAACAAGAATACTCGCTGAACAATCAAGAATTAAATCTAATGATATTAGAAGAGGTAAAATTTCTGATGAACAATTCGATAAGTTTATAGAAACTTCAAAAAATATTGCTGAGCTACCATTATATATTGATGAAACACCAGCAATATCAATTGCGGCATTGAGTAATAGAGCTAGAAGAATAAAAAGAATACATGGTTTAGATCTCGTTGTTATCGACTATATCCAATTAATGAAAGGATCAAATTTTAAAGATGGACGTGTTCAGGAAATTTCAGAAATAACACAAGGATTAAAAGCGCTTGCTAAAGAATTATCAGTTCCTGTATTGGCTCTTTCACAATTATCAAGAGCAGTTGAACAAAGAGATGACAAAAAACCTTTGCTTTCAGATTTAAGAGAGTCTGGGTCAATAGAGCAAGATGCTGATGTTGTAATGTTTGTCTTTAGAGAGTCATACTATTTAAAAAATAAAGAACCAAGACCTGCGACTGTTGAACATGCTGAATGGCAGGCAAAAATGAATGAAATTTCCCATTTAGCTGAACTTCTTATACTTAAACAAAGACATGGCCCTACTGGTACTATAATGCTTGAATTTGAGGAAATGTTTACCAAATTTAAAGATATTCAAAATAATTAATATAAAATATAAAAGCTAATATCCAATGTTAGCTAATTTTTACGAAAAAAATATTATAGAAAAACCTAAGCTAGTTTTTTCGATCCTGGTGTTAATATTAATTACCTGTTTTTACTTTTCAAAAGATTTTCGCTTAGACGCAAGTTCAGAAACTTTATTACTAGAAAATGATCCCGATCTAAAATATCTTAATGAAATTAATGAGAGATATGGTGCTAAGGAATTTTTAGTGCTCACCTACTCACCAAATAGTAAAATGAATTCAGAGGAATCAATTAAAAGTCTTTCTGAATTAAAAGAAGATTTAAAATCATTAAACTGGGTTCATAATGTTGTCACGCTTCTTGATATTCCTTTATTAGAAGCAACAGAAGATACTTTAATTGAACGTATTCAAAATTTTAAAACGTTAACAAGTAAGAATATTGATAAAGACCGAGGATTTAATGAAATCTTAAATAGTCCAGTATTTAGAAATTTTGTAATTAGTGAGGACGGAAAAACAAGTGGTATCATTGTATATATAAAACCGGGCAAAATAGACAAAGAGATCAAGACCAGTAAGGAATTAGAGGTTTATAAAGATAAAATTAAAAAAGAGCGACATCAAAATATTTTAGAAATTAGAGAAGTTATAAAAAATCATAATCATAATACACAAATTTATCTCGGGGGCATACCAATGATTGCAGACGATATGATGACCTTTATAAAAAATGATATTGTGACTTTTGGAATTGGAGTACTGCTTTTTATAATCTTAACACTTTGGTATGTATTCAAAAAAATAATTTGGATAGTAATTCCAATTTGTAGCTGTTTCTTCTCAGTTATATATATGACAGGTTTTCTTGGTTTAGTTGGATGGAAAGTTACAGTAATTTCATCAAACTTTATCGCGTTAATGTTAATTCTTACTATGGCAATGAATATTCATATGAGTACTAGATTTTTACAATTAAACAAACAATTTCCAAAAAAGAAAAAGCTTAAAATTTTAATTTTGACAACAAAAAAAATGATTTGGCCAATTTTTTACACTGTCTTAACAACTATATGCGCTTTCATGTCCTTAATTTTTAGCGAGATAAAACCAATTATAGATTTTGGGTGGATGATGACTTTTGGATTAATAACCTCACTAATAATTACATTCACTCTTCTACCCACATTGTTAAGTTTTGTTCAAAACTCAAATGTTGCATTAACTGTGGAAAAAGACTCTCAAATAACTGGCTATTTAGCAATAAAATCCGTTAGAAACAAAAATTACATATTTGGTTTAACTGCTTTAATTATATTTTTAAGTATATTTGGTATCTCTAAATTAGAGGTTGAAAACAGTTTTATAAATTATTTTGACAAAGATACAGAGATTTACAAAGGTATGAAGTTGATAGATCAAAAGTTAGGTGGAACTACTCCACTGGAAATAATTTTAAAATTTCCAAAAGACGAGGATGAGGAAACTGACATTGAGAACGATTGGGGCGATGAGGAAGAAAATGATGACAAATATTGGTTTACAAAAGATAAAATCAACAAAATAACTAGAGTTCATAATTACTTGAATGGTATTGATGCTGTAGGTAAAGTTTTATCTTTTTCATCAATAATTGAAATTGCAACAAAATTAAATGACAATAAGCCACTTGGAACTTTGGAAATGGGAGTGCTTTATACTAAAATTCCCGATAATATCAAAAAAGAAATAGTAGATCCATATATATCTGTAAAAAACTCTGAAGCACGAATAAGTTTAAGAATAAAAGACTCTTTAGATGGATTAAGAAGAAATGACCTGATTAATAAAATTAATTTCGATCTAGAAAATAAGTTAAATATCAAGAAAGATGAGTTTAAATTAGGCGGGGTTTTAATTTTATTTAACAACTTACTTCAAAGTTTGTTTAAATCTCAAATTTTAACTCTTGGTTTTGTGATGATTGGTATTTTTATAATGTTTTTAATTCTTTTTAGAAATATAAAAATCTCATTAATAGGCGTGATGCCAAATTTTATTGCAGCATTTTTTATTCTAGGAATAATTGGTTTGGCAGAAATTCCTCTTGATATGATGACAATTACAATTGCTGCAATAACAATTGGTATTGCAGTAGATAATAGTATTCATTATATCTATAGATTTAGGGAAGAACTAGCTAAAATAAAAGATTACAATAAAACTCTTAAATATTGTCATTCCACAGTTGGTGTAGCAATACTAAATACGTCTGTAACAATTGTATTTGGATTTTCTATTTTGGTTTTATCTAATTTTATTCCAACTATATATTTTGGTATCTTCACTGGAATAGCAATGCTATTCGCTATGATATCAGTTTTAACGTTATTGCCATCTTTAATTTTAGTATTCAAACCTTTTAAAGTTAAATAATTAATGGAATTTGTAAAAGAATTTTTAAGTGACCTGTATACTTTTGACATTATTTACTTAGTTTTCACTGTATTATCTTTGATTACATGCACAAAAAAAGGTTTTTTGTTGAGCATTTTGTCAGCCTCTAAATGGCTACTAGCTTATGTTGTTACTCTATTTCTATTTCCAAAAGTAAAACCATACTTCGAAGATATAATTGATAGCAAATATGTCCTTGATCTAACGGTTGGTATAGGATTATTCATAATAATTATATTCTTAATTTTATTAATAAATAAAGGAATTAATAGAGCAGTCACCTACTCTGGATTGGGAAATTTAGATAGAATCTTTGGTTTCTTTTTTGGATTTATTAGGGCTTACGTTATAATTGTATGTATTTATACAACTATAAATATCATCTATAACCACAAAAAATGGCCAATTAATTTGGATGATGCTTTTACATATGCATGGGTTGAAAAAGGTAGTAACTACCTTATAAAAGAATTTCCTGACAAAAAAGATTATGAAGAAACCAAAGAAAAAGTTCAAGATATTTAATCCTAAGATTAAGGAAGAGTGCGCAGTATTTGGAATAAGTAATTCTAATGATGCCTCTACCCTTGCCGCTCTAGGTCTTCATGCACTTCAGCATAGAGGACAAGAAGGTTGCGGTATTGTTTCATACGATGGAGAAAAATATCATTCAGAAAAAAGATTTGGTTTAGTTGGTGATAACTTTAATGATGAAAAAGTTTTAAAAAAACTTCCTGGAAAATATGCAATTGGTCATAATCGCTACTCAACGACAGGTGGAACTGCTTTAAGGAATGTGCAGCCTTTTTTTGCTGATACAAATGCAGGTGGTATTGGTGTTGCACATAATGGTAATCTTACAAATGCTATAACTTTAAGAAATAAATTAGTTCAGGATGGTGCTATATTTTATACAACATCTGACACTGAAACTATTGTTCAATTAATTGCTAAATCAAAGAGAAGAAAAACGATAGATAAAATAATAGATGCTATATTTCAAATCCAAGGTGGTTATGCACTTGTAATGATGACGCAAAATACTCTAATTGGTGTAAGAGATCCTTATGGAATTAGACCGTTAGTAATTGGTAAATTGAAAAACTCATATGTATTTGCTTCTGAAACATGCGCGTTTGATATTATTGGAGCAAAATTTGTAAGAGAAGTTGAAAATGGAGAAATTGTTTATATCGAAGATGATGAGTTAAAAAGTATTAAACCATTTCCACCAAAAAAGATCAGGCCTTGTGTATTTGAATATATTTATTTCTCTAGGCCAGACAGTATTTTAAACGGCAAAACTGCTTACGAATACAGAAAGAACTTTGGTTCACAGTTAGCTAAAGAGGATGAAATAGAAGCCGATCTAGTTGTGCCTGTTCCAGACTCAGGGAATGCTGCAGCACTCGGATATGCTGAAGAAAAGGGACTAAAATTTGATCTAGGTTTAATTAGAAACCATTATGTTGGAAGGACTTTTATCGAACCATCTCAACAAATTAGAAGTTTAGGAGTTAAGTTAAAATTAAACCCAAATATTTCTGTGATTAAAGATAAAAGAATAATTCTAGTTGATGACTCACTTGTAAGAGGCACTACATCCTCAAAAATAGTGAAGATGTTATACGATTCTGGAGCAAAAGAAGTTCACGTGAGAATAGCCAGCCCAGAAATAAAATTTCCTGATTTTTATGGTGTTGATACGCCAACTAAAAAAGAGCTTTTAGCTGCAAACAAATCTACAGCTGAAATTTGTGAATTCATAAAAGCTAAGTCGCTAAAATTTTTAAGTTTGAATGGTTTATATTTAGGAATGGGATTTGAAAAAAGAAATGAAAATTATCCACAGTTGACGGATCATCACTTTACTGGGGAATACCCTGTAAAAATAATTGATGAGCTCGGTGAAGATAAAGTAACTCAACTTTCCTTATTAAGTACTGCATCAAATAATTAAAATGAAAAAAGTAAGTTTTACAAAAATGAAGAACGGTACTAAAGATGACTATGAACTTTTGGAAAAATTAGAAAGTCAATATGAAAGAAAAACTGCAGATAGAATTTTAGATTATTTAGCTTTACAAACTACTACACTTGAAGGCTATCAGATAACAAGATTAGAACACTCGTTACAAGCTGCAACAAGAGCATATAAAAATGGGGAAAACGAGGAAATGGTTGTAGCAACATTATTACACGATCTTGGAGATGAGTTAGCTCCAATGAATCATTCTCAATACGCAGCATCAGTAATTAAACCTTATGTTTCAGAAAAAACTTACTGGATCATTTTACACCATGGCTTATTTCAAACCTATTATTCTGCAGAACATTTAGGTGGAGACAAAAATGCAAGAGAAAAATATAAAGATGCAGAGCATTATCAAGCAACAATAGATTTTTGTGAAAATTATGATCAATCTTCGTTTGATCCAAATTATAAATCAATGACTTTAAAAGATTTTGAACCAATGGTTAGGAATATTTTTTCAAGAAAACCTTACTATCATCATTAAATTGTCTAATATTTTAAAAAACGAAAAAAGTCCTTATCTTCAACAACATAAAGATAATCCAGTTGATTGGTTTCCTTGGAATAAAGAAACTCTAGATAAAGCCAAAAAAGAAAAAAAACCAATATTTTTAAGTGTAGGGTATGCAAGCTGTCATTGGTGTCATGTTATGGCCCATGAAAGTTTTGAAAATAAAGAAACTGCTAAACTGATGAACGAAAAGTTTATAAATATTAAAGTTGATAGAGAGGAAAGACCTGATTTGGATTATGTATTTCAAAAAAGCTTATCAATACTAACTGGAGCTCAAGGTGGATGGCCATTATCAATGTTTTTAGACGAAAATGGTGTACCATTTACAGGAGGAACATATTTCCCACCCAAGGAAATTCAAGGAAGACCTGACTTTAAAAAAGTCCTAAATAACGTGCATAACGTTTACAATGAAAATAGAGAGAAAATTTTAGCTCAGGCACCACAAATTAAAGAAATATTCTCAAAAATAAATCAAAGATCTGCAGTTTTAAATCAACCATTGGAGCCATTTGTTGAAAAAATTATAAATTATTTAGATGAAAATAACGGAAGTTTCAAAGGAGCACCGAAGTTCCCCCAATTTTATTTATTTGATGCAATGTTTTACTTTTATTTAAAAACTAAAAACAAAAATTATTTTAAACCTGTTGAAATTTTGCTTAGCAATCTCTGTTCGAAAGGTATTTATGATCAACTAGAAGGAGGAATATCAAGATATGCTGTTGATGAAAAATGGATAATTCCTCACTTTGAAAAAATGCTATATGATAATATCCAATTCATAGATCTTTTAACTAAATTTTATCAAAATACCAAAAATGATTATTTCAAAAATAAACTTTTACAAACAATTCAATATTTTAATAATGAATTTAAAAACAAAGAAGAATTATATGGTTCTGCATATGATGCTGATAGTGAAGGCGTTGAAGGAAAATATTATGTTTGGTCGTATGAAGAATTAAATAATCTTTTAAAGGATGATATAAAATATTTAGAAAATAAGTACGAAATTTCGGAGAGCGGTAATTTTGAAGGTAATAACATTTTAGTGGAAAAAAATTTAATACCTGATGAGAATAAAAATAACCTAAATCAGATAAAAAATAAATTACTTGATGTTAGACGAAAAAGAATAAAACCATTTTTTGATGATAAATCACAAACGGATTTAAACGCATATATGCTCCAAGTTCTTCTCAAAACTTCAATAAATTTAGATGACGAATATTTAAAAAGTAAGACGATAGAAACAATTGAAATATTAAATAAAAAATTACATCAAAAAATTATTCATTGTTATGAAAATAAAGAAATAGAAACTTTTCTTGAGGACTATGTATATTATGCTTTACTCATGATAACACTTTATGAAGTAAATGCTGACAAAAAAGCTTTGAAAAAATCAATAAAAATAATGAATGATACTTGGAAATTATTCTTTAATAAAGAAACTCAATTATTCCAGAAAAATATTATTAAAGATAATGATTTGTTTGCAAGTCCACTAGACTTAAACGATAGCAATATTCCAAATGGTAATAGCGTTTATCTGTTAATTTCAAATAAATTATATTCAATTACAAATGACAAAATATGGTATGAGAGAAATGAAGTGCTTAAAAAATCATTTCATCAAGTTATAAACTCTTATTATTCACAGATGTTTAGTTTTATTAAAACCCTTGATATTTGCGATAATAGCTTATCATTCACATTCAGTGGAACATCTCAATCTATTAAGGAAATGCAGCTTTATTTACAAAAAGAATATCTAGGAGTTGCAACATTTGTTTACCAATTAAATAATGATACAAAACATAGTGTTATTATATGTAAAAACCAAACTTGTTCTAACAAATTAACTAACATAAGCGAAGCTGTTGAATATCTAAGTAAGAGTGATTAAATCATTAATATGAATAAAGATAACATAATAGATCATTTTAAATCAGGAATTAAGGAGCCTATAAGTTCCAAAATAGGCGTTGAGCACGAAAAATTTCTTTTCTATAAGATTAATAATAAAAGAATTAATTATTCTACAATTAAAGAGATTTTCAAAATTTTATATGAATTTGGTTGGAAGCCATCTTATGAGGGTGAAAATGTAATAGCGTTAAACAAAGATAATAAGAGTATAACTTTAGAACCAGGTAATCAAATTGAGCTTGCAGGTGCTCAATTAACTAATATTCATGAAGTTTGCTCTGAAGCTAATAATTATTTGTTTGAACTTAAACAAGTTGTTGAAAAATTAGATTTAAAAATAGTAAGTGCTGGATTTGATCCAATATCTAAGCTGTCTGAAATTCCGAACAATCCTAAAAAAAGATATGAAGTAATGACAAAGGATATGCCTAAAGGTGGGTCGCTCAGTTTAGATATGATGTATAGAACATCTGGGACACAGTTAAATCTAGACTACACTTCTGAAAATGATTTTATAAAAAAATTTAAATTAGCTAATAGTTTAGTTCCATTAAGTATTGCACTTTTTGCAAACTCATCAATTGTTGAGAAAAAAGATAGTAAATATTTATCATATCGATCAAAAGTATGGCAAGAAACATCAAGGGGTGGTCTTCCAGAAATTTTTTTAGAAAATATTGATTTTGAAAAATATGCTGATTTTGTAATAGATTATCCAATACTGTTTATAAAAAAGGATGATAAATTTTTATCTGGTAAAAATTATAAATTTTCTGATTATATGAATGGTAATATTCGAGAAATAAATAAATCTTTACCAAGTATTGAAGATCTTGGATTACATTTAAGCACTATATTTACAGAGAATAGATTAAAAAAATATATTGAATTAAGATCTATGGATACTTGTGGTTGGAACTGTATATGTGCTGGTCCTGCTTTTTTTACTGGTCTTTTATATGGTAATTTAGACGAAGCATTAGAATTTATTTCAAAATGGGAAAAGAAAGATTTGTTGAATGCGTATAAAGATGCGCCCATGAAAGGACTTGATACAAATTTAATGGGTAAAGATATGATTTATTGGATCTCTAACTTGTTAAAAATTGCTGAAAAAGGTTTAGAGAAGAGAGATTTTATTGGAAAAAGCGGTACAAACGAAACTAAATACTTGGAACATCTAAATAAGATTATCAATAATAAAGAAACAGTCGCCAGTCATGTTATAAATAAATTCTCTAAATTTGAAAATTTAGAAGATTTATATGACAAATAAAATAATAGGCATTCAAGGCGATAAATTAGAAAAAATTAACATATCTTCTGATACATCAATATTTTTAGCTCATGAAGCTCAAAAATTAGGATATAAAATATTTTATTATACTCCCTCAAACTTATCTATTATAAAAAATAAAACTTATGCAAATGGTGTATTTGTAAAATTTAACTATGAGAAAAATAAATTTTATAAAATTTATAAGAAACAAAAAATTTTCGTAGAAAATCTTAAATTTATTTTAATTAGACAAGACCCTCCATTTAATTCAGAATATTTGATAACTACTCTTATTTTAGATGGCTTAAAAAAAGTAAAAGTAATAAATAACCCAACAGCTATTAGAAATGTATCAGAAAAATTGTATTCAAAACATTTTATCAAATATATGCCTAATACTATATTTTCAAATAATATTGCAGAAATTAAGAAGTTTTATAAAAAAAATAAAAGTATAATTATGAAACCCATTAATGGATACGGTGGTAATCAAATTTATCTCATTAAAAATAAGTTTAATAAAAAACTTATTACAAATTTTTTAAATAAAAATGGTCATTCTATGTTTCAAAAATTTTTAAAAAATATTTCTAAAGGAGATAAAAGAGTTTTTATTATTAATGGTAAAGTATGTGGTGCAATTTCAAGAGTTCCTAAAAAAGGTTCATATTTGAGTAATATGAGCAAGGGTGCTGTACCTAAGCTTACTAAACTTTCAAAACAAGAGTTAAAAATTTCAAAAATTATCGGAAAAAAATTAAAGAATGATAATATTTATTTTGCTGGAATTGACTTCATAGATCAGAAACTAAATGGAGATATTAATGTTACGTCTCCTACTGGATTGAAAACATACTATGACCTTTCTAAAATTAATCTTGCTAAGATATTTTGGAAAGGTTTAAGAGCTTGAATAAATTATCAGATCAAAAGAAAGGTTCATTACTAGCCTTCGTAGCTGTAATGTTCATTACACCAGACTCATTACTTATCAGACTTTCAGACATAGAAACATGGGGAATGCTTTTTTATAGAGGAGCCATACCTTTCTTTATAGTATTAATTGGACTACTATTATTTTATAGGCAAAATTTTATTAATGCCTTTTTAAAAGTTGGTACAGTTGGTATATTTTACGCAATTAGCTTCTCTATTTGTAACATCACTTTCATTGTTTCTATTCAAAATACTAATGTAGCCAATACGTTGATTATGATTGCTTTAGCCCCAATGCTTTCCGCAATACTTGGGGCAATATTCTTAAAAGAAATGCCTAGTAAAGGGACTTGGATCGCCATTTTCATTACATTTTTAGCGGCTTTATTTATTTTTTATGACTCTTTACAAGTCGGTAATCTTTTTGGGAATATAATGGGATTTGTTACAGCTGCAGGATTAGCTGTGAATGCAGTTCTTATTAGATATGCTAAAGACAGAGATCTTTTGCCTTCTGCTGTAATTGGCAAATTAGGAGTGGCAGTATTTGCTTTCTTTTTTGTTGAAAACTTTCATTTAATTGGAACTGATCAAATTTACATACCGATAATGTGCATTATTTGTGTAGCCCTTCCTTTTGTTTTAGTAACGATCGCACCAAGATTCATACCAGCAGAAGAAGTAAATCTATTTTTCTTATTAGAAACAATAATAGGTCCAATTTGGGTTTGGTTAGTTGTTAAAGAGCAGCCAACGTTAGAGACAATCGTTGGAGGTGCCGTGATCATAATCACTTTGGGCATCCACTCATTTATAAAGCTAAGAGAGCCTAAAAAAATTATTAATTAATTTCTTGATTTACTATCAAATCATCCATAGATAGCGCAATTATGGAAAAGATACTTAAAAATTCCTGGGCATTATTCACAGGCATGGGTCTAATTATGATAGCTCATGGCTTTCAAGTTTCTTTACTTGGAGTAAGAGCAGTTCATGAAAGTTTTAGCTTAACAGCAACTGGTTTTATGCTATCTGGTTATTTTGTAGGCTATTTTATAGGAGCAAAAACAGTTCCAATTTTAGTTTCAAGAGTTGGACATATTAGAGTATTTGCTGCTTTTGCATCAATTGCTTCTATCGTTGTTTTAGTTCACTCTATAATCGTCAATCCATTTACATGGTTTCTATTAAGAATTGCCTCAGGTTTTTCAATGGTATGTTTATATACAATTGCTGAAAGCTGGCTAAACGACCGAGCAAGCAATAAAAATAGAGGAAGCGTTTTATCAGTTTATATGATTGTTCTTTATGGATCTATGGCGATTGGAATGTTTTTTTTAAACTTCAGTAAGCCAGAAAATTTTCAGCCATTTATACTTGTTTCTTTATTCATGTCCCTGTCACTTGTTCCAATATTATTAACTAAGAAAAAACCACCAAAATTTAAAAAAATTATAGGAATGAAAATTAAAGAACTTTATGAAGCCTCTCCTTTTGGAATGGTAAGTGCACTTTTATGTGGAATTTGTCACTCTGCAATGTTTGCTTTAATTGCTGTCTATGCAGCGTCAATGAATTTTAGTATTTTTGAAATTTCTTTTGTAACATTTTTAATTGCTATCTCTGGTGCAATTTCACAATGGCCGATTGGTAAGCTATCAGACGTTTATGACAGAAGAACAGTAACCGTATATTCCACATTTGCTTCGGCTTTCTTTGCGTTATGTGCGATTTTTTCAGTTGGTACAATGCATTTACCTGATGGTTTGGCGAGCTCAAAGTTTTGGTTTTATATTTTTACAGGTTTATATGCTTTCTTTAGTCTTCCTATGTTTGCATTAATATTTGCTCACACTAATGATTTTATAGCTAAAGAAAAATTTGTAGCTGCTGGTGCAGGTTTACAATTTACCTTTGGAATGGGTGCAATTAGCGGGCCTTTTTTATGTTCTATGTTTATGGATATAATTGGAGAGAATGGTTATTTTATATTTTTAATTATATTTCATTGTTTAATAGGAGCATATGGAATTTATAGAATGAATGTTAGAGAGGTTATTGAAAACCCAGATTCTCAATTCACACCTCTTCCTACAACAATAACACCTATTGGCTTAGAACTAAATCCAGCGACAGAGCCTATCGAAGACCCGGTAAAACCACTAGGAACTCAAGAAACCGTTATTGAAGAGAATAACCCTTCCTAATAATTAAAATCTTATTTAAAATTTTTAATCTGCTAAAATGGTTTATGACTAAAACTATAAATCTTGGAGTATTGGGTATTGATCATGGTCATATCTTCGACATGCTTGATGAGATGCTTAAAGAGGGATGTAGTTGTAATTATTTTTGGACCGAAGGATCTCCGTTAACATTAGATGAATTTAGCAAAAAATATCCCCAAATAAAAAGAGTAGTTAATAAAAGCGATATTTTAAATGACGATACAATTGATATGATTTTAATTTCATCCATTCCCAAAGATAGAGCAAATCTATCTATAGACGCAATGAAAGCTGGAAAAGATGTTATGGTTGATAAACCAGGATGTACAACTCTTGAGCAACTTAATAATCTAAAACAAACTGTTAAAGATACTGGAAAAATTTGGTCAATTAATTTTTCAGAAAGATTTCATGTAGCCGCTGTTACAAAAGCTGAAGAGCTAGTTGCTGAAGGTAAAATTGGTAAAGTCAAACAGACAATTGGCACTGGTCCCCACAGGCAAGGTAATTATGAGAGACCTGATTGGTTTTATGATCGTAATAGTTATGGTGGAATAATAACTGATATAGGCTCACATCAAATTCACCAATTTTTAGTATTTACTAATTCAAATGAAGCTAAAGTAAACCATGCGTTAGTCGAAAATACGACTAAGAAAGAATTTGCTGGTTTTCAAGATTTCGGGGAAGTTAATCTTACTGGAAATGGTGGTCATGGATATGTTCGTTTAGATTGGTTTACTCCTGATGCGCTTTCTACTTGGGGAGATGGAAGGTTATTTATATTGGGTGATAAAGGTTTTATTGAAATTAGAAAATACACAGACCTAGCAAAATCTGAAAAAGGAAATCAACTATTTTTGGCAAATAATGACGATGTTAAACATATTGACTGTGCGAATGTAAAACTCCCCTACTTTGCTAATTTAATTAAAGATGTTTTAAATAGAACTGATACTGCTTGTTCGCCAGAACTTACTTACTTATCAATGGAACTAGCAATTAAAGCTCAAGAATTAGCAGAAAAAAAATGAAAAAATATCAGGTAGCAATAATAGGAACTAATATAGGAGCTAAACATTTTGAAGACTTTCAAAAAGTATCAGACCGATTTAGTGTTCATACATTGTGTGGTTTAACAAGAGATGCAATAGATAAAATCTTAGCGTCAAATAATGATACTAAAATGTCATTAAACTTTGATGATGTATTAAAAGTAAAGGAAATAGATATGATTGATATTTGTCTCCCACCCCATTTACATTTTTCTGCATGCAAAAAATCTCTTGAAGCGGGAAAGCATGTAATTTGTGAAAAACCATTGGTTTCAAGTCTTAATGAAATTGATGAGCTAGAAAATATTAGTAAAGAAACAGGAAAGATAATCTTTCCTGTATTTCAATATAGGTATGGATTAGGATTTTCAAAATTTAAGGCACTAATAAGGTCAGGACTTGCTGGAAAACCTTTAATCGCCTCATTAGAAACTCATTGGAACAGAGGAAAAGATTATTACTCAAAACCTTGGAGAGGTACTTGGGATGGTGAACAAGGAGGAGCAATTTTAAGTCACTCAATACATATTCATGACTTAGTCAGTATGATATTAGGACCAGTTTCAAATGTATTTGCAAAATTAACTACAAGAGTAAACGATATTGAGGTCGAAGACTGTGCATCTTTATCAATTGAAATGAAAGATGGAACATTGGTCACCAGCTCTATCACCCTTGGTGCAGCAAATGATACCAGTAGACTAAAATTCTGTTTTGATGGACTGACAGTAGAATCGGGAGCATCTCCAGATAAACCTTATAATCCAGCTGATGATGAATGGGTATTTTTACCAAGAGCCCCTATTTCACAAAGTCAAATTGATGAAGTATTGTCAAAAGTCGAAAAACCTAAATCATGGTACGCAGGAATGTTTAATGAAATAGCCAACAAACTTGATGGAAAAGTTAGTGATGAAGTAACTTTATTGGATGCTAGAAAATCTTTAGAGTTTGTAACAGCTGTTTACAGTTCATCAAGACAAAACAAAAGTATCAAACTTCCAATTACAAACGACAATCCTTTGTACAGTTCCTGGTTACCAAAATAATCAATAGCCTAATTTAGGATCGACTTGATTATGCAAATCTTTTTTATCAATAAATAGTATTAAATTCTGAAAAAACTTTTCTAAAACCATTTTAATATAATTTCCTTTGCTATCTGAAGATATATGAGGTGTAATTACTAAATTTGGAGTATCCCAAAATTTAGAATTTTTATTTATGGGTTCTTCTGAAAAAACATCTAAAATAGCTCCAGCAATTTCATTTTTTTTTAATTTTTTTCTCAGATGCTCATAATCCATAACAGATTGGCGACCAATATTAACAATTCCACACGTAGCTTTAAGAACATCTAATCTTTTCTTATTTATTAACCCTTTTGTTTCGTTTGTTTCTGGAACAGCTAAATAAAGAAAATCAGCCTCAGCTAAGACTTCATCAATCCTATCAAATGTTATAACTTTTGAACAACCTTCAACTGCTCTACCCCTTCTATTAACTCCAATAACTTTTGCTCCTAATGAGCTGATATGTTTAATCATTGACCCACCTAATGATCCAGTGCCTACCACTACAACTTTTTTACTATCAATTGGGTTACTTAATAAAGTTACAAACTCTTTTTTTTTTTGATTAGTAATTATTCTTGTCATATGGTTTTGAAGCATCAAAACACTCATTAATCCAAATTCACCTGCTTTTTTAGAATGTATTCCACTACTATTTGTTAAAATTATATCTTTTTTAAGCCAATTAAATGGATAAAGATGATTAACACCCGCCGACACAATATGTATCCATTTTAAATTTGGTGCAATTTTACTTAAATTTTTTGTTGGGAAATTCCATGTAAGCAAAATATCTGCATCTTTCATTGAAGATTTCCAATTATCATCATCCCAATCAATTATGAATGAAATCTTATCTTTTATATCAGAATATTTTTTGAGAAAATTCTCAAATAATTCTTTTGGAACACTACTATTTTTTTCACCTTCTAAATCACAAGGCAAAGAACCTTTTTTCCAGTGATTATTTCTTATATGAATTTTAATTTTACCTTTGGACATTTAAAATTAAAATATACTAAAATTTTAAAAATTATTACAATGATTAAAGAAGGTTGTTCTTATAAAAAAATGTAATATTGTATAGAATATTAAAATTATGCCTTCATTTGATGTAATAAGTAAAATTAATTATCAAGAATTTGACAATGCTCTTTCTAATTGTTTAAGAGAAATTGCTAACCGATATGATTTTAAGGGACTTAATATTTCAATTGAGAGAAAAGATAAAATAATAACTACAATAGCGCCAGATGAATTAAAATTAAAACAAGTAAATGAATTACTACAAGTTCATCTTGTAAGAAGAAAAGTAGATCCAAGAGTAATAATCGTTAAAAATTCAGAAGGAGCGTCTGGTGGAACCATCAGACAAGTCAGTGAATTAGCAGAGGGCATTAGTCAAGAAAATGCTAAGAAGATTATTGCTGATGTAAAAAAACTTAAACTTAAAATTCAAATTAAAATTCAAGGAGAAGAATTAAGAGCTCAAGGAAAAAAAAGAGATGACCTTCAAGAAGCAATATCTGCTATACAAGGTATTGATATAGGACTTCCAATTGAATTTATAAACTTTAGAGATTAATCAAATATGACTGAAATCATTTTAGGTATATTCGTTATTGTTGTAGTAGGTTTTTATTTATTTAGACCTACTTCAAAACAAGAAGAGAAAGATTTGAAATCTAAAAATAATTGGCGTGGTGGATTTTAAAGGTCAAACTAGAACTAGAACCAAAACTAGAACAAGGTGAGATAAATTTGTTAAAAAATTTTATTGATTGGGAATTTGTTGAGTCTATATTAACTTAATTAATTAAAGAAAGGTAAAACTATGAACTTTGTTGGAACAACAACATATCAAGGAACTAAAAAAGATGCAGATGAATTATACAGTATGTTTAAAGATGATCTTACAAAATGCACGTCATCATTTGAATGGGCACACATTCGTGAAGGTAAAATGATTTTTATTGCAAATGTCACTGATGAAGAAAAATTTTATGCCTTATTTGAAGATCAAAGATCTAAAGATTGGAATGCAAAGTTTAATGCTAAAGATGAAGCTTGGAAACTTGAGAAAATAATGTAACTAGTTCCTAAACTAGAGCTTTTTGAGGTAAACAAGAAAAGTAAAGGTGTGAACAAAGAAAACGCAAGTAAACTGTGGAAAATGATACAGGAAGCCGGCCTTTATTTACAAGGACAACTTCCAGATCATCCTAATCATCCTAAAGGCAGAAATCCTTATGCACATGTCGCAATTTGCGTAAAGAGTAAATTTAATGCAAGTTATAAAGATATTGAGGATGAAAAATTTGATGAAATAGTTAATTATATAAATTTCCTTAAAGAAAATCCTAACTAAATTAAGATTTAATTGTATTTAAAAACGATTCTACATCATCTGGATGAGTATTCCAGGCAGCAACTAATCGAACAGCTTTATCTTCCCACTCATCGTCGTTAATTTTGTAACCATGCGAATTAAATTGATCAATTATATTTTTTGGTATTTTAACAAAAACTTCATTTGCATCTGTTGGGTAAGCTAATTCAATATTTTTGTGTTTCAGTAAACCTTGACTTAATTTTTTCCCCATAGCATTTGCATGCTTTGCATTTTTTAACCAAACCTCATTTGAGATATAAGCATCTAATTGAGCTGATACAAAACGCATCTTTGATAGTAAATGCCCTGCTCTTTTCATTAAAAAAGCTAAATTTCCAACTAACTCTTGTTTAAAAAAAATAATGGCTTCTGCTGCTAGGCATCCATTTTTAGTTGCTCCAAATGACAGTACATCAATTCCAGACTTCCATGTCATTTCTGCTGGAGTACAGTTTAATGAAACTAACGCATTTGCAAATCTTGCACCATCCATATGAATATTTAGATCATGTTTATGAGTAATCTCTGATATTTTTTTTATTTCATCTAAATTGTAAGCAACACCTGTTTCACATAATTGGGTAATACTTACTGATGAGGGTTGAGTATGATGTACCACACCTTTTCCAGAGATGTTTCTATCTAGTTCTTCTGCTATTATTTTTCCATTATCTCCGTCCAGATTAACTAACTTTGCACCTCCAGTATAAAATTCTGGAGCTCCACATTCATCGACATTTATATGGGAAAGTCTATGGCAATAGATATTTCCAAAAGAAGGAGTCATAGTTGATAAGGCTAAAGCATTAGCTGCTGTTCCTGATGCTGTTGGAAATACTATAACTTCTTTTTCAAATATTTCTGAAAATTTGATTTGTAAGTTTTTCGACAGCTCATCATTACCATATGGAGTTTTGTCATCCTCATTAGCTTTAAGAAGTGCATTTAAGACTTCTGGACATGCACCTGTAACGTTATCTGAAGCAAATTTTACTCTTTCTCTTTTTGTTTTTATCTGAGTCACAATTATTGCTTTAGAAAATAATCTTTTAATTCACCTTCTCTATAAACATCTGCTGTACAACAATGTAATCCACCTCCAAATGCATAAGCGTCTCTAAGCTCAACAGGAACAACCTCCATGCCTAATTTATCTAGTTGTTCTGCTTGGTATACTTCACTTTTTTCTACACATACAGTTTTAGGATCTAAAACCAAAACATTCATTGATAGCCATGTTGAAGAGTAACATAGAGGAGGAGGCTCGTTGTGTGCAGGTTGAGCACTATCAATAATTTCCCATCCGTTATTTTCAAATAATTTTCTTTGCTCTTTAGGAAGCCTTCTTTGAGGATTGTTAATTATTAAACCCTCCTTGATAGGTGTAAAGGTTGCATCTATATGAATTGGATAAGGATCACCTGGAAAATTAACAGCATGGACCCTGTGATCTTTATAATGTCTTTTTAACCAATCAATTCCTTTTAAATTTGTTGTAAAACCATGTTGTACTACTAAATCTTTACCAAATCTTAGAACGTCAGCAGCATCAAATAATGGCTCCTCCTCAGTGGTCACAAAATATTTATTTTCTGTCCATTCCAGTCTTTTTTGAATTCCTATTTTATCTGATAAGTAATCTTCTCTGTAATCCTCATCTGTTAATCTAGGTTTAGGAGCAGATTCGTGTCTCATATTTGGATCTAAATTATAATATTGCTTTAAAAGTGGTCGGTAACATAGATATTCAAACCATCGGCAACGATAACTCATGGTAGCCTCTAAAATTTCATTACCAACAGTTAGCAAAACATCTCTAGGTGGCATGCATCCAAACATTGTCTCCGCTTGCCAATCAGGTGTAGATGTTTTTTGATTAAAATCAATTGGATCTGGTCTATCAACTTTAATCCCTCTTTTTTTTAATATATTTGAGAAATCATCTAAAAGCTGATTTGCTTTATCTACAGTATCTTTAGTTCTTGGACCAAATTTTCCTCTCATATCGCTGTCTTCTGGAACTTTGGCATCTAATGCTGGCTCAGGGGCAGGTATACAAGTACCATCTGCTTTACCTACTATTACATGTTTCAATGGATCCCATTCATTCCAACTATTAACAATTACTTTTTCATTATTCATTTTAATTTAAACCTATAAATCTTCTATTAGACTGCATAATGAGGCTGTAGTAAAAAATTGACATAAAGATAAAAAATCCACCAATAATAGTATTCGTAGATGGGACTTCATTAATTCCCATCCATGGTAACCACACCCAGAATATTCCACCTATTACCTCAGTGAGTGAGAGTAAAGTTAGATCAGCTGCTGGAATGTTTTTTGATCCAATTGAATATAATATTAAACCCATGCATACTAGAGTTCCATGAGTAGCAAATAAGGCTTCATTTTTTCCAGTAGATAAAAAATTAGCATCGTTTGACACAAGCATTACAGTAGAAAATATGAAACAGAACAAACCCGCAAAGGCTACAGTAGTAAATTTTGGTGTTTCTTTTCTCCATCTAAGTGAAACAGAAAAAATTGAGAAACCTAATGCAGAAATAAGTCCAAACACAAGCCCTGGCAATGAATTTTTACCAGAATTGTCAAAAGCCATTATACATATACCCGCTGCTGCAACTACAATCGCAATCCATACTGTTAATGAAATTTTTTCTTTTAAGAATAAGAACCCTAATAAGGCTGTTATAAATGGCATTGCTGCAAGACAAAGTAAAGTGATAGCTGCTGTCGTATTAGTAATTGACCATATAAATGTTATCATTGCGGTACCAAGACCAATACCTCCAATTAGACCCGATATACCCACTTTAAAATAATTTTTATAAAACTCTTTTCCTTCCTCAAGGAACAAATACATATTAAGCAAAAGAAAAATAACTATTCCTCTTGTAAATAAATATTGCCAAGGAACTGTTTCTGGCTGATCGATGTGCCTTACAACATATGGACCAAATGACCAAAAAATACCAGCAATTAATACGATTGGGATGGCTACTTTAGGATTTTTTAAGTTTAGCATGTGCTATTTTTTTATTTAAGAAGTATGAAAATATAAATATAAATTTGTATAATAACAATCAAATAAATACTCAAATTAATGGATATTAATATTTTAAAAATAGCTTCTGATACCAAAAACAATAAACATATTAATAACTGCACTCATTCGATGAAATATAAAAGTCAAATTTGTGGTGATGAGATTGAAATTTTTTTAATTATTAAAGACAATGTTATAAAAGATTTCTCTTATCAATCTCAATCTTGCATATATTGCAATGCATCTGCAAATTTAGCTACAAAAAATTTTAAGAAAAAAAGTAAAGATAAAATTAAAAATTTTTTAAAATTATTGGATAAGTTTAATGATAAAAAAAATATTTCATTTCCAAGTGAATGGAAAGAGTTTAAAAAAATCTTTGATAAAAAAAATTATGCAAGAAAAGAATGTTTAACGCTTCCAATAAAAGCTTTAAAAAAAGTAATACAATAAATGAACAAAGATAAAATTATAAGATCCCTTTTAGCATTGATTTTTACAACTATAACAATTGGTGTACTCACTTTATTAACTTATAAAACTAATTTTGGACTTTTTTTAATTGCATCATTTGGATCCTCAATGGTTCTTTTATATGGTTACCCAGAAAGTCCATTTGCGAAACCTAAAAATATATTATTTGGTCATCTAGTAACTTCAACAATTGGAATTCTATTTTATAATTTTATCCCATTGCCAATTTATATATCAATACCTTTAGCGGTAGGTCTTGGTGTTGGATTGATGATTTTACTAGATGTAACCCACCCCCCAGCTGGAGGAAATCCTATTATAGTCATATTGGGCTCAGTATCGTTTGACTATTTGTTCTCTCCAATATTAACTGGATGTTTGATTATAATAGCCTTTGGAATTATTCTGAATAAATTCGTTGCTAAAAAGAAATACCCCTAATCAACTACTATTCGTTTGATTGATGTTCTAATTTTATGCTACACTTTCTTAAGAAAATATCTATAGAGAGATTTTAAAACATAAATATTAGGAGAAAAAATGAAAGTACTTTGCGTATTATATGATGATCCAAAAGGTGGGATGCCTAAAAGCTACCCATTGTCAGATCTTCCAAAACTAGAAAAATATCCAGATGGGATGACACTACCAAGTCCAAAAGGTAGAGATTTTACGCCTGGAGAACTATTAGGATGTGTATCTGGTGAATTAGGATTAAGAAAATTTTTAGAGAGTAACGGTCATGAGTTAGTTGTAACAAATAGTAAAGATGGAGATGGATGTGAAGCTGACAAACATATCGTTGATGCTGATATAGTTATTTCTCAACCATTCTTTCCATATTATTTAACAAAAGAAAGAATTGAAAAAGCAAAAAATTTAAAAATTGCTATCACAGCAGGAATTGGTTCAGACCATGTAGATTTACAGGCAGCAATGGATCATAAAATCGATGTTGTAGAAGTAACATTTTGTAATTCAAGATCAGTTGCCGAGCACATAGTAATGATGATTGTTTCAATGGTAAGAGATTATCACAACCAACACCGAATTGTTAATGAGGGTGGATGGAATATTGCTGATGCAGTTCAAAGGTCTTATGATGTTGAAGGAATGAACATTGGAACAGTTGCGGCTGGAAGAATTGGTTTAGATGCATTAAGAAAAATGAAACCATTTGATGTACATCTTCATTATTTTGATAGACATAGATTACCTGAATCAGTTGAAAAAGAGTTAAATCTTACTTTTCATGAAACTGTAGAGTCTATGGTTAAAGTATGTGATGTTGTTACAATTAACTGTCCTCTTCATCCTGAAACAGAAAATTTATTTGATGATGAAATGATATCTAAAATGAAAAAAGGTGCATATATTGTAAATACAGCAAGAGGTAAAATTTGTAATAGAGATGCAATTGCCAAAGCTTTAGAAAGTGGTCAACTAAGTGGGTATGCAGGAGACGTGTGGTTTCCTCAGCCAGCTCCAAACGATCATGTATGGAGAACAATGCCAAACCATGGAATGACACCTCATACTTCTGGAACTTCACTATCTGCTCAAGCTAGATATGCAGACGGTGTTAGAGAAATACTAGAGTGCTTTTTTGATGGTACTGAAATGAGAGATCAATATTTAATAGTCAAAGATGGGCAGTTAGCAGGAATGGGTGCTCACTCATATAGTAAAGGAAGCGCTACAGGCGGTTCTGAAGAAGCGGCAAAATATCAAAAAAAATAGAGTTTTAAATATAAAACATTAAAGGTAAGCTATTATTAATCTAGATAGCTACCTTTAATGAAAAAACTTTTATCAATAATTTTCTTTCTAATTTCTTCAATCAGCTTTGCCAATTCGCCAAATTTTGAAAAAGCTTATTTTGCTGGAGGATGCTTTTGGTGTATGGAGGAATCTTTTGAAAATATTCTTGGTGTTTCAAAAGTTATCTCTGGCTACTCAGGTGGCACTAAAGAAAATCCAACTTATAAAGAAGTTACATATGGAAACACAGGCCATTTTGAGGTTATTGAAGTCATATATATTCCAGAAGTAGTTAGCTATGAAAAACTCTTAGAAGAATTCTGGATAAACATTGATCCCTTTGATGCTGTAGGACAATTTTGTGACAAGGGGTATAGTTATAGATCAGTGGCATTTTATCAAAATGATAAGCAAAAAAACTTAATAGAAAATAGTATTAAGGAAATAGAGAAAAAATTTAAAAAAAAAGTAGTAACTTATGTAAGAAAATTTGATAAATTTTATATTGCAGAGGCTGTTCATCAAGATTATTACCAAATAAATTTTCTTAATTACTTAAGATATAAAAAAGGATGTAGACGCGAAGCAATATTAAATAGTATTTGGGGGTCTTAAAATGTCTGTGGTTAGTAAATACGTATCTTTAAAAAATTATATTCCAACCGGCTTACCAAAAGAGACAGATTTTGAAATAAAATCAAAAGAAATTTCAATTAATGATGAAAAAAATATTTTAGTGTCAAATTCATGGATATCAGTTGATCCATACATGCGTGCAAGAATGACTGAGAGAAAAAATTATAAACCACCATTTAAAATCGGTGAAGAAATGGAAGGGTATGCAATTGGTACAGTAGAATGCTCAAATGATAAAGATTTTAGTGTTGGAGATTTAGTATTTAGCAGTCTTGGTATGAGAGATAAATTTGTTTGTAGTTCTGATGAACTAAAGAAACTAAAACCAATTGATATGCCTATACAATCGTACTTAGGACCACTTGGAATGACAGGGCATACAGCTTACATTGGACTTTTCAAACATGGAGAATTGAAATCTGGGCAAACTATATTAGTCTCTTCTGCTGGAGGTAGTGTTGGATCTACAGTTTGCCAAATTGCAAAAAACCATGGTTGTAAAGTTATTGCAAGCACAGGGTCTGATGAAAAAGTTGATTGGTTAAAAAATGAATTAAAAGTTGATCATGCTTTTAATTATAAGAAAGTAGAAAATCTTGTATTACATTTCAAGGAAATTTGTCCTGATGGTTTTGATCTTTATTTTGATAATGTTGGTGGAGACTTTTTAGAGTCCGCTATTTTCCAAATGAAAACATATGGTCGTATTGTGATTTGTGGAAGAATTTCACAGATGAATGCAACAAATCCTGGATCTGGTTTGAAAAATATGGCTTATGTTTTAGTAAAAAGGCTTACAATTAAAGGATTTCTTATTTTTGATCACGATAATGAAAGAGAGCCATTTGAAACTGAAATGTCAAAATGGTTGGAGGATGGTAAAATAAAATTTAAAGAAACTATCTACGAAGGAATAGAGAATGCTCCAAAGTCATTTATTGATTTATTAAACGGTAAAAATATTGGCAAAATGCTTGTCAAAATTTAGTTTAGAAATTTTGTGACTTAAAATCCTCAATAAATGATTAAAACATTTCCTTTATTATTTATATTGCTATGGTCATCTGCATTCATCTCAGGTGATATTATAGTTCAGAATGCATCACCTTTTGCAGCACTTGCCTTTAGATTTGGAATTGTAACTATAGGTTTCTTCTTATTCGCATTACTTAAAAAAGAAATAATTTTTACAAAAGTGAGATATATATTAGAAAGCATAACTACCGGTGTATTGTTTCATGGATTATATCTTGGTGGTTGTTGGTACGCTTTTCATGTAGGAGTTCCTGCAAGTGTTGTAGCATTAATTGTTACTCTTCAACCGATATTAACTAATTTATTATCAGGACCAATCTATAAAGAGGTAATAGGATGGAGGCAGTGGGTTGGTATTGTGTTTGGCTTTGTAGGTTCTTTGCTAGTACTTGGAGTAGATTTTGGAAAAGATTTTCCTAAAGATGGATTAGTAACTTGTTTTATAGCCCTTGCTGCAATCACTACAGGAACCTTGTGGCAAAAAAAACTAAGTGGTAATGTCCCATTATCAGTTAATAATGGATTTCAAGCTTTTGGGGGCTGTTCTTTTAATTTAATTTTAATATCAATATTTGAAACTCCTTATATAAATTTTACAACAGGATTTTTATTAGGAATGACACATCAGATTATTCTAGTGTCGTTTGGAGCCTTTACAATTTTAATGTTTTTAATAAAAGCAGGTTCAGTAAGTAAAACTTCAACATTATTTTTTCTTGTCCCACCTACAACAGCTGTGATGGCCTATTTATTTTTAGGAGAAAAGTTATCTAATATTGATATAGCAGGATTTATACTTGCAACAATGGGCGTTTATATTGCAACTAGAAAGTAAGTGAAAATTTTAAATTTTATAAAAAAATTTTATCGGCCTTTTGTGTTAACTTATCTTTTTTTTTCGATTGGCATAAGTTTTTATCCATCCTTTGAATTTTACTCGTTTAAAGGACAATTATTGATATTAACTATATCTATATTTAACGGAATACTAGGAGTTTATATTAAAAAATTATAAAACGTAAGGTTCTGGTCTAGCATTACTTTTTAAAACTCTTTCTACATCAAAAACACTGATATCTATTGATTGATAGCTACCTGTTGTAATTAATTCAGTTAAAGCTCTTCCAATACCTGGTGCCTGCATCAAACCTCTTCCAGTAAAACCAGAAGCTAAATAAACGTTGTCATATTTTGGATGTTTGCCAACAACTGCGTTGTTATCAAGTTTATTACAATCATAAAATCCTGCCCAACCACCGGTTAATTTTAGTTCTTCAAAGGCTGGAACTCTTTTTGCCAGAGCAGGCCAAACTAATTCTTCAAAATCATTCCATGCTGGTTCTAAATCTTTCGCATCAAATACAGATATAGGTGAACCTGCTAAGAACTCTTTACCCTCTGGTCTCCAATATACACCTGTTGTTAAATCTCCAGTGAGTGGCATATCAGGAAAATGTTTTGGACATTTTACTCGAAATACAGTGTGCTTTTGTGGTTCAACTGGAATATCTGATAACAATTCTTTAGTCCAACACCCTGCTGCTGAAATGATAGTTTTTGCATTTATCTCAGACAAATTTTTAACCTCACCTTTAAGAAACTCTGCGCCTAACTCAATTGCTTTACTTTTTAAAGCACTATGAAACATAAAAGGATCAATCCAACCTTCACTTTTATTATCAGTATATGTAGCTGTTTCTATACCTTCATTGTTTATATATGGAAAAATTTTATTTAATTCTGAACCTTTAATATTTTTTGTACCAGCATCGCATTCTCTATGATTTTCTAATGCTCGGTATTGTTCTTCTGCATGTTCTGGTCCAAACATTAAAAGGTATCCATTAGGAACCATGCTTGCTGTTGGGTTTGGATTTTTTTTTGTTTTTAATAATTCTGGTATTTTAAAAATGAATTCTCTAGCAAATTTACCTAAAAGTATGTTTTCTTTTTGAAAAAATTGTCTTCTAAATCCACCTAAAGATAATGGAAATGATGCAGTTTTATAGGTAGGATCTCTCTCTATTACCTTAACTTTTCTGCCTTCCATGGATAAAAAATAGGCAGTTGCAGCTCCTATAATACCCCCACCAACTATGACGACATCATCCATAAACTTTAATATATACTATTTTCTTTGCATTAACCATAAAGCATCTTGACTTAAAAAATAAATTTTTCCATTCGTCGGATGAACCTGAATATCTCTTATTCTTCCAATTTTATTTTTAAAAATAACCTCTTCTTTTACATTTGATAAGTCATCAAATATCAATTTCCTCAAAGACTTATCTTTTAACGAGGTGATTAAAGCATGACTATTCCACTCATTAAATTCTTCACCTTTATAAATAGTTATTGCGCTAGTTGCTATTGAGGGCACCCAATATTGAATGGCTTTTGTAAATCCAGGTTTCCATTTTGGTCCAATTGGAATTCCAGAATAATTGGTTCCTCCCCATCCTAAAATTTTCCATCCGTAATTTTCACCTTTTTTTACTTCTCCAAACCAATCTCCACCTTTTGCACCGTGATTACTCATATAAACTTTTCCATCAAATTCAGAAAGTGCCATCCCTTGAGGATTTCTAATTCCAATTTGATAAATCTCTGGCAACCAATCTACCATTCCCTCAAACTTTGGATTGTCTTTTGGTATACTTCCATCTAAATGAATTCTTATAATACTACCTGGATGCTTTGAGGCGTCTTGTGCAATCATACCTTGTCCTCTCTCACCTGCAGATGCAAATATAAAATTATCTTTGATAACTAATCTTGAACCAAAATGATAACCAGAATCTATCGGGGGATTTGCTTGAAAAATATTTTTAAAGTTTAATTGTTTCTTATTAAACTCTGCTCTTGCAATAGAAGTGCTAGTTTTATATCCACCTCTATCTTCAGTATATGAAATCCAAATATTATTGTCTTTATGAATAATATCTAATAAGCCTCCTTGACCATGGACAACAAAATTAAGTTGATGACTAATTTCTTGAACTTCTCTAGATAAAATATTTATAATTTTTATTTTGCCACTTTTTTCTGTAACTATTATTTCATTACTATTAATAAAAGAGGATCCCCAAGGTGAGTCTAGGTTAACTAATTTTTCTAATTTAAAGTTTTGTGAATACGATTTTGAACCAAATAATAAAAGAAGAATTAAAACGTATATTATTTTTTTCACTTTATGAAAGTTTTGATCTTCCACCATCTACAGCTATTATTTGACCTGTTACCCAAGAACTCTCCTCTGTAAGTAAAAATTTTGCTAAAGCTGCTCCATCTTTTCCTTCTCCTAATCTTTTGAGTGGGTGGGCTTTAGCTATACCTTCTGCAATGGCTGTGTTTTTTAACATTGGTTGAGCTATCTTAGAATTAGTTAAGCTTAGAGCAACACTGTTAACTCTTATATTTGGAGCAAATTCTGCAGCCAATGAAACAGTTAATCCCTCAATCGCCGCTTTAGTAGATGCAATTATTGAATGGTTTGTAAAACCTCTTTGTGCTGCAACAGTTGAAAATAAAACGATTGAGCCTTTATTTTGTTTAAGATTATCTTGATATCCTTTAATTAATTCTACAGCCGAATAAAAATTAAGTTTCATGCATTTATGAAAATCTGTCTCATTTGCCATTTTTAATGGCTTCAGATCTATGGAACCAACACAATAAGCTACACCTTTAATTTCTGATATGTCTGATTTAATTGTATCCACGAATCCTTCATGTAATACATCTGCCACAGTATAAGAAGAGTTTAATTTCTCAGCTAAATTTTTAAGTTGGCTTTCATCTCTCCCGACTAAATGAATTTCTTTACCAGAAGAATACATTTGCTCCGCTAAATTGGATCCGATAGAACCTGTCGCACCGACAATTAGATATTTTTCTGACATAAAATAATTAATGAAATTATTTTTTATACTTGGAAATCAATTATTTCCATTAAAAAACCTTGACCGCTTCAAAAAAGACCACCTGTTTTTTATGTCAGAAGACTACGAATTATGTACATATGAAAGACATCATAAATTAAAAATACTGCTATTTTTGTCTTCAATGAGATCCTATGCAGACAAATTGAAGGAAAATAAATTTAAGCTAAATTACTCAAAGATTGATTCTGCTGATTTTAAAAAAGATTATACGAAAAAATTAGAAAAAATATTAAAGGTAAACAAAGTAAAAGAAATAACTAGTTTTGAAATAGAGGATAAATTTTTTGAAACAAAAATAAATAATTTTTTAAAAAAACAAAATATTCAGTGGAATATAATTCGATCTCCAATGTTTTTAGATAGTCGAGAAGATTTTAAAAAATATTTAAACAAAACAAAAAAACCCTTTATGGCTAAATATTATAAAGAAAAGCGTGAAAGATTAAATATTTTGTTAAATAAAGATGGCACACCAGAGGGAGGAAAATGGAGTTTTGATGAAGATAATAGAAAAAAACTACCAAAAAATATCTTAATACCTAAATTTCCAGAAATTAAAGAAACTAAACATACAAAAAGTTTAAAACCAATTATTGAAAAATTATTTAGTAAACATCCGGGTGATACCAAAAAATTTTGGTTTGCAACTGAATATAAAGATATTTTAAAATTATTAGATTTCTTTATTAAAGACAAGTTAAATTTATTTGGTGATTATGAGGATGCAGTTGATCAAAACAATAATATTTTATTTCACAGTGCTCTTAGTCCATATTTAAATCTAGGTTTAATAACGCCAGATATAATCATTCAAAAAATAATGACTTATCACCACAGTAAGGGTGTGAGACTAAATTCTTTAGAAGGCTATATAAGACAAATAATTGGTTGGAGAGAGTTTATGAGAGGAATATATCAAAATTTTAGTAAAGAAATGGAAAGTGGAAATTTCTTTAAACATAATAGAAAAATGAAAAATACTTTTTATGATGGTAGCACTGGTTTGGATCCTTTGGATTATGCAATTAAAAATGCTGACAAATTTGGTTGGTCGCATCACATTGAAAGATTAATGATATTGTCAAATATTATGAATTTATGTGAAGTTGAACCAAAATCAGTTTATAAATGGTTCATGGAAATGTTTGTAGACTCATCTGACTGGGTTATGGTTCCAAACGTTTATGGAATGGGTTTGTTTAGTGATGGTGGAATTTTCGCAACTAAACCTTATATCTGTGGATCAAGTTATTTTATGAAAATGATGGATTTTAAGAGGGGCAACTGGTGCAATGTTATGGATGGTCTTTATTGGCGTTTCATAGATAGAAATAGAAAATTTTTTTTAAAAAATCCAAGGTTGTCTATGATGGTAAGAATTTTTGATAAAATGAAAGAAGATAGAAAAAAATTAATATTATCAGAAGCAAACAAATTCATTAAAGATAATACTTATGGGAATTAAAGTTTATTTTAACGATTCTTGCAATATTTGTAGAATGGAAATAAATCATTATAAAAAAATTGCAAATAGTGATTTGGAGTGGATAGATATTACAAATAATGATGAGGCTATAAAAATAACATCTAAGTCCCAAAAAGAGTTGCTCAGAAGGTTGCATGTAATAAATGATGGTGAAGTTATTGGAGGAGCTAAAGCATTTATTATAATTTGGTCAAAAATACCAAAATATAAAATCCTATCTAAAATTTTTTCAATAAAACCCTTATTTATTATTTTCCATTATATATACGAAATTGCTGCATTTTTCTTATTTTTAAAAAACAGAAAACAATTAAATGAAAAAACAAAACCTGCCAACTAAGATATGCAAAATTTGTAACAAGCCTTTTTCTTGGAGAAAAAAATGGAAACTCAATTGGGAAAAAGTTAAGTATTGCTCTAAGAGATGCGCCTCTAGTAATTAATTATTGTGTATTGCTTTTTCTAGGATCTTTAAGTGATTTTAAAATTTTTGATAGCCCAGTAATTTTTAAACTATAATAAATCACATAAATTAAAGTTAATCCTAAAGCCATGGTAGATAGAAACACAAAGATAGCTGTCAAAATTTTTTCTTGGAACCAGTTCTCTACTCCAGAGTTAGAATAATAAAGAATATTCCAAAACGCGACGAAAATTAACTCATATATGATTATAATTTTGAACATATGGTTGATATAGTTCTCAATATAATTAATACTATTCAATTCTTGTCGCATGTCGATAAAAATTTATGCGATAAAACAATGAAAAATAGATGAAAAAAGTAATTTGGATAACAGGCGGCAGCAGTGGAATAGGAAAAGCAGTTGCATTAAAATTTGCAAATAAAGGATGGCAGGTAATTATATCATCAAGACGTGAGGAAGTTTTAAAAGATATTTCAGATAAAAATGAAAATATTGATTATTTTAAATTAGATATCGTTGACTACGAAGCATGTAATTCAGTTTTTAAAACTATTGTGGAGAAATACAATAAGGTTGATATTTGTTTTTTTTCTACTGCAATTTATGAGCCTGAAAAAGAGAAGGATTTTGATCTTCAGAATATAATTGATGTTACAAATGTGAATTATATTGGAACCATAAATTGTATTAAAGCTGTTGAAAAATATTACAAAGAAAAAAGGCAAGGAGTCATATCTATTGTATCTTCTACTGCAGGATACAGAGGATTGCCAAATTCAACTGCCTATGGGCCCGCAAAAGCTGCTCTTATTAATTTAGCAGAAAGTTTATATCTTGATTTTCAAAGATATGATGTTCGCGTTTGTCTGGTCAGCCCTGGTTTTATCAAAACAAGACTTACAGATAAAAACACTTTTAAAATGCCATTTTTAAAAACCACACATTATGCAGCTGAACAAATTTATGATGGTTTAATAAATAAAAAATCATTTGAAATAGCTTTTCCTAAAAGTTTATTTTTAATACTTAAATTTTTTAAGATTTTACCAAATGGGATCTACTTATATTTGATAAGAAAAATGACGAAGCTTCAAAAAAAATAAGTTTAATCTTTAACAAACATTACAGTTAATTCTGCAACTTTAATACCAAACTTTGTCATTTTTGCTCTGTTAATTGCTACTCTTTCATCTTGCATAAAGATCCAATCATCAAAAGTTATTTTCATTTCTCTTCCTTTGACAGGAACTAACAGTACATATTCAAACTTAAATGCAGGACCATAAGAAAAACCTTTTGCAGTTCCAACTACATCCCCAGCAGTGCCTTCATAGTTATGTTCATCGATTTTATTGATTGTCCATTGTCTATTTTGAATTTCTCCATCGTTCCAAACAAATTTTTCTTCAAGTATCAATTGTTTTCCATCCCACTTTCCATCTAGGTCTGCAGAAAATTGTCTTATCACTTTACCTGATCTATTTTGTAAAATTCCCCATGCTTTTACATTTCCAGATAAATACTCTTCTATTATTAATCTAGGTTTTTGGTTTTTGAAATCTTCTGGTTTCATTGCTTGGTTTGATGAACAACTTGTAATCAATACTGAGAATATTATCAATAATAAATATTTTATTTTCATAGTATTATTTATTTTTGAAGAGCAAATTGAATTAAGTCTATATTTTTAGATTTAAAACCTGCTTCACAGTATGATAAATAAAAATTCCACATTCTTTTAAAAGTATTGTCAAAGCCTTGTGATGAAATTTGTTCCCATTTTTCTAAGAACTCTTCTCTCCAAATATTTAGTGTATTTGAGTAATGATCACCATAAGAATTGCAATTCTCAAACTTAAGTCCAGATTGGTTTGCTAGATTTACTAACTCATTTTTACTAGGTAAAAAACCACCAGGAAAAATATATTTTTGGATAAAATCAGTTTTACTTTTATATCTATCATAGATGGAGTCATCTATAGTAATTGATTGTATAGCTGCTGTTCCTCCATCAACTAAGTTTTCTTTAATAGTATTAAAATAGTTTTTTAGATAACTCTGCCCTACTGCTTCTATCATTTCTATTGAAGCTATTGAATTATAATTATTTTTAACATCTCTAAAATCTAACATTTGTATATTTATTTTTTCATTCAAACCTTCTTTGTGAATTCTTTCTTTTGTATATTCGTATTGTTTTTTGGAGATTGTTATACAATCTAACTTTACGTTGTAATTTTTTCCAATATATTCTGCAAATCCTCCCCATCCACAACCAATCTCAAGCATCTTATCGCCTGATTTAGGCTTAACAAGATTTGATAGTTTTTTATATTTATTTATCTGGGCTTTTTCCAAATCATTACCATCGTCAAAAATTGCACTTGAATAAGTTAGGGTTTTATCAAGCCATAATGAGAAAAATTCATTCCCTAAATCGTAATGCTTTCTAATGTTTTCTTTACTCCTAGATTTATTATTTTTAATGAACAAACCTTTGATTTTATTAAATATTGAAAGATCGAAAGAGCCTGAAAATTTATGAACTATTTTTATATTTTTTGCCGCAAGCTCTATAAGATTAGTTAAATTATTTGTTTCAAAATAATTATCCATATATGCTTCCGCTAGACCCACACTTCCATTTTTAATAATTTTAAAAGTTAACCCTGGTTTATTTATTATCAGATCAGCATTTAATCTTTCATTACTATTTCCGAAGGTATATTCTTTTCCATCATGGTTTGTTATTTTTAAATTTCCATGTTTAATAAATTTTAGTGAGTTAAAGACAATTTTGTCTGATAATTTATTCAAATTCACTTTTTTCTACCGAACTATTATTTTTAATATTTATTTTTTTTTTAATAAACCTTATTCCTTTTAACCATAGTTTAAATGCCTCATAGTGGATTGCGACAATAACTTTAAATGTCATCAAAGGATGAAAAATATAGGAAACGAACAGATTTTTATTACTGAATTCTTTTGCAGTACCGTCTTGGGATGCGAGTAAAAGTTTACCATCTTTATCAGATTGGTCAATTATAACTGATATTTTGTCTGAGGGCTTATTTACTCTAAATTTGTAATTACACTCCATATCTATGAAGGGTGATACATGAAATTTTTTTACACAACTATTTCTTAAAGTTTCATTATCTTCAGCTTTGAAAATGTATGTGTGTTGTTCACCAAAAGTATTTTTAACCTCATAAAATATAGAGATTATTTTATCGTACTTATCATATATAAAAAAAACACTTAGAGGATTAAATACATAACCTAATATTCTTGGATAGCAGAATAATTTGATTTTAACCTCTCTATTGTCGATACCAATATTTTCTAGTTTTCTTTTTACCCAGTTTTTTAACGAGGTGCCATCTCTGTCTCCATGGTCTTTGTCAAAAAAACTAATGATATTGAATTTATTGTATGAAAATAACTTAATTTTATTATCAATTTCATTTAGATCATCTAAGTCTATCAATAATGAAAAAACCCTATATTTAAAATAATGATTTTTAGGTTTAAATCGTCTGTGTATTACTTTTCCTACGTATATCTTAGAGCTTTTAAGCATTTATATACTTAATCATATCTATTGATGATTTTATACCATCTTCATGGAATCCATATCCAAAATAACTACCACAAAATAAAATATTATTTTTATTTTGAATTAGGTGAAGATCTTTTTGACTATTGATTGCATTTTGATCAAAGTAAGGGTGTGTAAATATAACTTTTCGGATTATTTTATCTTCGGGTATCTCTAAATAAGGATTTAATGTTAAAAAAATATTTTTATTTATTTTCAAATTTTGTAATAGGTTTAACCAATAAGTAATTGAATTTTTTTCACTATTCTCAGACTCGATCGAGGAATTCCATGAACACCAAGCACTTTTATTAGTTGGCATATAACTTATATCCTCATGGACTATAGCCTCATTTGTTTTATATTTAAAATTACTTAAGATCTTATTTTCTATTTCTTCAGGATTTTCAATTAAAGAAAGAGCTTGATTAGCATGAGTGGCCAATACGACTTTATCGTAAGTAAAATATTCATTTTTATCTCCATAATAAACCTGAACTCCCGATCCAATTCTTTTAATTTTATTAATATTGTAATTTTTATAATATTCACCACTGATTTTACCTAGAATTTTATTTACATATGTTCTACTTCTTTTGGAAACTGTGAACCATTGCGGTCGATCTTTTAATTTGAATAATCCATGATTTTGAAAAAATTTAAAAAAAAATTTTAGTGGCATTTGTTTAGCCTCGTAAGGGGGCATTGACCATATAGCTGATACCATAGGAATAATATGGAATTTGATAAAATAATCTGACAATTTTAAATTGTCTAAATAACTGCCTAAAGTAATATTTTCATTAATTGGAACTTGGTTTTCACTTTGTTTATAAAAACTAATTATAGTAAAAAACATCTTCAAAAATTTTATATTTAACAAGTTTGATTTATTGCTAAAAATTCCAGAAAGACCTTTTCCACAATATTCTATATTTGAGTCTCTAACAGATACTGAGAATGACATATTGCTTTCTTCTATAGCAATATCATTTTCTTGAAAAAAATTTATTAAATTTGGATAGGTTTTTTTATTAAATACAATAAAGCCTATATCAACAGGGACTATATTATCTCCAACATTAACATCAATGGTATGAGAATGACCTCCAAAATGGTCTTCTTTCTCAAATAGATCTACTTTATATTTTTTAGATAAGCTATACGCTGCACTTAGACCTGATATACCAGCGCCTATAATAGCTAATTTCATTATTGAGGATTATATTTATTTTCTTTTGTAAAGGATGAGACAAATTGTAGAAAAACTGCAATAATTATAATGCTTCCTCCTATTAATACGTAGAATGAGGGGTTTTCATTTACAAATAGCCAAGCCCAAAGAGGACCAAGTATTGCCTCTATAAGCATTATTATGCCAACCATAGCTGATAGAGTTTTTCTCGCACCAATTGTTATTAAAATAAAGCCAAGTCCTATTTGAAATGTCCCAGACAAAAATGCCAAAAACATATCATTTAAAGATATAGAAATTTTTGTTGAAGCTAAAAAACCTATTATCATTGCAACTATTCCTGCAACTAATTGTAAGGGTACCATATCCACATGAGGATATTTTCTTACAATTAAAATTAGAGTTGCAAAGGTAATTGGCATAACAAAGGCAACAATATTTCCAGACATTTGTCCACTTGATAGAGTATTTCCTAGCATTAAAATTAATCCAGAAATTGCTAAAATAATAGAAGCTAAAGTTATTTTTGAAATTTTTTCTTTTAAAAAAAAATATCCAAATATCGCTAAGAAAATTGTTTGTGTTTGTATTATGAAATTTGTATTTGCAACAGTTGTATTATACATAGAAAAAACATAACTGCTAAATCCAATACCCAATATAATTCCACCAATTAAGCCAGGAATTCCCGACACATAAATTTTTTTAAATACCTCTCTTTTGTAAGTTACAATTAAAAATATAGTTACAACAATTATAAAAAAAACTTGTCTCCAAAATAAGATTTGCCATAAAGTTGATCCTTCAAATGATTTAACAATCAACCCACCAAAACTAAGACAAAATGCGCCAAAAAAGATTAATAATGGACCTGGTATCTTTGAAATAAAATTCATTGAATATTGGAAATCAAATTTTGAGTTTCCATCTCATACAATTTAAAAATAGTTTCTGCATCTTTTAAATTAATTTCTTTAAATTTAATTTTTAATCCTGGAGGTATTTGTACTAGTTTGTCATAATCAGCACTTATTACAACTCCAATCTTAGGGTAACCCCCTATGGTTCCATGATCAGATAGCATAATTATGGGATCCCCATCTGCAGTGATTTGGATAACACCCTTCACTAATCCTTCTGACTTTATATTTGTATTTTTAATATTACTAATCTTAGGTCCTTTAAGTCTAATTCCCATACGGTCACTTAATTTGGTTACATTAAATTCATTGCTAAAAAATGAAGCTATTGCATCCTTTGAAAAATAATCAAAATGGGGTCCTTTTATTATTCTAATATTTTCAATTTTAGAATTTAGGTATTCTATTTTATTTTTTGGCAATATTTTTTTTATATTTTTTAAATGAATTATTTGTCCTTTCTCAAGTTTTTCCCCACTATTCGCGCCAATTTTAGCCTTAGTATTTGTGGAACAACTATTTAAATAATAATCTACCTCAAATGTACCTCCAATAGATAAATAACCATATACTGATCGATTGGTAGACACTATATCTAAGCAATCATTATTTTCTAAAACAATATTTTCGTAACAACTAAACTCTAAATTTTTGTTTTTTCTTATAATTTTAAAATTAACATCTCCAGTAACATTGATGGAGATATTTTCTCCTATATATTTCAATTTTGGACCTTGATATGCAAATTCTAGGACTGGATTATTTATTCCATTGTTTGAAATGGTATTTGCTAATAAAAAATTCCTATTATCCATTGCTCCACTAAAAGGTATGCCTATGTGATAAAAATTATCTCTACCATTGTCTTGAAATGTAGAATTGATACCTGGTCGTAATACCTCAAAATAGTTTTTATTCATATTTTTTTTCATACTCTAGTTTAGAAATTGGGTAAAATGATATTGTATCACCTGGATTAATTAGATTTGGTTCAGTATTTTTTTTATTATCAAAAATATCAACTGGTGTTTTGCCAATTATATTCCAACCACCTGGACTTTCAAAAGTATAAATATTACAAAATTGTTCTGTTATACCTATGGAATTTTTTGGGACCTTTACTCTTGGTGTTTCTAAACGCTTTGCAAAAAGAGATTTATCCATATCTCCTAAGAATGGCATTCCCGCAATAAAACCTGTCATATAACAATAATAATTTTTTGAAAAGAATGTTTCATAAATTTTTGCCTCATTTATTTTTAATAATTCTTGTAAACGTTTTATATCTAGTGCAAATTCCTCTGTGAAACAAACTGGGATTTTAATTAGATTATTTTTTGAATTATTATTTTTTTTTAAATCTAGATTTTCAACTTGTTTTTTTAATTTAGCAAAACTCGTAAGTTTTAAATCGAAACTAATTACAAGTTTATTATAACTTGGTGTAATATTTGTAATACCTAAAAAATTACTATCTCTTAAATTATTAAAATAATTTATAACATTTCTGTTTATTTCTTTATTTACCTCAGTACCAAAGTCACAGTACAATGCTGCGTCACCAAGATTTGATATATTTTTAATCATGTCATGTTATACTTTAAGCTTTATAGTATGGAAATTAATTTAAATTGTGATTTAGGTGAAAAATCAAAGCATCATTCAAATGAGAATGATCCCGATTTACTCAAAATAGTAAACTCTGCAAATGTGGCTTGTGGGTACCACGCTGGAGATGAGAAAACTATGAGAGAAGTTGTAGAGATTTCAAGGCAAAATAATGTAAGTATTGGCGCACATCCATCTTTCAATGATCCAGAAAACTTTGGAAGAAAACGGATTAATCTTGGTGCTGATGAGATTTCTAAACTTTTAATAGATCAATATGAAATTTTGCAAAATATTGCCATTAAATTAGATGAAAAGGTTTCTCATATTAAACCACATGGAGCCTTGAATAATATGGCTTGTGAGGATCTTGAGCTAGCAACAATTTTGGCAAAAACTATTTATAGTATTGATAAAGATATAATTTATTTAGTTCCAACAGGTTCAAAAATGGAAATTGCAGCTAAAAAATTAAATATGAAAATTGCATGTGAAATATTTGCAGATAGAAATTATGAAGACGATGGAACGCTTGTGTCAAGAAGTAAGGATCATGCCCTAATAATCGATCCTGAGAGAGCTAAAGAGCATGTATTCAATATGGTAAAAAACCAAACTCTTAATTGTCACAGTGGAAAACAAATACCTTGTGAAATCGATTCAATTTGCATACATGGAGATAACACGAGTTCTCTTTCTACTGCAAAACAGGTAAGAGAAAATTTGATAAAAAATAATTTAAAATTAAAGCCTCTAAATAAAATGAAAAAATTTATATAATTATGATCAAAAAACTATTTACTCTTCTCATATTCTTTTTTTTAACTGTTGAAACTTTTGCTGCTGGAACAAGTTCTTCAGATAAAAAACCGAGCTATAAAAATGCTGTTAAAATAATTGAAGCAGCCAAGAAATATGAGTCTAAAAATAAAATGGATAAAGCATTAAAAAGATATGAAAAAGCTCAAAAAATTTTATTAAAACTCGACAAAGAAAAACCCTTACAAGCTGATACACTAAACTACCTAGGTTTTACAACTAGAAAACTTGGGGACTTCGAAGCAGGAGAAAAATATTATTTGTTAGGTTTGCAAGTCGATCCAAAGCATGTTGGTATAAATGAGTACTTAGGTGAATTATATGTTGTAACCAACAGAATTAATTTAGCAAAAGAAAGGTTGGAAATTTTGAAAAGCTGTAATTGTGAGGAGTATCAAGAGTTAAAAGAAATTATTGAAGGCACAAAAAAATCAAAATACTAATTGATGTTTTGAATCATTTGCTCGGGCATCCATAAAGCGATTTGCGGGAACAGTACAATCAATAGAACTGCAAAAATCATTAATAAAAATAATGGAAAAGCACTTTTTGCTATGAACCCCATATCTTTGTTAGCCATTCCTTGGAGAACAAATAGATTAAAACCAACAGGTGGTGTAATTTGAGCCATTTCTACAACAATAACTAAAAATATTCCAAACCAAATCATATCGAAGCCTGCCTGCCTTATCATTGGTTCAATTATTGCCATTGTAAGAACAACTGCAGAAATTCCATCAAGAAACATCCCAAGAATTATGTAAAAAATCATTAATACAAATATTAACACATACGGTGATAACTCCATATTCTGTATCCACAACGCTAGATTTCTGGGCAAACCTGTAAATCCCATGGCAAGTGATAAGAAAGTTGCCCCAGCTAAAATAAATGCAATCATACATGAAGTTTTAGTTGCTCCAAGCAATGAGTCTTTAAATGTTTTTAAAGTTAAGCTCTTTTGAAAATAAGACAGAATTAAAGCTCCAACTACACCTAAAGATGCAGCCTCAGTTGCTGTTGCTATACCAGTATAAATTGAACCTATAACTCCGAGTATTAATAAAATGACTGGAATTAATTGTTTGGATTTACCTAGTTTATTTAAAAATGAAAAGTTTTCATAATTAGTTGGCATTTTATTTTTATTTAATAAAGACCAAACAATTACATAGCCCATAAAGATTAGAGCAATCATTATACCTGGAATTATTCCGGCTATAAAAAGTTTTGCAATTGATTCTTGAACAGTTACACCATAAATAATTAAAATTATTGAAGGTGGAATTAAAAGACCTAATGTTCCTGACCCTGCCAAACTTCCAAGCAAAATTTTTTCAGGATATTTTCTTTTTCTTAGTTCTGGAATTGACATTTTTCCAACTGTAGCAACTGTTGCGGCAGATGATCCAGAGATAGCGGCAAACAAAGCACAACCAACAACGTTAACATGTATCAAACCTCCTGGTAACTTCTGAAGCCATGGTGCCAATCCCTCAAATAAATTTTCTGATAATTTAGTTCTAAAAAGAATTTCACCCATCCACACAAATAATGGTAATGCTGTTAGTGTCCACGATGATGAAGCTCCCCATATTGTTGTGGCCATCGCATCTCCTACTGGTCTAGAAGTAAACAAAATCATGCCTATTGAAGATACGCCAACCATACTGATGGCTACCCATATACCAGATCCTAAAAAAAACAGTAAAACACTAATAAAAAAAAATGCTAATAAAATTTCAATCATACTTATTAACTATTCTTAAAATTAATTGATGAAAGACACATATAAAAAATAATAATGAACCAATTGATACACTACATTGAGGTATCCAAATTAAAATTTCATCAGCACCTTCACTTCTTTCTTGAAACTCATAAGATATCTTTAACATTTTTAGAAAATAAAAGGCCATGTATCCTGAAAAAATAGATGCAACACTTAAACACCAAATTTCTAGAAACTTTTTTCTTAAATCTGTGGCCTTTTCTAAAAATAATGTGATTCTGATATGGCCTCCATTTACAAAAGTGTATGAAAGAGCAAAAAATGAGGAAGCTGCCATACAGTAACCAGAATACTCAGCTAAACCTCTTATATAAAAACCAAACATTCTTGAGGCAATTCCAGTTAAAATAAAAACTGCTATCAAAATTAAAAAAAAAGCTGCGATATATCCTGAGAAATTATAAAGATTATTTAAAGATTTATTAATTTTTTGTAACATAAAAAAGGCCGTTTTTTTAAACGGCCTTTCTCATTATATTAATTTTATTTGTAAGCAGCAAGTACGCTAGCTCCTGTTTTGCCAGCTTTTTTCTTCCATTCTTTTGCCATTTTTTTTCCAACTTTTTGGAAATGTTTTTCTAAATCAGCGTTTACTTTGCCTACTGTCATTCCCGCAGCAGCTAAAGCTTTTTTATCTTCAATATTTCCAACTCTAGAAAGCATCCAACCTTTTTCTTCTGCAGCAGTTGCTTCTTTCATTATTAATTTTTGAGTATCTGCATCTAGTTTGTTCCAAGATCCTCTATGAGCAACCACCATATTTTTTGGGAACCAAGCAGCTATATCATAGAAATATTTTACTCCGTTCTCCCAAATTTTACTATTTTTTCCAGTAGTTGGTGAAGTAATCATGCTTTCAACTGCTCCAGTTGAAAATGCTTGACTAATTTCTGCAGCTTCAATTTTAGTTGGAGCCATACCAGTAAGTTCAGCAATTCTAATTGTTGCTGAATTATAAGCTCTAAATTTTAAACCTTGTAAATCTGAAACACTATTAATCTCATTTTTACTATACAAACCTTGTGCAGGCCATGGCACTGCATACAAAAATACCAATCCTTTTTGGCTCAAGCTTTCTATGATTGCTGGTTTCGATGCTTTATAAAGTTTCATTGCATCATCATAAGATGTTGCTAAGAATGGTTGTGAGTCAATCTCAAGAATAGGATCTACTTTTCCTAGAGCAGACATAAATCTCTCGCCCATTTGAGCTTGTCCAGTTCTGACAGCTCTAAAGATTTCTCCACCTTTAAATAATGATCCTCCAGGGTGAGTTACAATAGTTAATTTACCTCCACTTTTTTCTGAAACGTTTTTAGCAAATTCTGCAGCATTAGCTGAATGAAAATTGCTTGCACCATAAGCTAAAGCCATATCCCACTTCTCAGCAGCATTTACGTTAGCGGTTAACAAAACAGAAAATAAAATAGAAATTAAAGTTTTTAAATTTTTCATTAATCCTCCTTATTTTTAAAAAAATACATCTGATTATGTATTATTTGTTAAATCAATAGAAAATTTTCTATGTTTTATTGAAAAATATGAAAATCCTACTATTATACAGTCACCTTGATCGAAGAAGCCCTTATTTTACTACAAATTATATTTATAAATATAATTTTAACTGCTGATAATGCCATAATAATTGGCCTTATCGCATCTAATTTTGTCCCTAAAAATAGGAAAAAAATTATATTTTGGGGAGTAGTCGGAGCTTTAGTCTTTAAAGTTTTATTTGCAGTATTTGCTACATATTTATTCAAATTTTACTTTATAAAAATTCTAGGAGGTTTGTTGTTAATTTGGATAGTTAACGATTTAAGAAAAGATCTTTTACAAGTACAAAAGCAAACTAAATCACCTACAAAAAAATCTTTAGAACCATCATTTGCTAAGGGTATGTATAAAGTACTTTTTGCAGATATTACAATCAGTTTCGATAATGTTATAGGTGTTGTTGGGGCTTCTAAGGGTAACTTTGGATTCATGATTTTTGGTTTAATTTTATCTGTAGTACTTACAGGTGCAATGGCCACTTATTTAGCTAATTACGTACAGAAACATTTATGGGTCGTCTATGTTGGAATGGCATTTATTCTTATACTAGCAATACAACTTATTATTGGTGGACTTGTAGACTTAGAAATTTTAAATATAAATGAAGAGTTTAAAAAATATTTTTAATAAGAATATTTAATTGATGGGTATGACCCTTTCTTAACATCTAATTTAAATTTTTTAACTGCTGTCCTTACATTACTTTTCAAATCGGCATATTTTTTTACAAATTTTATTTTATTATCAGTTAGTCCCAATAAATCATCTGTAACTAAAATCTGGCCATCACAAAAATTTGATGAACCTATTCCTATTGTAGGAATGTTAATTGACTCTGTAATTTTTTTTGAAACTTTTTTTTCAATACATTCTAAAACAATTGCAAATACCCCAGCATCTTCTAAAGATTTTGAGTCTTTTAACAAATTTTTTTTTTCTATATCTGTTTTACCTTTATATCTAAATTTTCCTCTTACAGATTGTGGTGTTATACCTATATGGCCCATGACAGGAATTTTATATTTTATTAAATGTTTAATGATTTCTGTAATTTTTCCCCCTCCTTCTAATTTTATGCCATCACATTTTGTTTCTTTCATTACTTTTTTACAATTCTTAAGTGCTTGAGATTTATTTTTGTATGTATTGAAAGGCATGTCTACAATCAATAAACTTTTTTTAACTCCTTTTCTTACACTCTTGGAGTGATCAATCATCATTGATAAATTTACTTTTCTTGTGGTTTCAAAATTATATAAAACTGAACCCAAAGAGTCCCCAACAAGTATTAAATCTGTGAAGTTATCAATCTCTTCAGCTATATTTTTTGAATAAGCAGTTAAACAAACAATTTTTGACTTATTTTTTTTTTTTAGAACTAGCCTACTCGTTTTTGTAAGCATAAATACCTGCTTACCAAGTACCCGTATTTTCCATAGATTTCCAAGGTTCTATAGGTTCTAAGTTTCCTTCTTGAAGAATTTCAACTGATATTTTGTCTGGAGATCTAACAAAAGCCATATGACCATCTCTAGGTGGTCTGTTTATTGTATAACCCATATCTTTTAATCTCTGACAAGTTTTATAAATATTATCAACTCTGTAAGCTAAATGTCCAAAATTTCTAGATCCATCACCTAAATTATCTCCGTCCCAGTTATAAGTTAATTCAATTTCAGCATTTTCGTCATTTGGAGCTGCAAGAAAAACTAATGTGTATCTTCCCTTTTCATTTTCCATTCTTTTTGTTTCTTTTAGTCCTAAACCATCACAAAAAAACTTTAGTGAGTCTTCAATATTTGAAACTCTGATCATTGTATGTAAATATTTCATATGATTTACTTATATAGTCTTATTATTCCAATTCAATAGTACTTGGTGGCTTTGAAGTAACATCATAAACTACTCTATTAATACCTCTTATATTATTTACAATTTGATTAGATATTGACTGCATGAAGGATTTTTTAAATTGAAAGAAATCTGCCGTCATACCATCTTCTGAGGTTATTGCTCTTAAAAGACAAAGATATTCATAGGTTCTATTGTCACCCATTACACCAACAGTCTTAACTGGAAGTAAGGCAGCATAGGCCTGCCAAATCTTATCATATAGATTATTATCTTTTAAAGATTTGATAAAGTAATCATCTGCCTCTTTTAAAATTTTTATTTTTTTTTTGGTGATTATACCAGGCATTCTTATTGCAAGACCTGGTCCAGGAAATGGATGCCTAGATATAATTTCATTACTTAATCCAAGTTCTAATCCAAGTTTTCTAACCTCGTCTTTAAAAAGATATTTTAATGGCTCTACTAATTTAAGTTTCATTTTTTTTGGCAATCCCCCTACATTATGATGTGATTTAATTTTTGATGTTTGGCTACCTGTAACAGATTTACTTTCAATTAAATCAGGATACAAAGTTCCTTGGGCTAAAAATTTTACATTTTTAATTTTATTTGAATATTTTTCAAAAATTTTAATAAAAAGATTTCCTATTATTTTTCTTTTTTTTTCTGGATCAGAAATATTTTTTAATTTAGACAAAAATAAATTTTCTGCATTTACATAGATTAGATTAATTTTAAATCTCTTCTTAAATGTGTTTGCAACTTGCTTTTCTTCATCTTTCCTAAGTAAACCAGTATTAACAAATATACATGTTAGTTTTTTCCCTATGGCATTTGACAGTAATTTAGCAACTACACTACTATCAACACCTCCAGATAGTGCACAAATAACCTTTGAATTTCCTACGCTATTTCTTACTTCATTTATTAATTTTTTTTTCTGGTCTCTTGAAGACCAATTTTTAGTTAATTTACATATAGAAAATATAAAATTTTTAAGTATTAACTTTCCTTTGATAGTATGGCTTACTTCTGGGTGAAATTGAATACCAAACATTTTTTTTTCTTCATTTTCAATAATACACATCTTAGAATTTATACTTTGTGCAATTATTTTAAAATTTTTTGGTAATTTTGTTACTTGATCTGCATGGCTCATCCATACATTATTTTTTCCCTTAGAAAAAAAATCTTTAGTTAACTTGCTTTTTCTAGTTTCTTTTACTTCAGCAAGCCCAAATTCTCTATGTTTAGAGCTTCTTACACTTCCTCCCATTGCTTTTGAAATAATTTGATGACCAAAACATATGCCAAGTACAGGTACTCCTAGTTTAAGAATTTTATTATTAAATTTTACTTTTTTACTCTCATAGACATTTAAAGGACCGCCAGATAAAACTATTCCTTTAATATTTTCTTCAAACTTTGTGAATTTTTCTATTTTTTTGTGACTTACTATCTCACAATAAATACCCAGTTCTCTGATTTTTCTTGCAATTAACTGTGTAAATTGGGAACCAAAGTCTACAATTAGTATTTTATTGAGAGTGTCCTCAAGACGCATCTTTTCTTTCAAAATCTTTTAAACGACTTTCAATTGAAGCAATTTTTTCACACATATCTACACAAATTTTCTTAAAATCTTTACTCAATTCATCTGCTTTTGAAAAATTTGATCTTTCTAACTCCATATCAATTAAAAGGAACATTGCCTCTTCATTCTTAGGGTCTAAAAGTAAGGTAGTTTTTATATTCTTTTCTTCTTGTCTTTTATCTTCTTCAATTTTAAAAATTTTAGCTAAATAAAGGTAAGATACTGAGTCTTTTGGGTTATAGACTATATTTCTATGAAATAAAAACTTTGAATCTTCGTATTTTTCCTTGTCAAATAAATCTTTGGCTTCCCTGAAAAAATTATTTTCATTCGCCTTAGCAAAAAGGCTAAATGAAATAAATGTAAAAATTAAAATTAAGTATTTCATATTTATTTTTTAACAACATCTATATTATGTACCATACTTTCGTAAAAACCTGCTTTAGTAATTTTAACAAATTTTGGTTTTTTTCTCAGATCAATTACTTTCTTAGCTCCCATGTAACCCATTGAAGATTTCAAACCTCCAACTAAGTTGTATATTATTTTATCAACTTTACCTTTGTATTTAATGTATCCCTCTACACCTTCCGCTACATATTTTGATGAATCTTTTTGTTTCGTTTGAAAATATCTGTCTGCTGAACCTTTATTCATTGCACCTATTGAACCCATGCCCCTAAAATATTTATATAATTTACCATTTTTCTTTATTTTTTTTCCAGGCGCTTCATCTGTACCTGCAAATAATGAACCAATCATAACTGCATCTGCACCAGCTGCTAATGCTTTAGCAATATCGCCAGAAAATTTTATTCCACCATCAGCAATTAATCTTGTTTTACTTTTCCCAATTCCCTTTTTAACATTTAATATAGCACTTAGTTGTGGAACTCCTATTCCTGCCACAAGTCTTGTTGTGCAAATAGAACCTGGACCTATTCCTACTTTTATAATATCAACACCTAATCCAACCAAAAACTTTGCAGCTTCTACTGTAGCTATATTTCCAGCACAAATTGCTGTTTTTTTGGGACGTATTTTTTTTATTTTTTTAATTATATCTCCTACTTTTTTAGTATGTCCGTGTGCTGTATCGATTACTATTATATCTAAGTTTTCTTTTAATATTTTTTCAGCTCTATTTAATTCTTTTTCGCTTGCACCAACCGCTGCACCTATTAATATTTTTTTTGATTTTACTTTTCTAATTTGTTTAATCTGATCTTGGATATTTAAGTTTCGATGAATTATTCCTAATCCACCAGCTCTCCCCATTGCAATCCCCATTGACGACTCTGTAACAGTATCCATTGCAGAAGACAAAAGCGGTATTTTTATCTTTAAACTTTCTGTTAAATTAATAGAGGTATTTACTTCACTAGGTAGAATTGATGAGTAATTTGGCGCTAAAGTAACATCATCGAATGTTAAAGCTTCTTTAATAGTTTCCATGTCCCTATATAAATGATTCTTGAAAAAATAAAAGGATAACTATCTTAAATTTCTACAAATTATAAAATTTTCTTTAGAGTCTTTTCTGCTTGAAGGTGGCTTAAAAATATGGACATCTTTAAAAGATTTTTTACCTAATGCGACAATCTCGTTAAAAGATGATCCCATAAAAAGTTTAGAAATAAAATTTCCTTTTTTATTTAGAAATTCAATCGCAAAATTCATTGCCTCTAAACATAATTCTCCTGTAACTAATGAGTCTACACTTTTATTACCTGTTGTGTTAACCGCCATATCAGAGACTATAAGATCTACTTTCTTACCAAAATAATTTTTGATATTCTTTTTTTGCTGCTCCTCAGTAAAATCCCCTTTTATATGTACTAAATTTGTAATTGGCTCAACATCCTTTAAATCAATTGAAATTATTTTAGATTTACTAAAATTTCTTGATATATACTGAGACCAACTGCCTGGGGCTGCACCAAGATCTATAACTAAAATATTATTTTTTATTATTTTAAATTTATCGTTTATTTCTTGCAATTTGTATACAGCTCTTGACCTATAACCCTCTAATTTTGATTTTTTGACGTAAATATCTCTTTTTTGCTTAATGATCCAATTCTTAGAAAATTTATTTTTTTTCAACTAATTCTCAAATCTTAGTGATTTTTCAATTATATCTCCATCCAATGTTTTTATTTTGGATATATAATTTTTATTATTTCTTATATTATCATTATTTTTTCCTGCTAAATGAATAATTCCTATTTCATGGTTTGGTAAATAAGGTTCTACAAAAGTATTTTGTTTTTTGTCAAATTTAATTGCTTCAATTAGAGTCCAGTTACAATAAGCAGGTAGAATCTCTACGTCTAAATTATCTGAATATATTGTAATATTCATTGCTATTTGCTCAGAACCCCAGATTTTTCCAGAGGACAATGCTTTTTTTAAATTTTTTTGCCATATTTCCCAATGAGGAGCACTTTCCTCCAAGCAAAATAATCCAATATTCAAATGGGGTTTAAGTGCAACTTGTCTTGAAACTTTTTCTGAAAATCCGGATGATTTAGCGTGTTTGTAATTTTGTGATTTTATTTTTGCAAAACTTCCAAATACCCATTCTGCTCTTAAAACTCTTCCATAGGATCTATCTGCTGATGTTGCTATTGATAATTTATTATTCTCACATCCTTTAAAATAAAGATCAATTGCATACCAAGAGTTTACCCATGCATCAGCATCTATCCATAAATATTTTTTATATCCTGGAAAATAATTTGGCAAGAATGCTCTAGATACCTGACTTTTCAACCACTCTCTTCCTTTTATCTTAAAATTTGGAACTTCTATATCCCACTCAGCCTTTTTGATTTGAAATACTTTTTTTTCTAATATTTTAATTTGTTCACCAGTTAATCCAGCATCCATGATGCAAACATCTACTGTTTTGCTTTGTTCAAATCTATTGATTGAGTCAATTAGTTCGTTAAGAAGATTGAAATAGTTGGAATCTGCTAACGAGATTATTGTATTTTCCCTCATTTATAACACATCTTCATGATGATCAGTATCATCTGCGATGGCTTTTACATTCTTTTTAATCATAAGATAATGCATTGAACTTATTGGTACCATTAACAAATAAATTACACCTGAAATAATAATAGAATTAAATGTATAAACGAGAATTAAGCCAAAATATAAGATTATTCCAAATAGCAAAAATATTGATGTACTTCTTGGGACAGCTATCCTTTTAAAAGAATAAGTTGGTATTTTGCTTATTAATAATATTGAGACAATTATAAACATAACAGGCACGACAATTTGATAATTTAAATTTAAAAACTGAAATTCACTAATACTTAATATCAAAGGCATTAAAACAAGAATTCCACCTGCTGGAGAGGGTATACCCTCAAAAAAATTATCTTTCCAAGAACTCTCTTCGTTTGATGAAACATTGAACCTTGCAAGTCTAAGTGCAACACAAATAACATAAATTAACGAAATTAACCAACCTACTCTGCCAGTTTCAGACAACGCCCAAAAATACATTATAAAAGCTGGAGCTACACCAAAACTTATAACATCAGTAAGAGAGTCTAGTTCTTTTCCAACTTTAGAAGTTCCTTTAATTAATCTTGCAATTCTGCCGTCTAACCCATCAATAATAGCAGCCACTATTACTGCAATAATTGATAACTCAAATTTGCCATCAAATGCGAACTTTATTGAAGTCAATCCAATACATACTCCAACAAGTGTTAAAATATTTGGTAGAATAACTCTTGTTTTTTTATTAGAAACTAATTTAATATTTTTATTTTGAGGTTCCATCAAATCATTTTTTTCGCGATTAAAGTTTCACCAGATATAGTTTTTTGATCAACTTTTACCAAAGGAGTATAATTTTCAAAATACATATCAGCTCTACTTCCAAATCTTATCATTCCTATTCTTGATCCCTGTTCTACAAGCTCATCTTTGGAAACCTCTGTTACAATTCTTCTTGCGACAAGTCCTGCGATTTGGACAATAATTATATGTTCTCCGTCAGAATTTTTAATTTTATAATAATTTCTTTCATTATCTTCACTTGCCTTATCTAAAGATGCATTGAAAAACTTTCCTGGTTTATAAAGTATCTCGGATATTGCTCCAGAACATGGAGACCTATTTACATGGCAATCAAATACATCCATAAAAATACTTATTTTTTTCATTTGTTTATTTTCTAAACCGAGTTCTTTTGGACCATTAGTATCCATCACTTGTAAAACAACTCCATCAGCTGGACTTGTAAGATAGTTATCATCACCTATTGAAGTTCTTTCTGGGTCTCTAAAAAAATAATAGCACCAAATGGTTAATACCAACCCTATAAAACCAAGAAATCCATTTATGAAATAAAGAATTATTGTTGCGATTGCAAAAATTATAATAAATTTGTACCCTTCATTGTGTATTTTTGGAAATATTTTACTCATGACAATCCTATAATTGATAATTTTGGATTAATATGTATACAAAAAGAATAAATTCAACTATTAAGATATATCGAAAAAATGAGTAAAATTAAGGTTAAAAACCCCATTGTAGAGTTAGATGGCGATGAAATGACCAGAGTTATATGGGATTTCATAAAAAATAAGCTTATTTTAACTTACCTTGATCTCAAAATTGAATACTACGATTTAGGAATGGAAAGTAGGGATAAAACTGAGGATAAGATAACAATTGAATGTGCTAATGCAATTAAAAGAAATGGTGTCGGTATTAAATGTGCAACCATCACACCTGATGAAGCTAGAGTAAGAGAATTTAATCTTAAAAAAATGTGGCGATCTCCAAATGGTACGATAAGAAATATAATTGGTGGAACTGTTTTTAGAGAACCTATAATTTGTAAAAATATTCCAAAACTTGTACCTTCATGGACAGATCCATTGATCATAGGTAGACATGCATTTGGTGATCAATACAGAGCAACAGACTTTACAGTGCCTGGCAAAGGAAAGCTGGAAATCAAATGGACTGCTGAAGATGGTTCTGATGAGAGAAAGTATGAAGTCTTTAATTTTCCAGGACCAGGAATAGCTTTGTCTATGTATAATTTAGATAAATCAATAGAAGACTTTGCTAGATCTTGCTTCAACTATGGATTAATTAAAAAATGGCCAGTTTATCTTTCTACCAAAAATACAATTTTAAAAAGATACGATGGAAGATTTAAAGATATTTTTGAAGAAGTTTTTGAAAATGAATTTAAAGAAAGATTTGATCAAAATAAAATTACTTATGAACATAGATTAATAGATGACATGGTAGCATGTGCAATGAAATGGCATGGTAAATATATTTGGGCGTGCAAAAATTATGATGGAGACGTACAATCAGATACCGTTGCTCAAGGATACGGATCTTTAGGTTTAATGACAAGTGTTTTGCTTGCTCCTGATGGCAAAACAATGGAAGCTGAAGCTGCACATGGAACAGTAACTAGACACTTTAGAATGCATCAACAAGGTAAAGAAACATCAACAAATCCAATTGCATCTATTTTTGCTTGGACAAGAGGGTTGGCTCATAGAGGAAAATTAGATGGAAATGGAGAATTAATAAAATTTGCAGAGACACTTGAAAAAGTATGTGTTGATTGTGTTGAAGAAGGATCAATGACTAAGGACCTAGCTATTTTGATAGGACCTGCAACAAAATATTTAACAACTAATCAATTTTTAGATACTTTAGATGGTAAGTTGAGACAAAAACTAAATTAACGTCTTAATTTTTTCAAAAGCTTCATCAATTTTATCTTTAAATTGGCCTCCTGCTTGTGCAAAATCTTTTCTACCACCACCACCTTTTCCACCAATAATTTCAGATCCTGTTTTAGCAAATGTGACTGCATCATACTTATCAATAAGCTCATCTGTTATCCCAACTGCAAGACCTACTTTGTCCTCTAAACTAGCAAAAACTATCACAATTCCTGTTTTTAACTCTTTTTTACCAGTATCAACCAATTTTCTTAGCTCTTTAGGTGGAAGATCATCAACTTTTTGAAATCTTACACTTGTATTATTAATTTTAAGATCTTGAATTATATTTTTGGAATTATTTTCTAAAATTGAACTAAATTTCAATTGCTCTAGTTGTTTTGATAATTCTTTAATTAAAATTTTATTATCTTCATTTTCAAGATTTGGTTTGCCACCTAATTTAATTATCTGTTTTGATAAGTCATTAATCATTTCTTCATCTTTTTGTGCAGATAAGTCAGATAATTTCTCTTTATTTTGTAAAAAACTATTTAATTGATTTTCTCTAAGAGCCTCTACTCTTCTCACGCCTGCTGCAATTGATGATTGACTAATAATTTTGAATTTTCCAATATCACCAGTGTTTCGTACGTGAGTACCTCCACATAATTCAGTAGAAAAATACTTTTCTTTCTCATCTCCCATAGATAATACTCTAACTTCCTCTCCATATTTCTCTCCAAAAAGTGCAAGAGCTCCATTATTTACTGCTTCTTTAGGAGTCATAATCCTTGTTTTAACTTCTGATTTTTTTTGAACCATTAAATTAACGTGATTTTCTATTTTTTCTATTTCCTGGTCTGAAATTGGTTTCATATGGCTGAAATCAAATCTCAGTCTATCTGGTGCTACTAATGATCCTTTTTGTGTAACATGCGTGCCTAATACTCTTCTTAATGACTCATGCAAGAGATGTGTTGCTGAATGATATGCTCTTATATTGTTGCGTCTATCTATATCAATTTTCATCTCAACATTGTCTTTGATCTTCACACTTCCTGATTTAACTTTGCCATAATGTACAAATAGATCTCCTAATTTTTTTTGGACATCTGTGATCTCGAACTTAAAGTTTCCAGATATTATTTCACCAGTATCTCCTACCTGTCCCCCAGACTCTCCATAAAAAGGAGTTTGATTTAAAATAATAATTCCTTCATCATTTTCATTCAGCTCATTTACTTCTTTATTGTCTTTTAATAATGATAAAATAATACCTTCTGCTTGATCCGTCTCATATCCTAGAAATTCTGTAGAACCTAATCTATCTTTTATTGAAAACCAAATATCATCTACTGCACTATCACCTGAGCCTTTCCAATTTTTCTTTGCAAGTTCTTTACTTTCTTTCATTAAACTTTGAAATTTTTCATTATCAATTGTCAAAGATTTATTTTTTAAAATATCTTGCGTAAGATCCAATGGAAAACCGTAGGTATCATAGAGTTTAAATGCTACTTCTCCAGGCAATATCTTATCTATTTTAGTTATTTCCTCATTTAATATTTTAATACCTCTGTCTAAAAGAATTAAAAATTTTTCTTCTTCCATTCTTAATGTTTCTTTTATTAAAGACTCTGCTCTTTCTATTTCAGAGTAATTACCTTTCATCTCATCTTTTAAAGTTTTAAAAATATTATAAAAAATTGGCTCTTTAGAACCAAGCAGGTGTGAATGCCTCATTCCTCTTCTCATAATCCTTCTTAGGACATAACCTCTTCCTTCATTTGATGGCAAAACTCCCTCGGCAATTAAAAAAGAGCTTGCTCGTAAGTGGTCTGCTATTACTCTGAAACTTGCTAAATTATCATTATTAGGCTGAACTTTTAAAATTTCTGCAGCAGTGTTTATTATTTTTTTAAAATGATCTGTTTCGTAGTTGTCGTGAGTTCCTTGAAGTAATGCAGCAATTCTCTCTAAACCCATTCCAGTATCAACTGATGGTTTTGGGAGATTAATTCGTTTATCTTTTGAAATTTGCTCATACTGCATAAAGACTAAATTCCAAATTTCTATAAATCTATCCCCATCCTCATTTTTTGATCCTGGTAATCCACCTTCTAAGTGTTCTCCATGATCATAAAATATTTCTGAACAAGGACCGCAAGGTCCTATTTCACCCATAGACCAAAAATTATCAGATGTTGCTATCCTTATGATTTTATCATCACTTAACCCAGCAATTTTTTTCCAGTAATTAAAAGCTTCGTCATCGTCATGGTAGACAGTTACATAAAGCCTATTTTTATCTAAACCAAATTCTTTAGTTATTAAATTCCATGCTAGTTCAATAGCTCTTTCTTTAAAATAATCGCCAAAAGAAAAGTTTCCCAACATTTCAAAAAATGTATGGTGTCTTGGAGTATAGCCAACATTTTCAAGATCGTTATGCTTACCACCTGCTCTTACACATTTTTGAGATGTTGTAGCTCTTTGATAGTCTCTATTTTCCAGTCCAGTAAACACATTTTTAAATTGGACCATTCCAGAATTGGCAAACATCAATGTTGGATCATTATTCGGGACTAAATTGCTAGACTCAACTATTTTATGATCATTTTTTTCAAAATAATTCAAAAATGCTGACCTAATTTCATTTAATGTTTTAGCCATGTCTCACTAAAATACAGCATTTTTATATGATGTCTACACCTCTGAAGGGAAAAAAGGCGCCCAATAGAGCGCCTTTTTTTAATAACTAAAAGTTATCTGCTAATTCTTTTTAGTAGGAACTTCTTCCTCTTTCTTCTGTGCTTCAAGCTTTTCTTCGCTTAAAGGATTGCCCTCAATCTTTTTTGAAATAACACCAGCTTTTTCTCTGATAGACATTTCAATCTCAGCAGCAGCTTTTGGATTTTGTTCAAGGTAAAGTTTAGCATTTTCTCTACCTTGACCAATTTTTTCACCTTTGTAAGCGTACCAAGCTCCAGATTTTTCAACAATCTCGGCTTTGGCACCAAGGTCGATTAGTTCCCCTACTTTACTAATTCCTTTTCCATACATTAAGTCAAACTCAACTACTTTAAATGGTGGTGCAACTTTGTTTTTAACAACTTTTACTCTTGTTGTGTTTCCAACAATTTGCTCTTTATCTTTTATTGCTCCAATTCTTCTAATATCCATTCTTACTGAAGAATAAAATTTTAAAGAATTTCCTCCAGAAGTTGTTTCTGGACTTCCAAACATTACACCAATTTTCATTCTAATTTGGTTAATAAATATAACCATTGTATTAGTTCTTGAAATTGATCCTGTTAATTTTCTAAGAGCTTGAGACATTAATCTTGCTTGAAGACCAACATGGTGATCTCCCATATCTCCTTCAATTTCTGCTCTTGGAGTTAATGCTGCAACAGAGTCGACTACTAAAACTGACATTGAGCCAGATTTGATTAAAGTATCAGTTATTTCTAATGCTTGTTCACCCGTATCTGGTTGCGAAATAAGTAACTCCTCAGTATTAACACCTAATTTCTTAGCATAAACTGGGTCCAATGCATGTTCTGCATCTACAAATCCACAAATTCCACCTGCTTTTTGCGCTTCAGCAACAACTTGTAATGCTAATGTAGTTTTACCAGATGACTCTGGTCCATAAATTTCAACAATTCTGCCTTTTGGTAATCCACCTATTCCAAGTGCCAAGTCTAAACTCAAAGATCCAGTAGAAATGGACTCAATATCCATTGCTTTTTGTTCTCCAAGCTTCATCACAGAGCCTTTTCCAAAGCTATCTGTTATCTGGCTGATTGCTGCATCTAGTGCTTTATTTTTTTCTTTATCTTCCAATTCTTTATCTTTTGTGGATTTCACCACTTTTAAGTTATTTTTAGTCATTTTTTGCCTCGTTTTTTTCATTTATTAACATTCGAATCATAAAAATAAATGTACACATTTTGTTCTCATTAGCAATATTTTTTTAAAATTAGGGCTAGAAGTCGCTATTTATCTAAGTTTTAAGTACTCGCTATTAAGTAGGCCAACTGACTTTATTAATCTGTATTGAGCTAAAAGATAGTTTCTCTCAGCCTCAGCAAGATTTATTTTAGCATTTATTAGATTTGATCTTGATTGAAGGACATCAAACGTTGATCTGTTCAGCCCACTCTCATATTCAAAGCTAATTCCCTCATTTGCTATTTCTGCTGCTTTAACTTGTGCCTGTACCGCTCTTAAAAAACTCTTTGACGACTCTAGTGTGGACCAAGCGGCAGTAACTGACTGCGTATTATTTCTATATGCATTTTCAAGCAATAATTTTTTCATACCTTTTACTTGAAGATTTTTATTAACATTTGATTTATTTTTTCCACCAAACTGAAAAGGCCAACTAACAGTTGCTTGAAGAACATCTTTTTCTCTTTCATCATAAGTTGCACTTAAATCATCAACATAAGTTCTCTCCAATGATAGTTTTGCTGTTGGAGAAAGATCTGAACGAGCAATCTTAACATCTAATTCAGATTGTCCATATTCAATATCTGCAATAATTAGTTCTGGGCTTTTTTGTTCAGATGTTTTTTTTGCTTCAGCTAGACTTGATGGAATTAAAACATCTGCATTGTATATCTTTTTTAATTTTTCATTAATATTGATTGGCCCAATAATATTTTCATAAGCTAACTTACTTGTTACAATACTATTTTGTGCTCCAATGAATCCCGCTTGCGCTCCAGCTAAAGAAGATTGTGATTGGGCTAAATCAGTTGCTGTAATTTGAGCTCTTGAAAGTCTTGCATTATCAATTTCAAATTGTCTTTGAAGTAAATCTACGTTTTCCTGGTTAATATTTAATTTTTCGTAAGCAAGAATTAAAGCTGTGTAAGCTTCAATTGCTTTTAAAAATACTTCTTGCTCTTTTTTAATAAGTTGAGCTTCAGACAAATTTAATCCCAACTTGCTTTTTTCGTATTTGGTATCACGTCCACTACCATCTAAAAGTGTTTGCTCTAATTTTACAGAAGATGTCATGGGATTTGTATTAGTTATTGAAGCATCAGTACCATTTTGATTTGTAAGTTTATTAGTATCTTCGAAACTTTTAGTTCCTGTAAGAGTTAAAGTTGGAAAAAAGTCACTTTTTGAAATATTTAAGACTTCTTTTTGAACTTCTAAATTTTTTCTCTCTGCTTTAAGCTCTAAATTATTCTCATAGGTCTGTTTTAGTGCATCATTCAAAGTTACTGCACTTACTGGTAGTGTAAAGACTATTAAACAAAAGATAATTAAGGATATTTTTTTCATTTATTATATTTTATGGATTTAATTTGATGATTTCTATTTAAATTTAATACAACTGACGAATATTTTGGGGCGTATTTAAACATATTTTGTGTGACTCTTTGGTAAGTCTGCATAAATGTTAATACCTCATTTTTACTCATAACCTTACTATTTGCTTTATTTTTTGAGTTTAATTTAAGCAACTTCTCCTGCTTAAGTCTCCAACTTTGTAATAATTTGAAGTTACCAGCTTTTAAAAATAACAAGCAGTCTAATCTAGAAAATAATTTCTTATATTTTGTTTGTAATTGATTATTTACATATTTTCTCCATCTTAAATTTTTATCTTCTTTTCTTTCAAGAGGATTAATAGATTTTTTTAAACTTATATTTTTTTCTCCTCTAGCTCCTACACACCATCCTTCAAAGATTATAACATCTGGTACTTTTTTTACTAAGTACCAAGACTTTCTTTTTAACCTATCATCTATTGCCTTATTAAATTTAGGAAGTCTATGATGATTGAATCTCTTACTCTTTGTTTTTTTTAGAAGATCAAAGATAAAATTTATATCATGAGTACCTGGAACACCTCTGGTCATTAATAAGGGATGGATTTTTTTTGACAATTTTACTCTATCTTTTCGAGTTTTATACAAATCGTCAATTGAGATTTTAAAAACATTTAACTTAAAATATTTTGTTAAAATAATTTTTAATATTGAGCTAATCGTTGTTTTGCCAGTCCCTTGACCTCCTGCTAATCCTATTAAATAAGGTTTAGAATTTTTTGTTCTATTTGAAATCCAGAAACTAATTGGAATTAGAAAAGATTTTACCATCTTTTCTTTATTTTTAAATTTTTCTTTTGATGTTTCTTGAGATCTTATAAATTTGAAACAATCTTTACTAACTTTTCTATAACACTCGGCAATTGATTGCATAAAAATTTATTGTTTTTGATCCAGAGGATGGTTTTTACCATCATTCACTGGTACATCATCAATTTCAAATGGTTCTACACCTTCTATACAAGCAATATTTACACCAAATATTTTTGGATTACTTCTTGGTCTGTTATGAGTATGGATTCCGCAAATTGAGCAAAAGTAGTGTTTGGCAGTGTTAGTGTAAAACTGATAAAGAGACAACTTATCTTCTCCTTTTGTAAGTTTAAAATCATCAGGACCAAGTACTCCTATAATGTAACCTTTTTTTTTGCATATTGAACAATTGCAACGCATGATTTTTTCAATACCACCCAAAGGCATCTTAACTTCTGCTTCTATCGCACCACAATGACATGATAATTTTTTCATAATTTAATCTCCAAAAATTTATCTTTTATTATTTTTTAAATAATTTTTATATCTTTCGTAACTTTCTTTTGGCCAAGTATTTTTTAAATCATACATTTTTTCAAAACAATTTGCACCATCAGTAAGTTTTAACCATGGATCTTTATTTTTTGTAAATATATGCGCTTCAGGAGGAAAGTTTTCTGAATTATCTAAAGTTTTAGTTCTAACTGTTGATCGACCAACTGCCGTAGCATAATCTGTGTAAATATAAGTACCACATTTGTTACAAAAATAAGCCTTTGAAGTAGCTCCACTACCTGTTTTAAGTTCAGTTGACGAAATATTACCCTCTATAATTAAAGTATTATCTAGAACGCTCGTATTAATAACATAAGAAGATCCAGTTATAATTTTACAATCTTTGCAATGGCAAGCTTGGGTGAATAAAGGTTTTTCTGTAATTGTATACTTAACTTGCCCGCATATACATCCGCCGGTTAAGTTTTTGTTTTTTTCCATTTTAATATTTAATCTATTTGTGGTTAAAGTTATCCACATGTATACAATATGTGGTTTCGATGTTCACGTTTTGATTCAGTTTTGATTCAGTTACAGACTCAAAATACAACCTGATTGACACTATTGAATAACTTATGTATTAGTTAGAACAAAATAAGAACATTTATGAAGCTAACTATACCTTACTATTTACATAAAGCTGGCGCGGGTTTTCCATCCCCTGCTACAGACTATATTGAAGAAGATATCGATTTAAATGTTCATTTAATCAAAAATGTTCCAGCAACTTTCATCATAAGAGTTCAAGGGAAATCAATGGTGGATGTTGGAATTAACGATGGCGATCTATTGGTTGTTGATAAAAGTTTAGTACCAAAAAACTTCTCAACAGTTATTGCAAATGTTCATGATGAACTGGTTGTTAAAAGTTTAGTTCAAGAAAGAGATAAAAAATTTTTAACATCAGGATCGAAAGAATTTACAGATCGAATTTTAATTAACGAAGATGAAGATATATTTATTTGGGGAGTTGTAACTTATGTCATCCATTCAGTATACTAAAAAAATAGCACTTATTGATTGTAACTCTTTTTATGTTTCTTGTGAAAGATTATTTAATCCTAAAATAAGAAAAAAACCTGTTGTAGTTTTATCTAACAATGATGGTTGTATAATTTCAAGATCAACCGAAGCCAAAGCTTTAGGCATTAAAATGGGAGAGCCTTACTTTAAAGCAAAAGATGTTATTGTTAAAAATAAAGTTGAAGTTTTTTCATCTAATTATTCTTTATATGGAGATTTATCTAGAAGAGTAATGCGAACACTAAAAAGATTCAACTCTGCTATTGAGGTTTATTCTATTGATGAAGCATTTTTAGATTTATCAAATTTTCCAGATAATGAAGTTGAAAAAATTGGAAAAGAAATTAGAGAAACAGTTTTAAAGTGGACAGGTATTCCAACCAGTATTGGAATTGCTAAAACAAAAACCTTAAGTAAAGTTGCAAACCATATTGCAAAGAAAAAAAAGTCAGGGGTAACAAGTTTAATAGGAATTGAAAATATTGATCCCATATTAGAAAAAGTTGAAATTAATGATGTGTGGGGTGTGGGAAGACAATTAACAAAGTTCTATCATAAAAATGGAATTTATAACGCAAAACAACTTAAAAATAAATCTAATACATGGATAAAGAAAAACTCCAATGTCTTAGGCTCAAGAACTGCAATGGAACTAAGAGGAGTTCCTTGTATCGATTTAGAAACAACACAAACAAAAAGAAAAAGCTGTGTTGTATCTCGTTCTTTTGGCCAAAGAATTGAACAATATCAAGAATTAAAAGAAGCAGTTGCAAATTATTGTTTGAATGCGTCTGAAAAAATAAGATCTGAGTCTTTAATTGCAAAGTCAATTACAGTTTTTGTTAGGACAAGTCCTTTTCAAAGTAGATTTGGATATTATTCGAACTCAAAAACAATAGATTTTGCAATTTCAACAAATAATAGTATTGAAATAGTTAAAACTGCTTTAGTTGCTTTAGACTCTATCTTTAAAAATGGTTACCGTTATCAAAAAGCAGGTGTAATGCTTGCTGGTTTATCCAATGAAGATGGTAGTAAGAACCTATTTTCTTCTGAAAAAGACAAGAAAATAAAGGGTTTAATGAAGTCTATTGATAATACGAACTATCGGTATGGAAGATCTACATTAAGTCTTGCAAGTGCTGGTGTTCAAAAAAGATGGAACATGAGAAGAGAGCATTCATCTAAAATAGATACTGCAGATTTCTACTTGCTGCCAACAATCAGGACTTAAAATTTACCAACTTTGCTTTCATAGTGCACATAGCATGCGTTATTCTCTTGGTCTGAAAAATCAGCAAATTTCTCCATACACTTAATTAAACCCTCTTTAGCTGCTCCAACTTTGCTATATCCTATATACTTTAAGAGATATTTGTCGTCATTTTTATTTTTAATAATCGCTAAAAAATTACCTTTCATTTCCTCAAATTTTATTTCTTCAGGAATAACTTTAGAAGTAATTCTTTTTATTTTTTTTGCACCATCAGGCATATATTCTGAATCACGGATTTTATATTTATATTTCGATCTTGCTATTTTATCTTTAGATTTGTAATCACATTTTTCTTTATCCATAATTTTTTCACAATTTTTACTTATTACATACTCTTTAATTGATAGAGTTGATGGTTCAATTGAATTTGGATCATAAGCTGTACTCCAATATCTATATAAACCAATTTTAAAAGCTATACCCCCAGTTTTGTCTAAAATCATGTTCGGCCCATAAAATTCGATTACTTTTTCATCGTTTAACCACATTATAAATTCTCCATCATCTTTTTTAGATGGTTTTATTTTAAAAAGTGCAGTGCTGTATTCTTTTTTAAATGCAGTTAAACTCCCTAAATCGAATTTATACAACTTTTGTTTAAATCTGTTTGCTACAGGGTCAATATCTGTCCAATAAACTTCTTCTATTTGTTTATAATAAAATTGCATTCTATTGGGAAGATCGTCCTCATCGGTAGTGTACATAATTTGCATTGAGGGGTAAATTATTTCACCACCTTTTTTTGTTCCAACCACTTGCCAAATATTAGCATTATGATTTTGACCAGCATTTAATTTAAAAGTATATTTTATATAAATTTCTTTACCAAGTTTGTGGTAATTTTTCTTTTTAGTTACAAATTCCCACCTTTGAGCCTGATCATCTGAGAGATGCCAGTCCTCAGAATGACCTTTCATGCTATAATCAAGAGTAATCTCTACAGCTTCCTCATCTATATTGTAATTAAGTATTTGCTTATGTTTTGTCAAAGAGTCATATGCAAGACCCATTTTTTTCTTTGCTTCTTCACCAAGAATATCTTTTTTAAATTTTTTCAAAGCATCTACGTTTTCTGCAAAGACGTTTATGTTTATGAAAAATATTAAAGAAAATATAATTATTAGGTTTTTTTTCATTTGTATATTTTAGTTTAATTTTAATTTTTTTGTTGAACCATCTTTATAAGTAAACTCCACCTCTTCTTTTGAAATAGATTTTATTGATGTAAAACCATCAAATTCAGTTATGAATTCATTTAATTTTTTTCTATTTTTCTTGCTCATTTTTTTACCTGGAGCATTTACACCGACATCAATAATTAATTCAGCTCCATTTAAAAAAGCATTTACATATGCTTTTATTGGAGGACCACAAGTCATTGCTTCCGTAAGCCATATTGGCTTATCAACATCAACACTTTTTAATAAATCGGCAAATTCATCTACCCAAAGCTCTTTATCACACTGCCCATCTGGACCGCTTATATGGTGAATGTTTGCAATATCAAAGTGATCCTTAATTTTTGGCAAAGCTGATTTCCAGTATTTTTTATTTTCTGGAAACATTCCTGCAGCTCCAGCCATAACAATTACTGCATCGGGTTGCTGTTTTTTAATTACTTTCGATGAAAAATTAAAAATTTCAATAAAATCCTCCTCGCTTCCTTTAAAAAACATATCAAACTCTGGTTCATTCATTACGTCCCAATATATAATTGGTTTTGTTAATCCAGGCATATCATTTGAACCATCTCCATCATATCGATCCACCAATTTTATAAGAAAAGTCTTATAATCCTCCATTGAACAAGGTTTATTCAAATATTTTGTAAAATGTTTTCCAAATGGACTTCTAGCCTTTTTTCTTTTACAAGATTTTTGATCCCAATTTGTATGAGGCCATATGGTTGCTAAAATTATTTGATTGTGTTCCTGTGCATATACAACGTATTTATCTACATCTTCCCAAAAAAATTTACCTTTTTCGCTTTCTATATGATTCCAAACAAAAGGTCCTGGATGAGGTCTGACCCATTGTCCGTCTTTACCACGCATTTTCTTATCTCTCATTTCAGTTAATTCACCAAATCTGGATTGAGAATTTGCAAAATTAGTTAAAAATAAGAGTGATAATAAAATTGTTAATAGTTTTTTCATTAGGATTTAAATAATTTATCAGATAAATTTTGAAGCTTATCTCCCCAAAAAACTTCTTTCTGGATTCTTTTAAAATCTATATCAAAAACTGTAGAAATAGCTGATGCGTATACAGATCTAGCATCAATTGTTGAATTTAAATCTCTTCCTTCAAATAATTCTTTTTTCTTTAATCCAGGCCAATCAGAATAAACTTGAGATTGTTTCAGTAGACCACCTGCCATGAAAATTGCTGAGCCATAACCATGTTCTGTGCCACGCCCTCCATTTTGTTCTATGGTTCTACCAAATTCAGTTAAAGTTAAAACTAAAGTATGTTCTATTTCTGATCCTAGACCTTTTTCTAAACTTTTAAAAATTGAGTCCATTTCAATTAAGCTATCTGAGTGAGAACCATTCACCCCACCTTGTGCAGCATGTGTATCAAAACCATCAACTTCAAAAACAGCAACTCTTGGACCATTTATTTTTTTGAGTTCTAGACCTGCCTTTAATGCTAAAGATGAATTTTTTCTAGACATAGAGGTACCTCCATTATTCATCATAGATCTGTTAGCAATTATTTCCATCATATTAGCTAAATCATGCTCAGATTTATCTGTATAGACGGATTTTAGAAGTTGTAAAAGTTCTGTTCTTGGAAGTCTTTTTTTGGAAGGATAAAAATTATCATTACTAGGAATTCCTCTTAGAAGTAAAGGCATTGGTAATGCCAATGCAAGACCATCTCCTTTTAGCTCAGCTAATTTCATTCCTCTTCCTAGCCAGCCAGTTTTAATTGCATAAGGAATATGACCACCTGTTTCCATAAGATTTTGACCATCAAAATGAGATCTTTTTGTATACGGAATATTCGTTGCATGCACGATCGCTGCTAGATTATTTTGCCACAAATTATGAAAGTTTTTTAGTTTAGGATGAAGGGCAAAATCAGAATTTAACTTTATTGTTTTGTCTAAAATTAAATCTTTTCTTCTTTTTTCAAAATTCTTATCTCCAATTATTGGAACAGCACATAAACCATCCATTCCACCTCTTAACATTATAATTACCAGATTTTTTTTCTTATCATTACTTGCTAAAACAGGAAAATTAAAACCAGCTAAAAATAATGTAGTAGCTGAACCCTTTAAAAAATTTCTTCTTGATATCTTCATGATCTTAATGTCTCCGGTAAATTAAACAATATTACGTGTTTATGAACAAGCTCTTTATGTTGGCCTATAATTTTTAAAATTTCACCTGGATTATCATAATTTTTTTCAATCATTTCCTCATAAAATTCCTTGGTTTGTGAATTGCCAGATTTTTTATAATAAGACTCTCTTGCATAAACTAGTCGTCTTATTAATAATTCTGGTGACATCCAATCCTCTGAAATATCTGACCATCCATTTGGTTGTTTCGCTAAATAAGGGTGTTGGCCAAGCTCATCCATTAAATATTCTAATGCTCTGTGATCTCTTATAGGTTTGTTTCCAATTTTATAAAGATCCATAAATGCAGGAGATGGGATTAAATCAACATCAGCCATTTTGCTCATTTGTAACAACCAGTTTTCAGGATTTTGAAATTTATTGTATTTATCAGAATAATTGAAAGCAACTTCAATTGCTGCCTTATGAACCTCTGGTAAAAAACCATCTGATTTTTCCCAAGCTTTTGTAATTGGTTCCATCATTTCTTTTGTAGGATTATCAGTAATTAAATATCTACAAAGTTTCATCGCTATAAATTCTCTACATGATGGATGATTAACTAAATCTGTAATTGCATTTGATAAACCTTTTCTTCCACTTTTATATTTTTTACCTAAAACTATTTTTGAGCCAGGTTGATGGGCATTAGGATCAAAATGGACATCTCCAGTTTCTAATCTTTTTTTTCCCCATTCGGGTCTCCAACCTGACATAATATATGCCATTTGAATTACATCCTCTTGAGAGTAACCACAATTTGGTGAAACAGTGTGTAGCTCTAAAAGTTCCCTTGCATGATTTTCATTTACACCTCTTTTTTTTCCTTTTTCTCTGGCCCATTTTGCACTTTGACTTTTTGGACCAATATTTTGTTCGTTGTCCAAATGGTGAATCATGGACCAACCTTTGGTTGCTTCTTGAGCCATTTTTTCAAAGTTTTGATTCATATTAGCTCTTATAATCTCTCGCTGATATGCTCCTGTTGTGTATTGTGCTAAAAAATCTTTTTCACTAATTGCGAAATGATTTCCCCAAAAGTACCAAAGTTTAGCTAAAACTGGATTTTGACTTTTTAAAGCCTCTGAATATCTTATACAAAGTTCAAGGTTCCACCAAAATTTTTGTCCAGTTGCATGCCTTAACTTATTTTTTTCTCTTTTGTAGCCATCTTTATCGTTTTTAAATTTTTTTCTTAAAACTTTTCTATCTCCATAAACCCACTCTCTATAGTAACCTCTAAGTTCTTTCTCTGGTAAGATTTTTCCTTTCCAATAAAATTCAGGAACATTATTCAATTGGTTTTTTGCCCATTCTAATGGATCAGATGGCGCCTTTTCATCAGGTCCAAGTCCAAATGCAACCTTACGATAAAAATTTTTCATAAATTATTTTAAAATAAATTATTTTAATGTGTCAATGTCTGAAATGTTTGTTAAAGAATTATTAAACTCAGTCATATTTTCTCTTCCTGAAATTTTTAAAATAACAAGACCAAATATAATGATTAAAGCTAAAGGTATTGCTGTAATTACACTTATATATTCAGCAATTATTATTAAATAGATCGCATAAAATGAGATAGATCTAAAAATTACACCTGTTTTAAAGACTGCAATAATAGATAAAGAGTGCTTTATTAAGTTGAAGAAACTCATCTTCGAGGGACCAAAATATCTTGAGCCTCTTATTGATGGAGATTTAATCAAATTATTTTCAGTTTTTGCTAAAGAACCAGAAAAACTACTCCAAGTTGCTTTCTCTTCTATTAGTTTTCTAACTGTTTCCTTTGTAAGGCAAGTATAGTTTCCAAATTTTATAAATTTCCCTGTAAATGTATAAGTAATTATTTTGTGTAAGAAATAACAAATTTTAAAAGTGAGACTTTCTGATCTTTTAACCCTCTCTCCAACAATTGTTCTATTTGGATTATTTTTAGTATTTTCTAAAAAGTTTTTTATTTCCTCTGGCCTATCTTCTCCGTCTCCATCCATAGGAATAACAAAATCAAATTCCTCATTTTCTGAGATATGTTTTAGTCCTGTTGCAATACATCTTGCATGGCCTCTATTATTTCTCATATTTATTAATTTTAATGATTTAATATTATTTAAATTTTTAGTTTCAAAAATTTTTTCTTCAGTGGAAGCATCATTAACTATAATTACTGAAAATGAAGCGTTAAGCTCAGAAATATTAATATCAATTTCTTCAATTAATTTAGAGGCAGATTTAAAGTCATTAAAGACTGGAATTAGAATTATTATTTTCATTAACTTACTGAGCCTATCAGTCTAAATAGAGAAGCAAAAAAACCATATCCTGAGAGCTCAATTAAAATAACAATTCCAATAATGAATAAAATTCTCTTGTTTTTTTGGTTTAATTGAAATTTCATTTAAATGTTAAGCATTTCATATCTTTGTTGCACAATTGGACTTGAGTTGAACTATAAATCCATTTTGGTCTTTCTGGAAGATGATAAGATATATTCCCTGCAATCCATTCATTACCCTTTATATATTCCATTTTTCCATGATCCTTACCTTCAGTTTCATAATAAAGTTTGGCCTGCTGAGCTAAATTTTTACCATTAAAATCAGTTCTTTTGTCCGTCTTTGTAATTGAAACATGGGAGTATAAAATTGGTGATATAAGAAATAAAATCAAAAATATTGAGGCAAAGGCTTTCATTTTTTCAAAATTAATTTCTGATTTAAAAATATAAACAAATAACAAGCCAAAGCTTATATAAAATGGCGTCATCCACATAGTTCTAATTTTTACACCCATAGTAAATGATGTAAGAAAAATAAAAAAAATTGGAATTAAATTAATTGATAATAAAAAAAAAAGCTTTTCGTCGTTTAAATTAATATTTATTTTAAATTTTTTAACTAAAATAAAAATCATTAGTAAAAAAGGCAATAATATACCAATTTGCTTACCTAAAAATATCGTAGGATGTTTTAAGTGGTTTAAAATACTTGCTTCTTCTGATCCAGTTCTGAGAAGTCCATAAGTAATGGTTACATAATCATTCTCAGTTAACCAAATAATGTGTGGTAATAAAATCATAATAAAAGGAACGAAAGAAACTAGGCACTTTAAATTTAGTCTTTTTGAATAAATCATGTAAATTAAAAGTACATCTATTGCTAAACCTAAATAGATATATAAATATTTAGATAGAAACCCAAATCCAGCAAATAGACCAAGTAATAACCAATCTAATATTTTATTATTCTTAATTCCCCTCCATAGATAAAAAATCGAAAGAGACCAAAAAGGAATTAAACAAACATTTACATTAAATTCAGGTGTAGTGAAGTTATAAAAGTATATTCCTTCCAATAACAAAACAGATAGTAAACAATAAATTTTGTTATCAAAAAAATCTTCAGCTAACTTAAAAACTACAAGAAATGAAACTACTATACAAATTTGACTTAACAAATAATAAGCCCAGTCTTGAGGTCCAAAAATTTGGTAAAAAATTTCTGGCAGCAATGCACTCATTGGAGGATGCTTATTAAATCCCCAGTCTAGATTACTGCCCCATGCTAATGCCTCGATAGTATCAAGTGGTAAATTATGATTTGTTAAACTTGGAACCAATGTCCAGATTAATAAGTGTGTTGTAATAAAAATATAAAATAAACTATTAATATTTTTATAAATGGCCATTTTTATTAATTTATACAATTAATGCATTCTTGACACTGATTAAATGATGAATATATTCTCGAAATTCATAAATTTGAGCATGGTAAAAATCTCTAAAAAATACATCCCAAAAGAAACAGAAAAGTATATGTGCGCAAAACATCTTGCTTTTTTTAAGCAAAAACTAACAGAATGGAAAAAAGATCTAAAAAGAACAAACAATGAAGCAATATTTAATGCTTCAATGGATGATAATAGTGCATCTGCAGATATTGTTGATCAAGCAAGCTCGTATACAGAAAAAAATGTTGAAATGAGAGCTATTAATAGACAAATTAAATTAATTTCTAAAATAGATAGTGCATTAAAAAAAATTCAAGATGGAACCTATGGATTTTGTGAAGATACAGCAGAACCTATTGGTCTTAAAAGATTGATCGCAAGACCAGTTGCAACTTTATGTATAGCAGCACAAGAAAAACACGAAAAAGAGGAAAAAGTTTACGCTGATATTTAAGGGTAATCTATCTCAGCATCTTTATTTAGTACTTTAAATCCTTTGATCACTGCAGGACGTTTTGCAATATCCACATACCATCTTGCTAAACCTTTGAAATTTTCTAATCCAATGTCATGTCTTTTGTGTCTTGCAATCCAAGACCATGTGGCAATGTCTGCGATCGAATAATCTTTACCTGCTAAATAATTACTTGCTGAAAGTCGTGCTTCTAAATCTTCATAAAGTTTTCTTGTAATCTTAAAGTATCTTTCTTCTCCCCACTCACTTTTACCTTGATGATAATAATGAAACTGATGGTGCTGTCCTATCATTGGACCAATCAAACCCATCTGGGCCATTAACCATTGATTTATCTCTAGTCTATTCTCTTCTGGATAAAACATTTTACTTTTTGCACCTAGATACATCAGTATTGCTCCGGACTCGAAGATTGATTTATTATTTTCGTGATCTGTAATTACTGGAATTTTGTTAAATGGACTAATTTTTTTGAATTCTGCTTTATGTTGTTCACCTTCAGATAAATTTACCTTTGTAACTTTATAATCAAGTTTTATTTCTTCAAGCATGATACTAATTTTCCAACCATTCGGAGTATCAGCGGTAAATAGCTCAATCACTATTTTACACCCAATCTGTCTTTGATAGTACTAGATGCTGTTGTAAATTCAAATCTGTATTTTTCATTTGGTCTTGCATACTTGAAACAACCTCTTGCAGCTAGAGCACCTTCATGAAAACCTGATAAGATTAATTTAAGTTTTCCTGGGTAAGTACATATATCGCCAATAGCAAATATACCTTTTTTATTAGTTTCAAAATTTTCAGTATTAACTGGTATTACTTTTTTATCTAAATTAAGTCCCCATTCTGCTATTGGGCCAAGTTGCATTATCAAACCAAAGAAACCCAAAACATAATCTGCTTTTAATATTTTACTCTCCCCGTCTTCACTTTTAATTTCTACTTCTTCTAATGATCCATTTCCTTTGACATCTTTAATTGAGTATTTAGTAAATAAATTAATTATATTTTTTTCACTTAATTCTTTAATTTTTTGTACGCTCGCATGTGCACCTCTAAACTCATCTCTTCTATGGATAAGTGAAACTTTAGAAGTATTAGAAAGTTCTATTGCCCAATCAAGAGCACTGTCTCCACCTCCAAATATAGCAACTGACTTATCTTTAAAAATAGTTTTGTCTTTAATTGAATACAAAACTGAAGTTCCATCAAATTTTTCTGCACTTTTTGTTGGAAATTTTCTCGGTTCAAACGAACCAACACCTCCGGCAATTACAACATTTGGTGCATGAAATTCTTTTCTATTAGTTGTTTTAATAATCCAATTATCGTTTTCTTTTTTAAGCTCTTGAACTCTGTCATTTAAATGAAACTTAAAATTAAATGGTTTTATTTGTTCTACTAAGTTATTCGTAAGCTCTTCTCCTGTACACTCTGGGACTGCGGGAATATCATAAATTGGTTTGTCAGGATAAAGCTCTATACATTGACCGCCTATTTTATCTAAGTTATCAACTATTTCACACTTCAATCCGATAATTCCAAGTTGATGAGCACAAAATAATCCAGTTGGACCTGCGCCGACTATTACAACATCAGTTTTAATCATTAAACTTGTTTCTCCGGCATATAAACACTTAGACCATCTAAGTCATCAGAAACCATAATTTGACAGCTTAACCTACTATTTGTATTAGGTTCATAAGCTTGGTCTAACATATCATCTTCGCCCATTTCTTTTTTAGGTAACTTATTATACCAATCTTCTTTGACATAAACATGACAAGTGGCGCAAGACATGCTTCCTCCACAATCTGCATCAATACCAGGGATATCATTTTGAACAGCACCTTCCATGACTGTAAGCCCATTTTGGACCTCAACTATGTGCTCTTTTCCGTTATGTTCAATATATTTGATTTTAGCCATTGCTTTTATATAAGCACAAAAAAAAATAGGGCAAGTAATCAAACTCGCCCTATTTTATATATCGTAACTAATTGTTACTATGCTCTTCTTGTAGAGTTAGAAACTGCACAAGACCAGATAATTAAACCAAATGCGATTTTATTAACAAAGTCTGCTAAGTTATAGATAACGTTTAATGCGTTACCATCTATTCCACCTGTTAGGTAACCAAAAATGTAACCTAATGGGTAAATAGCCCAACCTACAGTAACAATCATTCTTAAAGCTCCAAATGCAGTTACTAAAGATTTATTTCCAGATTTAGCAGCAACTTTTCCTGCTTCTCCTGAAAAGATTTCATAAAGAATATAAATCCATCCAGCCATACCGATTATGAAACCTAGTGTAGCGTTAATGAATCCAGCTTCTCCAAGATATCCACCTATTAACATAACTAGTGAACCAATTAAGATTCTCCAGAATATGTTTGTGTCAACTTTTCGTACTGCTGAAAGAATTAAGTAAAATTCTACTAGCTGTAGTGGTACAGTAATTAACCAGTCAATGTATCTGTAAACAGTTGGAGTATCACCTGTTTCAATCCATACTGCTCTCATATACATGTAGTGAATAAATGCTATACCTGTTACTAATCCAGCTACGTTTACTGATTTTCTCCATTGTGAACTGACGTTAGCCTGTTCCATAAAGAAAAACGCTGTAGCTGCTAACATACCCATTGATATTAACCAAAACGAAATACCTACAAAATCGTCTGTGGCTAAAAAGGCAGTTGCTGCGTTAGCTGCCGTAGTTGCTCCGAAAAGCACTGCCGCTAATGCTAACATTTTCATTGTCTTCATAAAAAACTCCCTCATAGTTAGTTTTTTTAGTTTAAATTTAAACTACAGACCAATCTAATGAATGATCTAAAGTTAGGGGTTAAATAACAAATAAAATAAGTTTGTTGAAGAGTTATTTTGAAGCAATAAGTATTGATTTTATTAACTTTATGAAATTAAATACAACCTATTATATAAAATCATTATAAAAGTGTGTCAAAAAACAAATCACTATGAAAAATAGTTTTAAAGAAATTTATGAAGAGTCTATTCAAAATCCTGAGAAATTTTGGAAAAAGGTGTCAGATGATATCTTTTGGTTTAAAAAACCTAACAAGATTTTAAACAAATCTAATCCTCCATTTTATAAATGGTTTGAAGATGGCGTTACAAACACCTGTTACAATGCAATTGATGTTCATATTGACAATGGTAACGGTGATAAGACTGCTTTAATCTATGATAGCCCTATAACTAACAGTAAAGCAAAATTTACATATAGTGAATTAAAAGAGAAAATATCAAAATTTGCAGGAGCACTAGATAATCTAGGTATTAAAAAAGGCGACAGAGTAATAATTTATATGCCTATGATACCTGAGGCCGTTATAGCCATGCTGGCCTGTGGAAGAATTGGTGCAATACACTCGGTTGTCTTTGGGGGATTTGCCTCAAATGAATTAGCAAGCAGAATTGATGATAGTAAAGCAAAAATTTTAATTACTGCATCCTGTGGATTTGAGCCTGGACGAACTGTTGAATATAGACCTTTAGTTGATGGAGCATTGAAACTTGCAAACCATAAAGTGGAGAAAGTAATTTTCTTTCAAAGAAAAGATAACGAAGTAAAACTCAACTCCCCACTTGAAATCAGTTGGGAAGAGTCACTTGTTAACGCCAAAAATAAAGATTGTGTTGAGATTGGAGCAAATGATTTTGCTTACATTTTATATACATCTGGAACTACAGGAATACCAAAAGGTATAGTAAGAGATGTTGGAGGTCATATTGTTGCTCTTAAGTGGACGATGAAAAATATTTACAATGTAGATGAAAATGATGTGTGGTGGTCAGCTAGTGACATTGGATGGATAGTGGGACATTCATATATTGTTTATGCTCCATTATTTAAAGGATGTACTACAGTATTATTTGAAGGAAAGCCCGTTGGGACTCCTGATGCAGGAGTATTTTGGAGAATAATTTCAGAGTATAAAATTAAATCTTTATTCACTGCTCCAACAGCATTTAGAGCTATTAAAAAAGAAGACCCAGATGGAAAGTTTTTCTCAAAATATGATTTAAGTTCTTTTCAATCTTTATTTCTGGCTGGAGAAAGAGCTGATCCAGATACAATTAAGTGGGCTGAAAATCTTTTAAATGTTCCTGTTATAGATCATTGGTGGCAAACGGAAACTAGTTGGGCAATTAGTTCAAATTGTACTGGAATAGAAATGCAAAAAACTAAGTACGGTTCAGCATGTAAAGCAGTTCCAGGTTATAATGTAAAAGTAATTAAACCAGATCATTCAATAGCAAAAACAAATGAAATGGGAGATATAGTTGTTAAATTACCTTTACCTCCAGGAACATTTCCAACACTTTGGAATGCAGACAAAAGATATGAAGAAAATTATATGACTAATTATAAAGGCTACTATCAAACTTATGATGCAGGACACATTGATGAAGATGGATACATTTGGATTATGTCGCGAACCGATGACATTATAAATGTTGCTGGTCATAGATTATCGACAGGTGCGATTGAAGAGGTATTGTCTGAACATCAATCAGTTGCTGAGTGTGCTGTTCTTGGTACTGCAGATAAATTGAAAGGACAATTGCCTATTGGTTTAGTTGTTTTAAAATCTGGTGTTGAAAAAGACAATGAAACTATCTCAAAGGAATGTATTAAAATGGTAAGAGATAAAATTGGACCAGTTGCTGCTTTTAAAGTTGTAATAGTTATAAAAAGATTACCGAAAACAAGATCAGGAAAAATATTGAGAGGAACTATTCGTAAAATTGCCGATAAGGAAGATTATAAAATGCCAGCAACAATCGATGATCCTGAAATTTTAGAGGAGATTACTCAAAGTTTAATAGAAAATAAAATTCTGATTAAATAAATTAGATTAATTATCAAACTTGATGGGCTTACCTGATGCTTCTCCAAGGATTTCTCCATCTTTCATTTTAATCTCTCCATTTATGATTGTATAAACTGGAGTTCCCTTAAACTTATGCCCATCGAAAGGTGACCATCCACACTTACTCTCTATTTTTTCGTTTTTGATTTCAATAATTTTGTTCATATCCACAATTGTAAAGTCGGCATCATAGTTTTCCTTTATATACCCCTTACCTATAATACCAAAAATTTTCGCTGGATTTTCACAGACGAGATTTATAAGCTGAATTAAAGTTAGTTTTCCATCATTTAAATGGTTCAGCATCACAGGTAATAAGGTTTGAACCCCAGGCATTCCTGAAGGGGTATCTGGATATTCTTTGTCTTTATTTATCTTTAGATGAGGAGCGTGATCCGAACCGATAGTATCATTATAATTGTTTCTTACCGCATACCACAGCCTGTCGTAATGACTTTTTTCTCTAATAGGTGGATTCATCTGAGCATAGGTGCCTAGTTTGTCGTAACAATCTGGCGCAAACATTGTTAAATGCTGTGGAGTTATTTCAAAAGTTATGTCCCCCTTATTCTGAGATAAAAAATCAATCTCCTGTTTAGTAGTAATATGCAAAATATGAGCCTTTTTACCTAATCTTTTTGCAATTTTTACAATCTTTCTAGTAGATGAAATTGCACATTCTTCATCTCTCCAAATTGGATGGGAATGAACATTACCTTTCTCTCTTAATTTCTTTCTTAAATTTAAAATATCTTCATCTTCTGAGTGAACTGCAACAATTTTAGATGTACTTTCAAATACTTTTTCAATGTCTTCTTCCTTGTGAACTAATAAAGTTCCCGTGGACGAGCCTGCAAATAATTTTACTCCACAACATCCGTCTAAACCTTTAAGATCTGCTAATTCGCTTTGATTAGTTGGAGTTGCTCCAAAATAAAATGCATGATTACAATACATTCTATTTTTTGCTAAATCTATTTTTCTTTGAAATTCTGCTTTGTTTGTAGTTGCAGGATTAGTATTGGGCATTTCAAATACTGAGGTTATACCTCCAACAATTGCTGCTCTACTTCCAGAAGCTAAATCCTCAGTGTCTGTTGAACCTGGTTCTCTAAAATGTGTCTGAGTGTCAATACAGCCAGGAAGAACAGTAAGTCCAGTTGCATCTATTGATTGACTTGAGTCTTCATCTAACTTACCAATTTTTACAATCTTACTGTTTTGAATGCCTATATCAACATCTTTGAGATCTTTATCAATATAACACTTCCCATTTTTAATTATTAGGTCTAACATTTATAAAAAACGTATTATATCATTCGTTATAATATTACAATATGAATAGAAATAATATTTACATCCTAGAGGATAGGGGTCTTCTTTATATTAATGGAGATGATGCTAGAGAATTTTTACAAAATATAATTACAAACAACATTGAAAATGTGTCAGATTATAGAAGTTGTTTCTCAGCTCTCTTAACACCACAAGGCAAATATCTTTACGATTTTATAATTATTAAACATAAATCAGGCTATTTTTTGGATTGTGAAAAGAAAATTATTGATAATTTATATAAACAGTTAAATTTATACAAGCTTAGATCTAAAGTAGAAATTTTAAATCTAAGTAATGAGTTTGTTGTTGCAAATTTAACAAAGGAAAAATTTCTAGAATTGGAAAATTCTAAAGATGAGATGGGTTTTACTATAAAATTTAGAGAAGATCCTATTCTTTTAGATCCAAGGTCTGATAAATTAGGAGCCAGATTAGTGATTAATTTAGAAAAATTGTATCTTTCTATAAAAAAATTGGGATTAAAAGTTTCTGATGTAAATGAATATTATAATTACAGTCATGAATTAGGAATTGCTCAAATTGATACAAATAATCTGCAAGACAAAATATTTGGAATTGAATGTAATTTTGAAGAACTAAATGGAATTGACTTTAGAAAAGGATGTTATGTAGGGCAAGAAAATACAGCTAGAATAAAACTTAAAGATAAACTTAATAAAAGACTATTTGCAATTAAAGTTTTAGATGGAGAGATCAATAGTGACGAAATTACTTCTGAAAATAAAAACTTAGGAAAGTTATTGATCAATAATAAAAATCCATTTGCTTTACTAAAACTAGAAGATAAGAGCTTTAATTTTGATAAAGATCTAAAGTGTGGTGATGCAAAAATAAAGGTGTTAAGACCAAGTTGGATATAAATTATTTAATAAATTTTGATAAATCTGGTTTGAAATAGTCTGGTCCTTTCATAACTTTTCCAAATTCATTATATATTGGTTTTCCATCTTTTCCCAATTTACTCATATTAGATTTTTGAACTTCTTCAAAACATTTATCTAAATTAATACCAAAAGCATGACCTGCGCCATAAGTAACATACAAAATATCTGTTAATGCATCTGCAACTTCAGTCAAATTTTTTTCTGATATTGCCTGTTTAAGTTCCTCTAACTCTTCATTAATCAATGAAATTCTTAATGAATTAATTTTATCTGTGCTTAAACTTGATGAATCTTTTACATCTTGATTAAAAGTTTTCATAAACACGCCAACTTTTTCAAAATTTGTCATTTTACTCCTATATGATTTTATTATTATTTAATGTATAAGTGTATAAATATACCCTCTAAACTAAAATATGAAATTCAGAAAAGAATATGATAGCATTGGTTCTATAAATGTGCCTGTGGATAAGTATTGGGGAGCATCCACACAAAGATCGAAAAAATACTTTGATATAGGAGATGTATTAGTAGGATTAAAATTAATAAAATCTATAGCTATTATAAAAAAAGCAGCAGCTATTACAAATTATAAAAGCAAAGATATTAATTCAAAAATTTATAAATCAATTGCACAAGCCTCTAATGAAGTTATTGCAGGAAAATTAGATAATCATTTCCCTCTTAAAGTTTGGCAAACTGGTTCTGGCACACAAACAAATATGAACGTGAATGAAGTTATTTCTAATAGAGCAATTGAAATACTAAAAGGAAAAAAGGGTACAAAAAAACCAGTGCATCCTAACGATCATGTTAATAAATCTCAGTCTACTAATGATGTATTTCCAACTGCAATGCATATTGCAATAGCAATGGAAACTAGAGAGAAACTATTACCAAGTTTAGTATTATTAAATAAAGAATTAAAAAAAAAGGTAAGTGAATTTAATAAGATAGTCAAAATAGGTAGAACACACCTTCAAGATGCTACTCCTTTATCATTGGGTCAAGAATTTTCTGGCTACCAATCTCAACTAGAAGAATGCATTAAAAGAATAAAAGTTTCACTGAATGAAATTTATTTTTTAGCACAAGGTGGGACAGCAGTGGGTACAGGTATTAATACCAAAAAAAATTTTGATAAGAAAATAGTAAATGAAATAAAAAAAATCACAAAGTTACCTTTTAAGCCAGCTAAAAATAAGTTTGCTGCACTTGCTGCTCATGATGCAATAGTAAATTATTCAGGTACATTAAATACAACTGCAGTATGTTTAATGAAAATCGCAAATGATATTAGATTTTTAGGTTCGGGACCAAGAGCTGGATATGGAGAGTTGATATTACCAGAGAATGAACCTGGATCATCAATTATGCCTGGTAAAGTAAATCCAACTCAATGTGAGGCTGTAACAATGGTATGTGTGAAAGTAATTGGTAACCACAATGGAATTACAATGGCTGGTTCACATGGTCATTTTGAGCTTAATGTTTTTAAACCTTTAATAATTCATAATGTACTTCAATCAATCCAAATTCTCTCAGATAGCACAAAAAGTTTTGCAAAGTATTGTATCTCTGGACTAAAAGCTGACAAACATAGAATTAAACACTTAGTAGAAAACTCTTTGATGCTGGTAACTGCCTTATCTCCCAAGATTGGCTACGATAATGCTGCAAGGATTGCAAAAAATGCATTAAAAAATAAAACTACTTTAAAAACTGAAGCACTAAAATCAGGATTAATAAATGAGAAAGAGTATAATACAATTGTTGATCCTAACAAAATGATAAAACCAGACTAACTTTTTATAATATTTTTGACTAAAGATTTAAGCTCTTGTGAATTTCTAATGTTATATCTAGATTTACCGTTTTTTTTGAAATGATTGATATCTTGATTAATTTTTATATCAAATATTGATATTAATCCTGTATTAATATTTTTCTCAATTTTAAAATTGATAACATTTATATCTTTCACTTTGTTTGATTTTACTTGAAATTTTTTAGCAAACTCTTTTTTATTTTTTATTATTAAAGAATTTGATGAATAAAATATTATATCACCATTTTCCTCTTTATATTTTATTTCAGTTTCAATTTGGCCAATTTCACCGATATTGAATAAAACTTCACTTAAATTAATAGTTTTTTGGCTTATATTTAAACTTATATTACCACTTCTTATAAGTTCGTGCTCGATATTATTAAAAAGGAATTTGATATCTCCATTTACATTACCTAATAAATCAGGCTTTAAGTTTAATATGGAAAACATTAATTCATCTACCAAAAAATTTATATTTTGCTTATTCAAGGTAATATTCGAATTGAGATAAAAGGGTGATAAATCAATTGTTGTATCAATTTTTATATCATTTTTTTTTTCTGGAGATTTTAAAGAAATAATATTATTTTTTAATTGGTA
>CABZCA010000002.1 GCA_902524115.1 uncultured Pelagibacteraceae bacterium | reverse complement strand
TATGTAAGAAATAAAGAAAAATCAGCAACACAAGTTGGTTTGAAATCTGAAGTTATTAAATACCCAGACACTGTAGATGAAAAAACAGTCTTAGATAAAATTGAAGAACTTAATAAAGATGAAACTGTTTCAGGAATTTTAGTTCAATTACCGCTTCCAAAACACATTAATAAGCAACACGTTATAGAAACTATTTCACCACATAAAGATGTTGATGGTTTACACCCTATGAATGTTGGTAATCTTTCTTCTGGATATCAAGGTTCAATTCCCTGTACGCCTCTTGGGTGTTATTATTTATTAAAAAAAATAGAACCTAACTTAACAGGAAAAAAAGCTGTAATGATTGGGCGGTCAAACTTAAATGGTAAAGCGATGGCACAACTTTTACTTCAAGAAGATTGTACAGTAACAATTACTCACTCAAAAACTAAAGATCTTCAGCATGAATGTTTAGAAGCAGATGTTATTGTTGCTGCAGTTGGAATTCCTGAACTTATAAAAGGTAATTGGGTGAAAAAAGATGCAATAGTTATTGATGTTGGAATAAACAAAACAGACAATGGTTTAGTAGGTGACGTTGATTTTGAAGAAGTTTCAAAAGTTGCAAAAGCTTTAACCCCAGTTCCAGGTGGAGTTGGACCAATGACAATTGCTTGTTTGTTAAAAAATACAATTGAGTGTTTCAAAAGAACCTTAAATAACTGAAGATTTTTGCCAAAGTTAACAATTTTAATTGTTATATTTTTTATCTATAATTCTTTTACATTAGCTATGGAAAAAATACCTTATCATCATTTACCAGACGGTAGTTTTAGAAATCCTGAAGGATCTCCAGAACGAAACTCAAATTTTAAGTGGTCATTTAAAATATTTAATAAGGAAAAGAAAAAACTTGATATGGCTATTCCCGAAGATCACGCTACTGAAAAACAAAAAGTACTTTTAGATTTAGAAAATCTAAAAAATGACGATTATGTTGGCTGGATAGGACATGCAACCTTCTTAATTAAGCTTGGAAACACAACAATAATTACTGATCCAGTTTTTTCAAAAAATGCAGGCCCATTAATTTTTGGTCCAAAAAGATTTGCTGAAACAGCCTTAAATTTAAATGAACTTCCAAAAACTGATTTATTTCTTCTGACACATAATCATTATGATCACCAAGATATGACTACAATCAGAAAATTTCCTTTTAAAGATGCAAAGGTTCTACTTCCTTTAAGACTTGGAAAATATTTTACAAGAAACAAATATAAAGATGTGAACGAAATGGATTGGTATGACAAAATTAAGATTAATGAGGATCTAAAAGTAACATTAGTTCCTGCGGTGCATTGGTCAAAAAGAAGTTTGACAGATACTAACAAAACATTGTGGGGAAATTTTTTAATCGAATATAAAAATAAAAAAATACTTTTTGCATGTGATACTGGTGTGGGAAATGTTTATAAAGAATTAGGTGAGAAGTATGGGCCTATTGATTTAACTTTTATTAATATTGGTGCTTATAATTTTTATCCATTATCTCCAAATAAAGATAAATCTTCTTATCATACTAATCCTGAAGAGGCTCTAAGCATCGCCAGAGATCTAAAAAGCAAAAAAGTATTAGGAATGCATTGGGGAACTTTTGTTTTATCTTTAGAGCCAATTATGGAACCTCCAATTAGATTTAAAGATAATGCAGAAAAATATGGTTTTAAAAAAGAAGATGCAATTATTTTTAAAATTGGTGAATTTCAGTCTTTAAAAAGTTTAGGAATTTAACAACAGCCGCAAGTTTTTTTTGGCTTACTTTTTTCTTCATTTAATAACTCTGCTTCAGCCTTTGCTACTTCTAACTCTTTCGCACTTTCCTCTAGGGTAATTTTTTCTTGTAAAAGTTTGTTTTCAAAATATGCATAAAGAGATTTAAACCCTAGCTTAGAGGCTTTTTTTTCTTCGTAATTTTTTCTACCTTTTAAATTATCAATTATTTCTAATATTTGTGAGTTTTGCATATCATTTTTATCTCATAAATTAAAAAAATTTCAATTATAATTTATTCAAGGTTTTCAACTATTTTAGGAATATATTTTTTAAAGTTAAAAAAACCTTTGTTACAAAACTTCCATGAATTTTGATCTAATTTTCTATAAAGAAACTCAATATTTTTTAGTGAGTTTTGATTTATGTAATCTAAATTTTCTCCAACAGTTGGATAAAGGCAGTAACAACTTTCTAAGTTTTTAATTTCGTTTATATCAATAATCTCACAATTAATTGATTTTTCCTCTAACCTTTTCTTTTGCTCCTCAATTAAACTAACCTTAAAATTCACAACATTTTTACTGAGTTTAATATTTCTATTTTCATTTTTATTATCAATAAGAAGAATTCTTTTGAATTTTTGAATTGCAAAGTCAGTGATTTCAAATGCTAAGTTATTTTCAAAAACTAGCAAGTTTTTCTCTTCAATATTTATTGGATTTTCAAAAGTTTTATGAAGAATAGTATAATTTTTATCACTTATTATTGGGGGTGCATTTTCGTTAAGTTTTATATTTTCAAATCTATTATTTGTAAATTTTTTAATATTCCATTCACTTGCAAGATAATGTTTTCCTTGAGTTTGAATACCTGCTACCCAACGCCAACCTAAAGTATTTGATGCAGTATCACCATCATACAAGTGTTGCATAAAAAACTCTGCACCAAGTTGCCAAGGTAATTCTAGTGTAAATATCCAAATGCTTGCAAACCACATTCTAGTATGATTATGCAAATAATTATAAGTCTTTAATTCATTTACCCATCCATTGAAGCATTTAATTTCGGTGTTACCCTCAATGGCATTTAAGTAATTTTTATTATCTTTAAACTCTTCTTTAATTCTTTTTAAATCGATTAAATAGTCATCCCATACCCCAGATCGAAGTTCCATCCAACCTTTCCAATATGTTCTCCATAGAACTTCTTGAATAAATTTTTCATTTTTTGAAAAGGAAAATCTTTCTAGTGACTTACTAATCAATTCTTTTTCATTAATCACTCCATGTGTTATATATGGTGATAAGCAAGATGTATTAGATCGTTGGTCGGGACCAAAATCAAAATTTCTTAGCCTTGAATATTCCTCTAAATTCTCTTCAATAAAGGTATTGAGATTTTCAATAGCTGTTTGTCTTGTTGGTTTTAAATTCATAATTTTAAAATTTATTTTTAATAATTTAAATTTGAAAAATGTAAAGAGCTCAAAAAAACCTAACTGGAAACCTTTATTATTGTAAAATAATTTCTTTATTTTATCTTAATTTTTTCTTATGGAAGTTGATAAATCTTTCAACGTTTGATTTATTGAAAGTATTATTTTCCTCGAAAGAAACTTTTTTCATTGAGTAAGCATTACTGGAAGTTTGTCTTGATTGAATTGTAACATTTCCTTTATAAAGTTTGAGTTTTACTGATCCGTTTACTTTATTTTTCTTCAAATCAACAAGCTTTTGTAGTTTAAATCTTTCCTTTGAATACCAATAACCATTATAAACGAGCTCTGCATACCTTGGCATAACCTCATCTTTTTTATGCATTGTATCTTTATCTAGAGTAACAGATTCTATTGCTCTGTGTGCCACAAGCAATAATGTTCCTCCAGGAGTTTCATAAACTCCTCTAGACTTTATTCCAATAAATCTATTCTCAACTAAATCCACTCTTCCTATTCCATTTTTACCAGCTAATTGATTGAGTTTACTCAATACTTTCGCTGGAGATAATTTTTTTCCATTCAAACCAACTGGGTCGCCGTTCTTATAATTAATTGTTATAAAACTTGCTTTATTTGGAGCCTTTTCAGGAGAGGTTGTTCTTTGAAAAATAAATTCAGGTGCTGAATTTCTAGGATTTTCTAAAACTTTTCCCTCTGTAGAAGTATGAAATAAATTATCATCAACCGAAAAAGGTGGTGCACCTTTTTTGTCTTTTGGAATTGGTATTCCATGTTTTTTTGCATAATTAATAAGATCAGTTCTTGATTTTAATTTCCAAATTCTCCATGGCGCAATTATTTTAATTTTAGGACCAAAGTAATGATATCCTAATTCAAATCTTACTTGATCATTTCCTTTTCCTGTTGAACCATGGGAGACAGCATAAGCATTAAATTTTTTAGCTACTCTAATTTGATCTTTTGCAATTAATGGTCTAGCAATTGATGTCCCTAATAAATAAATACCTTCATAAAGAGCATGACCTCTAATCATTGGATATACATAATCCTTAACAAAAATGTTCTTTAAATCTTGAATTATGATTTTTTTAACTCCCAATTTTTTTGCATTCTTAATTATTTTTTTTCTATCCATTTCCTGCCCAACATCAGCAGTGTATGCTATAACTTCAGCATCATAATTTTCCTGAAGCCATTTAAGAATGATAGACGTATCCAAACCACCTGAATAGGCGAGTACAATCTTCTTTTGTCTTTTCATTTAAGTGCAGCTTTTTTTTGCAGCGTTATAAGCTTTTGTAAAACCCATTAAAGAATAGTCATCAGTAGTTTGAGTACCACCTTGTTTATAAGCAGTTATCATTAGTCTAGATGCTTTTTTCATTCTTTTAATTATTTTTTGTTCTGTTTTTTCACTTGAAATCCAAGCAAATTTATTTTGTGGTAAATCAAATTCAAATTTAGATTTACCCGATGTGGCTAAAATAGCGTTTTGTGGATTAAAATCGTAACCAGATGTTATGCTCACTTCATCTGAAATTTTGTCTTCAGGTCTAAATGAAACAAATAATCTAGCTTCTCTATTACTTGCTTTAGGAGATTGTCTAACTGGAACTGAATAAGCAAAACAGATTTTTCCAGTTTCATTAAAAACTGCAACTGCATTCCAATCTTTAAATGTACCTAATTTTGTTAAATCTTCAGACTGAGCAAAGGTTATTGAAAATACAGATAATATTAATGTTTTTACAATTATTTTTTTAATTATGGACATGGATTAGGATATTTTTTTTGTACATTATTTATTTCTTTTATTACTTCACTATCAAGATTCACTTTTACACTTTCTACGTTAGTTTTCAACTGCTCCATAGTTGTTGCTCCAATAATTACACTAGTCATAAAGTCTTGAACTTCACAGAATTTTATAGACATTTGACTCATATCAAGATCAAATTTTTGACTAATTTTGTAATAATCTTCAACAGCCTCTTCCATATTTGGTTTTCTATACCTTGTCCAAAAATCAAAATCTCTTTCCATTCTTGATCCTTTTGGAAATTGTTTATTTCTATATTTGCCTGTTAAATAACCACTGGCTAACGGTGAATATGATAAACACCCTATATTTTCTCTGATAGATACTTCTGCTAAACCAACTTCATAAGACCGATTTAATAAACTGTATGGATTTTGAATTGACATCATTCTTGGTAAATCTTTATCTTTAGAAAGTTGAAGATAATTCATAACTCCCCATGGGGTTTCATTTGACAAACCGACATACCTAATTTTGCCTTCCTCAATAAATTTTTTTAAATTTTCCAAAACATCTTCAAATTTATTCCAGTCATTTTCTTTATGTTCATACCCCAATCTTCCAAAGTTATTTACGTTTCTTTCAGGCCAATGCAATTGATAAAGATCTATATAATCAGTTTTTAATCGCTTTAGACTTCCATGCAGTGCATTCTCTAAATTCTTCCCAGCGAAGCTGTTCTCTCCATTTCTCATATATTTTCTGCTAGGACCACCTACTTTGGATGCCAGTATTACGTCTTTTCTTTTTTTTGTTTTTTCAAACCAATTTCCAATTATAGTTTCAGTATAACCATATGTTGCAGCTTTAGGAGGCACGGCATACAACTCAGCTGTATCCCAAAAATTCACTCCGTTATCTAAAGAGTAATCCATTTGTTCAAATGCCTCATTTTGGGTATTTTGTTCACCCCAAGTCATTGTCCCAAGACAGATTGTACTCACATTTAGGTCTGTATTGCCTAGTTTTTTATAATTCATAATTTATGCAGCATTTGTTACATTTATTTTGATGACTTGAAAATCTTAAAAAAAAATCTTATATAAATAATATGGAATTCAATAAAGATAATATTTTAAGTAAAGCAACAACTGCCAAACAAACCGTTGTAATGGATGAAGGCTTAAGAGCCTATATGCTTAAAGTTTATAACTATATGGCAACTGGTGTTTTGCTTACTGGAATAATAGCACTTTTATCATTTAAAATGTCTGTTGTAACAGATCCAAACGGAGCAATTGTTGGATTAACAGAATTTGGGAATGCAATTTACTTATCAGGTTTAAAATGGATTGTAATGTTAGCCCCATTAGGAATTGTGTTTTACATGAGTTTTGGAATTAATAAAATGAGCGCTTCAAGAGCTCAGACAACTTTCTGGGTATTTGCTGCATTAATGGGATTATCTCTTTCATCAATATTACTTGTTTACACAGGTTTGAGTGTAACAAGAGTATTCTTTATTTCTTCAGCAACATTTGGTGCAATGAGTATCTATGGTTACACAACAAAAAGAGATTTAACTAAGATGGGATCTTTTTTGATGATGGGTTTGATAGGAATTATTATTGCATCAGTAGTTAATATATTCTTAAAATCATCAATGATGTATTTTGCAATATCAATAATCGGGGTTTTAATATTTGTTGGTTTAACTGCTTATGATACACAAAAAATTAAGAACATGTATGCCGCCTCTGACAGTGGTGAGTTAATGGGTAAAAAAGCTGTGATGGGAGCACTAACTTTATATTTAGATTTTATAAATTTATTTATAATGCTTTTAAGATTATTCGGTCAAAGAAGATAAAACTTAAATTTTTTTCCAATCAACTTTATTCAAGAGTATTTTAAGATCGTATGAATTTTTTAGTATCTTACCATTAGTATCTGTAATTAAATATTTAAGATTTTTGTTTAGAGGCTTAAAGTTTTTACAAATTTTATATTTAGCAGTAGCATTTTTAAAAACACTGAAACTCACCTGCTTTCCCGAAATAGAAAGACCATAATCTTTCCAACTACCTGAAGAAACCATTTTTGCATAAAGATCTAAAATAATTTTTAACTCAGTTCTCTCAAAAAAAAGTTTTTTATCTTCATCTTTATTCGTATTATTTACTACTAATTTTAAATTTCTATTCATTCAGTTTGTATTTGTTTATTAAACCTATTTGAAAAGCGGTAAAAATAAAAGTTATTGGCAACATTCCCCAAACTTTAAAGTTAACCCAAAATTCTTCTGATTGTGTTCTCCAAATTATTTCATTTAAAATCGCTAATCCAAAAAAGAAGTACGTCCATCTTTTATTTAAAATCTCCCATCCCTCATCACTCAATGGCATAGATTTACCTAGTAATTTTTTTAAAACTGGTTCATTTGTAAAGTATTTGCCAAACATTAATGCAAGACCAAACAAAATATTTATTATTGTTGGCTTCATGTAAATAAATATAGGATCATCAAAATAAATTGTTAAACCACCAAATAATGTAATCAATATTCCGCTTATTAATGGCACCTTTGGAATTGTTTTTTCAACAATCCACATAATTAAAACTGCTATTATTGTTGCAACTATGAGTGGAGGTATTGCAATAATTAAGTTTTTATCATTATTGTAATAAAAATAAAAAAATATTACCAAGGGCCCTAAATCAGTAACAAATTTTAAAACAGATTTATTCACTGCTACATAATAGCAGAATAATAAAACAATTATATTTTTTTTATTGATTTTTATTTTTAAATATCCATATTTATTAGGTGACTGTTCAAAAAGGAAAATTTTCTATTGGAGACGTTGTAAAACATAAGCACTTCGACTTTAGAGGTGTAATTTATGATGTTGATTTTGAGTTTAATAATTCTGAGGAGTGGTATCAATCTATACCAAAAAACGTAAGGCCTAGAAAAGACCAACCATTCTATCATTTGTTAGCTGAAAATGACGAAATCACTTATGAAGCGTACGTTTCTGAGCAAAATTTATTAGTGGATGACTCTGATGAACCAATTAAACACCCTCTAATCAACGAGATATTCTCAGGAAAAAAAGGCTCTGGTTACTTTAAGCCTTCTAATTAAGCAAATTTACATTATTTAAACACATTTCGTGCAAACCTTCGTCATAGATTATGTTTAAAAAAAATTATATTTTGACCAAGGATGCTTTAATCCCATTTATTTTATCTCCCTCTGTGTTCTTGGTCAGAATAACCCACTAGAAAAATTTTCATAATTTCAATTTGTGTTATAGATAATAGAAAATGTTTAAGTATTTAAAACCAAACAACTTATTAAAAATAATAAATAAAACACAAAAGTTTGTATTTATTATTTTTTTAGTAATCATAAGCATTGGCCTTGTTGAGGCATTAATACTTTCTCCTGATGACTATAAACAAAGCGACTCTGTGAGGATTATGTACGTACATGTTCCAGCAGCTTGGATTTCTCTTGGAATTTTTTCTTTAATTGCTGTTTTGTCATTTGGTATTTTAGTTTTTAAAAATAAGAATCTATCTTTAATAACAAAAAGCTTAGCACCATCTGGTTTTGTCTTTAATGTTATTGCTTTGGTTACTGGATCTATCTGGGGTAAACCTACTTGGGGAACTTGGTGGGCATGGGATGCAAGAATAACGTCAATGTTATTACTTGCTTTTTTTTATTTGATGTTTCTTCTAAGTTGGAGGGTAACTGACAATGAGGAAAGAGCTGTAAAGATTAGTTCTTACATAGCAATAATAGGTTTAATAAATGTCCCAATAATCAAATTTTCTGTTGAATGGTGGTCAACATTGCACCAACCTTCTTCAGTAAATATTTTTACAGAAACTTCAATTCATGCTTCCATGTTGTTACCTTTAGGTATAATGACTGCGGCATTTGCACTTTTTTCGCTTTTGATATTTTTGATGAAATATAATACAGAACTGATAAAAATAAAAAATAAAGGATTAGATAGATTATGATTAACGAAGTTTTATACATGAATGGATATGGTCTCTATGTATGGTCTTCTTTTGCATTTACTCTTTCTTGTTTTTGTATTTTATATTCAGTAATCAAATTTCAACTAGTTAAAGAGCAAAAGAAATTTAGAGCTCGTTTTGAAAATTTAGATTCTGATAAAATTGAAATAGCAAAAAAACAAGAAACATATAAAGAAATACTAGCTACTTCATCTGCATCTAAAATTTAACTTTTATTTTCATGTATGGTAAAAAAGTTAAACTAAGAGCCATCTTTATATTATCTATATTCTTTTCATTAATATTAATTGTTTTCTTAGTTTTTAAATCTCTTGAGGAAAATGTTGTTTATTTTAAATCACCTACTGAAATAAAAAATTTAACAGAGCTGACATCAAAAAAAATAAGAGTTGGTGGTATGGTTAAAGAAAAATCAATTAATGTTAACCAGTCAGAAGTTAACTTTGTAATTACTGACTTTAAAAATGAATTAATCGTTAATTATAGCGGCTCAGTTCCAAATTTATTTGAGGAGGGAAAAGGAGTTGTAGCCGAAGGTTTTTTAAAAGATCGTAATTTTTTAACTGCTGTTAAAATTTTAGCAAAACACGATGAAAATTACATGCCACCTGAAGTGAAAGAGGCAATAAAAGAGGATAATTAATGCTAAACCAAATTGGAAATTATTCACTTTATATTGCTTTATTGGCGTCTATTTTAATAATCATTCAATCTCTAATATTATTAAATAGGAATAATACAAATGTTAGTGGAAGAATTTTTTCACTAATTTCTATTCAATCATTAATGATTATAATAAGTTTCATTGCTCTTATAACAGCTTTTATAATCTCAGATTTTAGTAATGACACAGTCTATAATAATTCTCATACCTCTAAACCTTTGTTCTATAAAATTTCAGGAACATGGGGAAACCATGAGGGAAGTTTACTTCTTTGGTTATTAGTATTATCAATTTTTTTATTAATTTTTACAATTACTTCAAAAAATCTTTCAAATAAATATAGGATTTTAACTTTATTTTTTCAGGAAATAATAATTTTAGGATTTTTGTTATTTATTCTTTTTACTTCAAATCCCTTTATGAGTTTATTTCCAATTCCAAACGAAGGAACTGGTTTAAATCCGATACTTCAAGACCCCGCATTAGCAATTCATCCACCAATATTATATTTAGGATACGTTGGAACATCTATTATTTTTTCTTCTTCACTCGCAGCCTTAACATCAGGTTCTGTAAATAAAACTTGGGCTAAGTCAATAAAGAATTGGGTACTAGTTTCATGGATTTTTTTATCAATTGGAATTTTATTAGGATCTATATGGGCTTATTATGAACTAGGATGGGGAGGTTTTTGGTTTTGGGATCCAGTTGAAAATGTATCCCTTATGCCATGGTTTTGTTTAACAGCTTTATTTCACACTATTTTAATTTTAGAAAAAAGAGAAATGTTTCATTCCTGGGCAGTAATTTTATCAATTACAACTTTTTCATTAAGTATGAGTGGAACATTTCTAGTTAGATCTGGTATTTTAAATTCAATCCATACTTTTGCAAATGATCCATCAAGGGGAGTTTTTATTCTTTGTTTTTTATTTATATTAATTACGTTGTCTATTTTTATTTATTTTTTTTATCAAAACAAAATAAAAAACAATTTCACCAAAACTTATATTGTTAGTAAAGAAACAGCTGTTCTGGTCAATAATTTGTTCATGATGTTTTTTTTATCAGTTGTCTTAATTGGTACAGTTTATCCAATATTTCTAGAAGTAGTAAATAATGATAAAATTTCAGTTGGTCCTCCCTTTTATCATAAATTAATTGTACCTTTTATGATTCCTTTTCTAATTTTTATGGCAATCGGACCAAATTTTAATTGGATAAAAGATAAAATAAATAAAATTAATCTGCAGCAACTTTTATTTTTTATTTTATCAATAATTGTTTCTTTTATTTTTTTAAAAAGAGTTGGAATTTCCTATTTATTTTCACTCCCACTTTTTATAGCAAGCTTTTTTCTTTTTTTTATTACTATTAAAGATTTTTCAGTAAAAAAAACAAATTTATCTCAAAAAATATCTCATTTTGGTTTTAGTTTGTTTATTTTAAGTGTTTTAGTCAATGGTGTTCTTGCCAAAGAATATTCATCTAATATGAAAGTTGGTGATGAAAGAAAATTTTTAAATAAAACAATAAAATTTGAAAGTCTTAAAATTAATGAAAATAAAAATTATCAATCTTTAGAAGCAAACTTTAAAATTACAGATAAAAATAATTCGATTAATTTAAAACCAGAAGTAAGAGTTTATGATCAGCCACAGACAATAACCAGTGAAGCTGATATTGAATCAACATTATATTCAGATAATTTTTTAGTATTTAATATATTAAAAAATGATGGATTTTATAATGTCAGGTATCAAATAAAACCGTTTATGATATGGATTTGGATATCAATAATATTAATTTCCTTTGGGGGCATATTAAGCATTGTAAAAAAAAATGGTTAAAAACATTAAGCTAATTGCAGTAGTTTCATTAGTTATTGTAAGTTTTTTTATTCTTCTTAAAGGCTTGAATAAAACAAATAATTATTCCCCTGATTTAAACTCAAGTAAAATTGATTTTAACTTTAAAGCAAAGTTTCTTTACTCTAATGAAGAGACCACGTTATATGAATTGATAAATGATAAAGATTTTTCAATAGTTAATATTTGGGCCTCGTGGTGTCTACCCTGCAGAGATGAGCATTCTTTTCTACTAAACCTCAAATCATTGGATAAATTAAATATAATTGGAATTAATTATAAAGATAATGAAATTAATGCAAAAAAATTTATTAGAGAATTAGGCAATCCTTATTCTAAAATTGTAGTTGATCCTTCTGGAGTGAATTCTATTGAGTTAGGTGCTTATGGTGTACCCGAAACACTTATTATTCATAACAAGACTAAAACTATTTTAAAAAAATATATAGGTCCATTAGATGATGAAAAACTTGCTGAACTTAAAATGATAATAAAAAATGAAAATTAAAATTTTAGTATTGACTGTATTTTACTTAATTAGTTTTTTAAATATTTCACATGGAGCTAATCCTGAAAAGGTTAATCAAATTTCAAAAAATTTGAGATGTTTAATCTGTCAGGGCCAATCAGTTTATGACTCTCAATCTGACTTTGCTTTAAGTATAAAAATTTTAATACAAAATAAAATCGATGAAGGTAAAAATGATGAACAAATTTATGATTTCCTAAAAAGTAAATATGGTGAGTGGGTTGTTTATGATCCTGAAATTACGAAAAATACTTTTTTACTCTGGTTATTACCTTTGATTTTGTTTGTTTTTGGAGCTATTTTAATTATTAGAAAAGTATCTATAAAGTAGTTATAATTTTTCATATGAGAGCCATTACAAAAATTCTTCTAATTTATATTTTGTTAGTTTTTAATGTAGCAAAAGCTGATGGACATAAAACTAATGAAAATTGGAGTTTCTATACTGGAATGTTTGATTTTAGTGACGAAGGCAAAAAGTCAAATTTATTTGGTATTCAGCATATTAATACAGGAAAAGATAAAAATAGTTTTCTTGGAGTCCTTCAGCCTGTAACAGGTTTAATGATTACTGGAGATAACGCAGCATACATTTATACAGGATTTCAAATTTATAATGAAGGTCCTTTAAAATTTACCCCAAGCTTTACTCCTGGCTTATATTCTAAAGGTGATGGTAAGGATTTAGGACATGTAATTGAGTTTAAAACAGAAATACAAATTTCGTATGAATTTTCGTCAAATAGTGAAATAGCAGTATCATATAACCACATATCAAATGCAAGTCTTGGAGATAAAAATCCTGGGGCAAATAGTTATATGTTTAATTATATAAAAAAATTTTAAAGTAAACTTATGAATTTAAAAGACTGTCACAATTTTGGTGATTTTAGAAAATTAGCTAAAAAAAAATTACCTTCTCCAATTTTTCACTACATTGACGGTGCAGCTGATGATGAGATAACGTACGCTAGAAATACTAGTGCTTTTGACGATGTTGATTTAGTTCCAAACGTTTTAAGAGGTGTTGAAAATGTTGATCTTTCAACAACAATATTTGGAAAAAAATTGGATTTACCATTTTACCTAGCACCAACAGCTTTACAAAGACTTTTTCATTATGATGGAGAAAGAGCAGTTGGAAAGGCAGCTAAAAAATTTAATACAATGTTTGGTGTTTCAGCTTTGGCTACAGTAAGTGTAGAAGAAATTTCTGCTATGATTGATACTCCTAAGATGTTTCAATTTTATTTTCATAAAGATAGAGGCTTGAATGACTCTTGTTTAGAGAGAGCTAAAGCAGCAAAATTCGATGTAATGGCTTTAACGGTAGATACTATTACTGGAGGAAACCGAGAAAGAGATTTAAGAACTGGTTTTACTTCTCCACCTAAATTGACATTATCAAGTTTGTTTAGTTTTGCCACCAAGCCTATGTGGGGAATAAATTATATGACAAAAGGTAAATTTGAGTTACCTCATCTTCAAGATTTTGTGAAAGAAGGTACAAGCACTAACTCCTCAATTGGAAGTTATTTTTCTACCATGTTAGACCAATCTATGAATTGGAAAGATGCAGAAAAACTTTGTTCTCAATGGGGTGGCCATTTTGCTCTTAAAGGTATTATGAGTGTTGAAGATGCAAAAAAAGCTGTAGATATTGGTTGTACTGGAATAATGGTTTCAAATCATGGTGGAAGACAACTAGATGGATCTAGATCTCCTTTTGATCAACTTGCAGAAATCGTTGATGCTGTAGGCGATAAACTTGATGTTATATGTGAAGGCGGAATTCACAGAGGAACTCATATGTTAAAAGCATTATCCTTAGGTGCTAAAGCTTGCTCAGGTGGAAGACTTTATCTTTATGCTTTAGCTGCAGCAGGTCAAGCTGGAGTGGAAAGAGCACTAAATCAGTATAAAACTGAATTGCAACGAGATATGAAACTAATGGGTTGCACAAAAATCAGTGACCTAAACAGAAGTAACTTAAGATTCAGAGTATAATGAGTTTAAGCAATTGCTATAATTTTGATGACTTTAGAAAGTTAGCAAAAAAAAAACTTCCTGCACCTATTTTTCATTATATAGACGGAGGAGCAGACGATGAAGTTACAATGAATAGAAATACAGATTCATTTAATGACTGTGATCTAATTCCAAATATTTTAAATAGTGTTGGTGAACCTGATTTAAAAACAGAGGTCTTTGGAACAAAGATGGATATGCCAATTTTTTTATCGCCTACCGCTATGCAAAGTTTATATCACCCAGATGGAGATAAAGCTTCTGCTCGAGCTGCAGAAAAATTTGGTACGATATACAGTATGTCTACTATGGCATCTTTTTCGATTGAAGAAATCGCAAATCTTTCAAGTGGGCCAAAAATTTTTCAATTATATATTCACAAAGATCAATCAATAACAAATGACCTAATTGATAGATGTAAGAGGGCAAACTTCAACGGAATGTGTATTACAGTTGATACCATTGTTGCTGGAAATAGGGAAAGAGACCATAGAACAGGTTTTACAACGCCACCAAAATTTACTTTAGATAGTTTATTGAGTTTTGCTATGAGACCCCAATGGGTATTTAATTATTTTACGCATAAGAAATTCGAATTAGCAAATCTTAAAGATAAAGTTGATAAAGGTACTAATATTGCTCAGTCTGTTATGGGATACATAAATGAACAATATGATCCTGCAATGAATTGGAAAGATGCAGAATATTGTATAAAAAAATGGGACGGCCCAATTGCTCTAAAAGGAGTTATGTCAGTTGATGATGCTAAAAGGGCTATAGATATTGGATGTACTGCTGTGATGATATCAAATCATGGAGGAAGACAACTAGATGGATCTAGATCTCCATTTGATCAGGTAAAAGCCATCAGAGATGCTGTTGGAGATAAATTAGAGGTAATTTTAGATGGTGGTGTTCGAAGAGGAACACATGTTCTTAAAGCATTAGCGGCAGGTGCGACAGCTTGTAGTTTTGGTAAAGCTTTTTTGTTTAGTTTAGGGGCTGGTGGACAACAAGGAGTAGAAAGATTACTGCAAAATATGCATGATGAAATAAGACGTAACATGATTTTGATGGGATGCAAAAGTATAAAAGATCTGGATGAGTCTAAAATTATCTATAGAAGATAAAAATTTTTAATTAATAGACATAATTAATCTTTTCAGTTAGTTTTCTTTCTTTTAAAAAATAAAATTATGATACTTGCAAAAAATTTAGAAAACTTAGGAACAGAGTCTGCCTTTAGTGTACTAGCCGAAGCTAAAGCATTAGAAGCAAAAGGTCACCCAATGATTCATTTGGGATTAGGTCAACCAGATTTTAAAACTCCAAAGCATGTAGTTGAAGCAGCTAAAAAGGCTTTGGATGATGGTCATCATGGATATGTAATGTCGAACGGAATTCCGGAGTGCAGAGAAGCTGTAACAAGATGGATTAAAAAACGTTACAATGCAGATATTGATGCTGAAAGAATTTTAATTATGCCAGGCGGAAAGCCAACAATGAGTTATGCAATTCAATGTTTTGGTGAACCAGGAGCAGAAATAATTCATCCTACACCAGCCTTCCCAATTTATGAGTCAATGATAAATTATACTGGCTCAACACCTGTTCCATATGATCTTACAGAAGATAAAGATCTTAAATTTGATCCTGATAAAATATTATCTTTAATTACTGATAAAACTAGATTGTTAATATTAATAAATCCAAACAATCCAACAGGAAGTTTTGTTGAAAAACCAGTAATAGACTATTTTGCAAAAGAATTAGAAAAGCACCCCCATGTTACAATCTTAAGTGATGAAATTTATAGTAGACAAATTTTTGACTATAAAGAAATGCCATCGTTTTTTCATTATGAGGCTTTAAAAGAAAGATTAATTGTTTTAGAGGGTTGGAGTAAAGCTTACTCAATGACAGGTTGGAGATTGGGATGGAGTTATTGGCCTAAAGAAATGGTTGCACATGTCAACAAACTTTTAATAAATAGTGTATCTTGCGTAAATGCAGCTGCGCAGTTTGCTGGAATAGCAGCTTTAGACGGTCCAGATGATTCAATCAATGACATGTTAGATAAATTCACTTTAAGAAGAAATTTAATTCATAAAGGCTTAAATGATTTACCTGGAATAGAGTGTAGTCTACCAGGTGGAGCTTTTTACGCTTTTCCAAATGTTAAAGGAACTGGAATGTCTGGTGCAGAATTTTGCAAAAAAGCGATGCATGAAGCAGGCGTTGCAATAGTACCTGGAACAGCATTTGGACAAACTTGCCAAGACTACGTAAGATTTAGTTTTGCCGCATCTAGAGATAACATACAGCAGGCCTTAGAAAACATAGGTAAGATGCTTTCTAAATAGACTGTATTTTTAAAAGATTTTTCTGTAATATTTACTTATGAATGAAACAATCCAAACAGAATTGAAAAAAATCTTTAACGGAAGATTTTCAACATCAGAGTCCACTCGAGCAAATTATGCAAGAGGTGAAGATACTTATGATCCAATTCTTTCAAAAGCTGTAGTATTTCCAGAAACAAATGAGGAAGTTTCTCAATTATTAAAACTATGTAACGAACACAAAATACCAGTCGTTCCATTTGGTACAGGCACTTCTTTAGAAGGTCACGTTGTGGGAAATCAAAACGGTATTACTATTTCTCTTGAAAAAATGAATAAAGTTTTAAGTGTCAATGCTGAGGATTTTGATTGTAGAGTTCAAGCAAATGTCACAAGAAAACAATTAAACGAATATTTGAGAGAAGATGGAGTATTTTTTCCAATTGATCCAGGCGCAGATGCTGCTCTTGGTGGAATGGCAGCTACATCAGCTTCAGGGACAATGGCAGTTAAATATGGAACTATGAGAACTGTAATTTCAGGTCTGACAGTTGTACTTCCAAATGGAGATATTATTAAAACAGGTGCTAGAACAAAAAAAACTTCTGCAGGATATAATCTCACAAATCTATTTATAGGTTCAGAGGGAACACTTGGAATTATTACTGAAGTACAATTAAGATTATCACCCATACCTGAAAGTATTATGAGTGCAGTTTGTTATTTTCCAGATTTAGACTCTGCAGTTAAAGCATCTCAAGAAGTTATTCAATATGGTGTTCCGATTGCAAGAATTGAAATGCTTAACAAAGATCAAATGGAAATTAGTATTAAATATTCAAAATTAGATAATATAAAAGCGTCACCTACTCTATTTTTTGAATTCCATGGAAGTGAAGCATCAAATAATGAAAATATTGGAATTGTAGAAGAAATTTCAAAAAGTAATGGTGGAAGTGATTTTCAATGGGCGTCTTCTCCTGAAGAGCAAAAAAAATTATGGAAAGCCCGACATGAGGTTTATTATTCTGTAAAAGCTTTAGGAAATGACATGAAAGTTTATTCTACAGATGTTTGCGTTCCAATTTCAAGATTAGTTGAGTGTATTTCTTGGGCAGAAAAAGAAGTTCAAAAGTTGGGCCTAACTGCTCCAATGGTAGGTCACGTTGGTGATGGAAACTTCCATTCTATAGTTCTTTACGATCCAGATGACGAAGATAAACAAAAAAGAATAAGACAATATAGTGATGATTTAATTAATAAAGCACTTGAACTTGAAGGAACTATAACTGGAGAACATGGTATAGGGCTTCAAAAAAAACATTACTTACTTAGAGAACATCCAGATAACGTACCTGTAATGAAATCTATTAAACGATCAATAGATGTAAATAATATTATGAATCCTGGTAAAATCTTCGATTTAAATTAGTCTAACTTAATGAAAAAAATATTGGTCACGAGAAGATTGCTAAGATCCTGTGAGGACAAAGCGGCAGGAATCTTTGATGCAAATTTAAATCTTAACGATGAATTATATTCACAAAAAAAATTAATTGAAATGAGTGAAGGCTGCGACGGTATACTATCAGCTTTAACTGATAAGCTAGATGCTGAAACAATTAATCAATTACCAGATTCTGTTAAAATACTTTCTAATTTTGCAGTTGGGTTTGGAAATATAGATTTAGAAGCTGCAAAAAAAAGAGGTATAGCAGTTACCAATACTCCAGACGTTTTAACTGATGCGACAGCAGAAATAGGTGTTCTTTTAATTCTAGGCGCGTGCAGAAGAGCTTCTGAGGGAATTGAAAGAGCTAGAGAGGGAGGATGGGTTTGGTCAGCAGATTTATTAATTGGGAAACAATTAACAGGCACAAGATTAGGTATTTTAGGAATGGGAAGAATTGGACAAAAAATTGCGAAAGTTGCTAAATCTCTTGGAATGATAATTCACTATCATAACAGATCAAAATTAAGTGAAGATAAAGAACAAGGTGCAATTTACCATGATAATTTAAAAGATCTTCTATCTGTATCAGATGTACTATCTGTATGTTGTCCAGCATCAAAAGAGACAATTGATATGATTAATAAAGACACAATAGAATATTTACCAAAAGGTGCAGTTGTAACTAATGTTGCAAGAGGTGATATAATTGACGACGAGGCAATGATTGATGCTCTTGATAGAAGAAAAGTTTATGCAGTTGGTTTAGATGTCTATAAAAATGAGCCAAACCTAAACAAAGGTTATTACAAACATAAAAGCGCATTTATACTCCCTCATTTAGGCAGTGCTACAAAGGAAACTAGAACAGCCATGGCAAATTTAGCCATAGATAATCTTGATGAATATTTTAAAACAGGAAGCTGTAAGAATAAAGTTAATTAGCAACTATAAGTTGTATTATTTAATTCATGTGACAAAAAAAAGGTATGTCTCCTAGACATATTTTTTGATTCAATCTACACTTTATAAATAAATTTTAATCGAGAGGAGTAAAATGAAAGCTCAGGTTTTACATAAATACGACCCAGAAATGAAGGAAGCTGTTTGGGTAACAGGAGAAGAATTACCTAATCCAAAAATAGAAAAAGCCAGTGATGTGATTGTTAAAATTGGTGCTGCTGGAGTCTGCAGAACAGACTTACATATAATCGAAGGAGTTTGGAAACACATAACTGACCAAAACAACGACTTATTACCCATGGTTATGGGACATGAAAATGCTGGTTGGGTAGAAGATATCGGTAAAGATGTTGAGGGATTTAAAAAAGGTGATGCAGTTATTTTACATCCAAAAGTTTCAGGTACAGGTGGAACTTGTTTAGACTGCAGAAGAGGGAATGATATGCATGCAGAAAATCCTATTTTTGCTGGATTAAATGTAAAACATGGAGGATATTCAGAGCTGCTTCAAACCAGTGTAAGAAATTTAATTAAAATACCAAAGGTTTTAGGCCCTATAGATGTGGCTCCATTTTCTGATGCAGGTTTAACTGCTTACAGAGTAGTAAAAAAAGCAACAAGACATCTTTTACCTGGAGAAAATTGTGTAATCATTGGTGCGGGTGGTCTTGGGCATATTGCAATTCAATGTTTAAGAGCTATGTGTGCTGCAAATATCATTGTAGTTGAAAAAGCCAAAACTCCTTTAGATCATGCTATGGAACTTGGCGCAGATCACGGAGTTCTTATTGATGGAAATGAAATAGAAAAAGTAAAAGAACTTACAAAAGGAAAAGGTGCAGAGGCAGTTATAGATTTTGTTGGTGAGAAAGGATCTACATCAATGGGTCTAAGCATGACTAAAGCAACAGGCACTTTCTATATAGTGGGTTATGGAGAAGAAATAAGAATTTTGGCAATTGATATGATTGACCAGGAGAAAAGTATAGTTGGAAGCTTAGTAGGAACATGGGCTGAATTATACGAATTAATGGAGCTAGCGGATAAAGGTTTAGTAAAACTTTCTATGAGAGAGTATAAACTTGACGAAGCTAACAAAGCATTACATGATCTTAATGATGGAAAAATCAAAGGTCGTGCAGTGTTGGTTCCGTAAATAACAAAAGAGAGGAAATGAAGATGAAGACAATAAAAACTTGCGTAACTGCTCTTATATCAGCATTGTTGGTATTTAGTAATGTTGCGTATGCAGATAAGTGGAGTGATCAATTCCCACATATCAAAGCTACTGGGGATATTCCTGGTGAGTGTTCATACGAGTCAATGTCTAAAAAAGATTACTCGGGGAAAACACTTAAAATTAATACGCACGCAGTACCAGTTATGGGAGAGCCAACAGCTCTTCACGCTGAACAGTTTGCAAAATTAACTGGAGCAAAAGTTGATGTAACTCATACACCAGCTGGAGATCTATATGCAAAAGCTATGGTTCCTTTCCAAGCAGGTCAAGCTCCTTACGATATAGTATTTGGATTTTCTAATTTCATCAATGATTGGAGAAGATACCTAGCACCAGTACCAAAGAAATATACTGATATGAAACAGATGAAGGACGTAACACCTTCACACATTGGTATAGCTTCATGGGACGGTGTAATGTATCAATTCCCTGTAGATGGTGACAGACACTATCTTAAGTATAGAAAAGATGTAATAGATAATCCTGAATATCAAAAGAAATATAAAGCCGACACTGGTAAAGAGTTAAAAGTACCAACTACGTGGAAAGAGTATGGAGAGATGGCTGCATACTTTAATGATTGGGACTGGGATGGTGATGGTGAGAAAGAATATGGATCTGCTGAAGTTATGAAAAAAGATGACTTAATGTATGCTGCATTTTATTCTAGATCAGCTGCTTATTCTAAAAATCCAAAAACTCCAGGTGGTTTTTTCTTTGATTTAGAAACTATGACACCATTGATTAATAATCCTGGTTTTGTTGAAGCTCTGACTGATTGGGTTGCTGCAACTAAATACGTACCGCCAGGAGGAATTAACTTTGGTCTAGGTGATGAAATTGGGTCATTTGGTGGTGGACAAACTTTGTTTAGCTTCTCATGGGATGATGCATTTGTTGCTGCTATGCAACCAGATAGTCCTATTAATAACAAAGTAGGTGCTGCTCAATTACCTGGATCTACTAAAGTTTGGAATAGAAATACAAACTCTTGGGACGAAGGTTTTAACCAAGCTCCTTTCTTTGTATGGGGATGGGCAGTTGGTGTTGCTAAGAAAAGTAAAGAACAAGAAATGGCTTTTGATTACTTATGTTTCTTTGCTAACGAGGCAAACCACCAAGCCGACATCGGTATTGGTAGATTCGGAGTAAACCCGTTTAGAGATGCAGACTTTCAAGCAGATGTATGGACTCAAATCGGTTGGGACAAAGATATTGCTCAATCATATGTAGATACACTTGCTGAAATGGAAAAAAGTAAAAATAGAGTATTTCCATTAAGAGTTCCTGGAACTTTTGAGTTTAACGCTGCACTAGCAACTGCTGCAGCAAAAGCTTTAGCTGGACAATTATCACCACAAGCTGCTTTAGATGAAGCCGCTAAACAGTGGAATGATATACTTAATAGAGTAGGAAAAGATAATGTAAGAAAAGCTTACTCTGTTGGTGTAGCAATGGAAGATAATAAGCTATAAAAAGAACTATGTGGCCGTCATAACGACGGCCACAACTAACAAAATCCAAAAAATATTTTATGAATTTTAAGCACAAGTTTGTTTTTTTATTTCCTGGTTTATTTGTGCTTATAGGGATATTAATTTTTCCGATAATATTTACTATTAGATTGAGTTTATCTGGTTGGAATAGCTATACGCCAGAAATGAACTTTATAGGAATAACAAACTATATAAGATTATTTACTGATGATCCCAGGTTTTGGGAGTCATTCTTCAGACTAAGTTTTTTATCAGTATCAACAGTTATACTCCAATACATAATTGGTTTTGCACTTGCTCTAATGGTATGGAAAGAAATTAAATTTAAAAGATTCTTTAGAGTTATTTTTTTGATACCTATGATGACAACCCCAGTTATAATGACTGTGATATGGAGAACTTTTTTTCATGAATCGCTTGGACCAGTAAATGACTTATTGGGACACATAGGAATTGGTCCCATTTTATGGCTAAGTGACCCTGTAATTGCAAAGTTTACTGTTATAATTGTGGAAGTATGGCAATGGACTCCATTTATGTTTTTACTGTTGTTAGCTGGTTTGCTGTCACTTCCCAAAGAACCGTTTCTTGCAGCAGCTATAGATGGAGCAAGTCCTTTTAGAAAGTTTGTTTATGTTACATTTCCATTAATGGCCCCTATTTCAATTGGTGCAATTATCATAAGGTTAATTGAGGCCTCAAAAATAATGGATACAGTTTTTGTTCTTACATCAGGAGGACCTGGGACAGCAACTGAGACGTCAAGTTTTTATATATACATCAAAGGATTAAGAGAATTTCAAATGGGTTATGCTGCAACTCTATCTTTTACATATTTAGTTATAATGATCATAAGTCTTACGATCATAGCAAAAGTTTTAACAAAATTAATGATTAAGGAATAATGGAAAAGCTCTATACATTTTTAAAATATACTTTTATTACTTTGTGGACAGTATTTATTGTTGCTCCTTTTCTCTGGGCTGTTTCTACATCATTTAAAGATTTTCAATCAGTAAATAGTAAAGTTACTTATATCCCTTGGTTAGATTTTGAACCAACGCTTGAGGGATGGCGGGTATTAGTAAAATCACCTGCAAGAGGTGGGGTTGATATTGTCGAACCATACTTCAATAGTATTTTTGTAACGTGTACTGCAAGTTTAGTAAGTATTGTTTTGGGTACTTTGGCTGCCTATGCTCTTTCAAGATTTACTTTCAAAGCAGGGTTTATAAGAAATAACGACATTACGTTCTTTTTTATATCTCAAAGAATTATGCCACCGATTGTTTTATCAATACCTTTCTTTATATTTTTAAGTACTATTGGATTGCTAGACAGCCTACTTGGCTTAGTTGTAGTTTATATTGTATTATTAATGCCAATTGCAGTTTGGATAATGGTCGACTTTTTTAATAGAGTGCCAAAAGAATTAGATGAAACTGCATTGATAGATGGATGTAATCCTTATCAAGCATTTTACAAAGTTGTGCTACCAAATTCTATACCAGGATTAATTGTAGCTGGAATGTTTTGTATAATATTTGGTTGGATAGATTTTTTCTTTGCTTTTATTTTAACTTTTACCGAAGTACAGTTGCTGCCAGTAAAAGTTGTAGCATTAAACTCTTCAATTACTCCATGGTGGAGTTTGTCAGCCTCTGCATTAATTTCAGTTGCACCTTTAATTATTGTAGCGTTTGTAGTTGAACGATATTTATCCAAAGGAAATTTATCTGGAGCATTGAAATAATGAATTTAATTGGAGAACATATAACTTACAAACCAGATGACCAATTTCATTTAAATGATGTATCTTTTAATTTTAAAAAAGGAAACCTGTACACAATTTTAGGAAGAACTTTGTCTGGAAAAACTACTTTTCTAAAAACAATTGCTGGTTTGCTAAATCCTGATAGTGGAAATTTATCTTTTGAGAAAAAAGATTTTAGCAAAATTCCAGTCTGGGAAAGAAATGTGGCCATGGTTTATCAACAATTTATTAATTATCCTCACCTTAACGTTTATGAGAACATTATTTTCCCTCTTAAACAAAGGAAACTAAGCAAAGATAAAATTAAGACTGATGTTGAAGAAGCCCTTAAGACTGTAGGGTTAATTGGTTTTGAAAATAGAAAAATTCAAGAATTATCAGGAGGTCAGCAACAAAGAGTAGCTCTTGCTAGATCTTTGGCTAAGAAAGCTAAGATATTACTTCTGGACGAGCCATTAGTAAATCTTGATTACAAGCTTAGAGAACAATTAAGAGAAGAATTTAAAAAAATTTTCTCTGAAGGTATGTCACAAGAAACGATTTTAATTTATTCAACAACAGATCCACAAGAAGTGATGGAGTTAAATGGAGAAGTAATTGTTCTTGATGAGGGAAAAGTTTTACAAAAAGGACCTGCAAAAGAAATTTTTGAAAACCCATTAAATTTGAAAGTTGCAGAGATTTCAAATGACCCTCCAATGAACATTTTAAAAGGACTAAAAAATTCAGACAATTTAAATTTTGAAAATATTTCTATTAAATCTCCTAAACATTTCAAAAACCTTGAAAATCAAAACTATAATTTTGGAATTAGAGCGTCAGAAATAAAATTAGATGATAATGGTGAAGAATTTGAAATTGAACTTGCAGAAATTAGTGGATCAGAAACTTTACTTCATTTAAAAAAAGGTAATTCAAAATTGATTGCATTAATTGAAGAAGTAATGAATTTTAAGATTCATCAAAAAGTAAAAGTAATTTTTAATTCAAATAAATTTTATGCATTTAATCAGAGTGGAGAGTTAGTATCTTCACCATATGGAATAAACAATGGCTAAAATAGATTTATCAAATATTTCTCATTCATATAATCCTAATGATGCAAATCCAACTTTTGCATTAAATCCATTTTCAATGACTTGGGAAAATGGGAAAAGATATGCAATTTTAGGACCATCAGGTTGTGGTAAGACAACTATGCTAAATATTGTTTCAGGTTTAGTTAAACCATCTAAAGGGAATATTTTATTTGATGAAAAAGATGTAACAAATCTTATTACTGAAGAAAGAAATATAGCACAAGTTTTTCAGTTCCCAGTTATTTATAGTACAATGACTGTTTACGATAACCTAGCTTTTCCCTTAAAGTGTAGGAACTTTTCCAAAGAAAAAATTGATGAAAGAGTAAAATCAGTTTCAGATACTTTAAGACTTTCATCTTTTTTAAATTTACCAGCCAGAAAACTTACTGCAGATCAAAAACAACTCATTTCACTAGGAAGAGGATTGGTAAGAGAAGATGTTGCAGGCGTATTAATGGACGAACCATTAACTGTAATTGATCCGGATTTAAAATTTAGACTTAGGAGAAACCTAAAAGAAATTAATGAACAATATAAAACGACTTTAGTCTACGTAACCCATGATCAAAATGAAGCTATGACGTTTGCTGATAATATTATTGTTATGGATCAGGGAGAAATAGTCCAAGTTGGACTTCCAAAAGATCTTTTTGAAAGACCCAAAACAACATTTGTCGGTTACTTTATTGGATCTCCAGCCATGAATATTTTTGAAAGTGAGGTCTCTTCTGAATATTCTGTAAAAATTAATAATATTGAAATTAAAACAAACTCGAAACTCTCGAAATTAAAAGATAAAAACGTAAAACTTGGGATTAGGTCAGAATTCATAAATGTTGTAGAAAAAGAGGGTGAAAATACAATAAAAGCTTCACTTACTAGAGTTGAAGATTTTGGAAATTTCAAATTATTGACGGCAAATATGGATAATTTTGTAATCAAATCTAAAGTGGATAGAGAATTGCCAATTTCAATTGGAGATATCAATCTTTATATACCCCCTGAAAAATGTTGTGTGTATGAGAACGAAAAGCTAATTTAATACAATCTTGGATTGTATTTCCCAAAATGTCTTAATTTTTAAAATGACTCTAAGTTACAATTATGTTTAATTGTCATTAGTTAATTAACTATAGAGGAGAAATAAATGATTAAAGACAAAAAATCTTTGAAGGTAAAAAAATCACCTTCAAGACGTAAGTTCTTTAAAGCTGCTGCTGCAACGGGTGTTGCTGCTGTTGCTGCATCATCTTTAGCTGCTCCAGCTGTTGCTGCTGAAAGAATAGAAGCATCAATGGTTGCTACTTGGGGAAGAGATTTTCCAGGTCTAGGAACAGGAGCACAAAGATTTGCACAAAGAATAACAGATATGAGTGACGGTAGAATACAAGTTACTTACTATGCTGCTAACGAAAGAGTTAAAGCTTTTGACTCATTTGATGAAGTAGCATCAGGTAACTCTCAAATGTATCATGCCGCTGACTATTACTGGGTAAAGAAAAATCCTGCTTGGGGTTACTTTACAGCGGTACCTTTTGGTTTCACTTACACTGAAATGAATGCATGGATCAGATTTGCTGGTGGTCAGGAGTTATGGGACGAACTAGCAGATGGTTTTGGTCTAAAAAACTTCATGTGCGGTGATACAGGAGTTCAAATGGGTGGATGGTTTAACAAAAAAATCAGAAGTCCAAATGACTTTAAAGGTTTAAAAATGCGTATGCCTGGTTTAGGTGGACAAGTAATTGGTAAACTTGGAGGATCTCCAGTTTCACTTCCTGGTGGACAGATTTACGAAAACTTAGTTTCTGGTGCAATTGATGCAACAGAGTGGGTTGGTCCATGGAATGATGAAGCTATGAAATTCCAAGAAGCTGCTAAATACTACTACTATCCTGGTATGCACGAGCCTGGATCAATGTTAGCATGCGGAACTAATAAGTCTTGGTTCACAAGCTTATCTAAAGCTGATCAATTATTAATCGAAGCTGCTGCAGCAATGGAAAATGACGTTATGATGTCTGAGTACAATGCTAAAAACGGTGCAGCACTTGCAAGATTGATTAATGATCATGGTGTTAAACTAGAGAAGTTTAGCGACAAGGTTTATGACGGGTTTGGAAAAGCAGCAGAGGAAGTCTTTGAAGAGACAAGAGCGAGTAGTGGTCTTGCGGAAAGAATTCATACAAGTTTCTTAAAAGCTAGAAAAGAAATTGGTGCTTGGACAAACCTATCAGACTCACCTTACATTCAGCAAAGAAACAGAGTGCTAGGAATGTAATTACGTCTTTTATGTAATTAAAAGGGCCCTTAATTGGGCCCTTTTTTTTATATTTAATAAAAGTCAAAATTTAGTATTTAGAATAGTTAATGGACGCAAAAAGTAAAAGTATTCATCTTTATTTAAGAATTTTAAGCTATTCAGTGATAGCTTTTACACTGGCTTTTTTGTTAAATAACTTACTTACAGTTTGGGCTGAATGGCCTGGAGTGAGAAAAATTTTTTCTCATCATGAATTGTTTGGTCATAAACAAAAGCTCTTAGAGGGATCAGACTTAAATTATGGTTATATGCAAATTGGATTATATCTGATTTGTATAGGACTTTTAATTTCTTATGTTTTTAAAACGTACTCTCAAACATTAGAAACAGACTCAGAAATATTATCAAAATTTTCAGCTTATATAGTCAGGTCATCTTTCTGGGCAGTATTCTTAGTTGGTTTAGCTGATTTTATAATTTCTTTTATGGTTGTCGAAAGGTTATGGGAAACAATTTTTAGTCCAGAGGTTAAAGCCTTTATGGTTAAGGCTCCTGAAAGAATAACATTCATACACTTTCCTATTATAGCAGTTTCTTTTGTGATTGGTTATTTTACTAAATCTGTTGGTTTTATATGGTTAGCAGTTTTAGTTGTATTAAGTGAATTTTTTATAGTTTTATCAAGATTTATATTTTCATACGAGCAAGCTTTTCAAGGAGATCTTGTGAGATTTTGGTACGCAGCGTTATATTTATTTGCAAGCGCTTATGCACTAATTCATGAGGGTCATGTAAGAGTTGATGTTCTTTATTCCACTTTTAGTGAAAGAAAAAAAGCATGGACTAATGCAATTGGTTCTGCCGTGCTTGGTGTACCACTTTGTTTAATTGTTATATTTTTAGGTTTAAATGGTAAAGCAAGTATTATTAATGGGCCGGTAGTTGCATTTGAGGTTACCCAGCAAGGTTCTAATGGATTATATTTACTGTATTTAATGGCAGTGTATCTAGCAGTATTCGCAATTACGATGTTGTTACAGTTTACAAGTTTTTTTATGAATAGTAGTTACAAACTTTTGATGAACGAAAATGAATCAAGTATTTCAAACATAAATAATACTAATGAAGTTCAGACAAAAAATATGGAAAGCCAATAATGGAATTATTTTTCTTAGCAATCTTAGTTTTAATTATGATTGTTGCTCTAGCATCAGGTTATCCTGTAGCATTTGCTCTTCCTGGTTCTGCTATCATATCCATTGGTTTAGCTGCATTTTTTGGGTATTTGTTTGAGGGAGATGCAGATGCTTTTTTTGCAGTAGATGGACCTATAGAGTGGCTTGTTGCTGGTATAACTAACTTTAGAAGTAATTATTGGGATGTTGAAACCGACACTTTAATTGCAATTCCTTTATTCATTTTTATGGGGATTATGCTTCAAAAATCAAAAATTGCGGAAGACTTATTAATTACAATGGGTCAATTATTTGGCCCTATTCCAGGAGGTTTGGGTATCTCAGTTATATTTGTTGGAGCATTACTCGCAGCAACTACGGGTATTGTTGGAGCAACAGTTATTGCAATGGGGTTAATTTCTTTACCTACAATGTTAAATAATAATTATGACAGAAAACTTGCAAGTGGAATTGTATGTTCGTCTGGAACACTTGGGCAAATTATCCCTCCATCTATTGTACTGATTATTATTGCAGACCAATTAGCCAGCGCATCAGATGTTGCTAATAATATGAGACAGAATGATTACAAAGCTTTAACGGGTGAATTTAATATGCCAGGTGAGTTTAGAGTTGGATCATCAAGTGCTGGAGACATGTTTCTTGGTGCTCTTTTACCAGGATTAGTCTTGGTTGCTCTTTATATGATTTATGTGTTTTTTTATGCAAGATTTAAAAAAGGGGTTGCACCACCAGTGCCATTTAAGGGGGAATTTAATTTTAAATTTTGGATGAGAGTAATTGTTATAATTATTCCACCACTTGCATTAATATTTGCAGTTTTAGGTTCGATACTAATGGGTATTGCAACTGTTAATCAAGCTGGTTCAATTGGAGCCATAGGTGCAACACTAATGGCAGGTTACAGATTATTTGAAGGAAAGAAAAGTGCCTTTTATCCCCTTTTACTTATTATAGGTTCGTTGATACCAATCACTTTTTTTGCTTCAAATTATGAACTCAACATAAAAAATTTAGAGGAAAGAGATATTGGAGCAATATACACAACTGCTTTCTTTGTTATCCTTCTTGTAATCGGAATATCGTGGAGCTTTTGGAGAACTTATAAAACAGAGAATGTTTTAAAAGAGGTTGTTACTGAAACTTGTATAACTACTTCAATGGTATTTATTATTCTTTTAGGAGCTGCGATGCTTACTTCTGGATTTAGAGCGTTTGGTGGTGAAGAATTAGTTAGAGATTTCTTACAGGATTTACCTGGTGGATTTTGGACTCAGTTTGTAGTTGTTATGATTGTAATATTTTTACTGGGTTTCTTTTTAGATTTTATTGAAATTGCTGTTGTTGTTGTTCCAATAATTGCACCAATATTGTTGGCTGAAACAGGAGCTAATGTAACGGCAGTTTGGTTAGGAGTTATGATTGGAGTGAACTTGCAAACTTCTTTTTTAACCCCACCATTTGGATTTGCATTATTTTATTTAAAAGGTGTAGCGCCAAAAGTAGTGCAAACACTAGATATTTGGAAAGGTGTAGTACCATTTATAGCTTTGCAGCTTGTCGGTTTAGCAATAGTTGGCTCTTATCCATCACTTGTAAATTATCTGCCTAACAGGGTTTATCTAACTTCAAAGGTAGCGCCACCTCCAATGAATCCTAAACTACAGTATTGTCTACAAGAATATAAATTTGCAAATTATGCAAATAATGCAGATGTAATAAAGAATAGCATTGACGATTTTGACTCAATAATACTTGCAAATTTACCAGCTGATAAACTAAGTTATTTCCAACGACACGTAGATAATTCAAATTATACTTTCGAATTAGTTGACGAAGTCAAAAGTACAGAAGCTATTTATAATGACTATGCCGTTGATTATAGAGACTTGCATTTTAAGACTAGAAAAAAACAGAAGAAAATTTCTAAACTCAATAAAAAAATTGATAAATATAAAGCTGAAATTAGAAATTTAGATGATGATGAGGTTTCAGAAAAAAATAAAATTGAAAAAAGAATTGAAAATGTAAAACTTGAAATTGAGGAAGTTGCTAATTCAATTTCAAAAGACTGGAAACCAAAGAATGATGAATTTAATAAGATTAATAAAGCTAAAAATTTAGCTGTTAAAAAATATCGTAAAACAGCAGATAATGCATACGATGATTTAATGCTTATTAAATTATTTATTTTAGATGGAGAAAAATTTGAAGAATTGAGTAATGATATTAAAATTCTTAAATCTAAAATTGATAATCGAGGTTATCTAGATGCTATAGATCATATTGATAATATGTTTGACAAAGTTGGAGAAATATCAGGTTCAGATGAATTTGCAGATAAATTAGATTACTTGATAACTATTATGGATGAAGATGAAAAAGATCCTGAACAAATAGCAAAAATAGCTGATGAGACTTATGCACATTTTGAAAAAGAGGTAAGCTGGAGAAATGAATTTCAGAAAAAATATATGGATAGAATAAATAACCACTTACAGGTACTAAGCGACAATATTGGCTTAAGGTTACAGCAAAAACTCACTAAAGAACAAGCGATTTATGTTTCGAGATGTAATTCGGTGCACAGAGATATTTCTTTAAACTTTTAGTTAATTTGTAATTTGATCAATTATTTTTGATCTTTTATATAATCCCAGGGCCTCAGCTTTTTGTTTTAACTTGTTATATTCAGACTTTAAGTTTTCAGTGTTTACGTTAATTTTATTTCCAATTTCAATTATTGATCCAATGATTGGATCAATTTCTAGTGGACGTTTTGCATGTAAATCTTGAGTTGTAGAGGGTTTATGGCCTTTTATTGAAATTGCCGCTTTAATTCTATGATCTATCGAAACATTAAATTTAACACCAATTTTTTCTCCCACTGACTGACATTCCTCCATCAATTTTCTCACTGTTTTCAATAGTTCTGGGTCATTACCAATTTCATCCAAAGATTTATCGTGAAGTGCGCTTACAATATTAAACGAGCAATTACCCCAGAGTTTTATCCATATTTCATCTCTTAGATTACTCTTTTGTGGTGCCTTTAAACCTCCTGCAATTAATATTTCTGCAATAATTTTAAGTCTTTCTGATTTTGACCCATCAGGTTCGCCTAATGTAAATCTTTCACCGCCATTGTGTTTGATAACACCAGGTTCAGTAATTTCAGCTGCTGGATAAACTACACATCCAAGAGCTCTTGAAGGTTTCAAAGAATTCCAAATTTTCCCATCAGGATCAACACTATCTATATGTTTTTCATCTAAGTTTGTCCCTGTGTTAGCTTTATGAAAATACCACCATGGTAAGCCATTCACAGCAGATATTATAGTTGTATTTTCTCCAATTAAGCTTTGAAGAGACTCTACTATATTAGAAATTGCATGAGCTTTTACTGAAATAAAAATATAATCTTGAATTCCAAGATCTTTAGGATCATCTGTTATTTTTAATTTAAAGTTTTCTGTTTTATCATTTTTAATTAAAGTTAAACCATTTTCCTCAATAGCTTTTTTGTGTGGACCTCTGGCTATAAGTGATAAATCAATATTATTTTTACTCAAACATGCAGCTAAATATCCGCCAATTGATCCTGCACCAAATATACAAACTTTTGTCATTAACTATTTAAACCGAATTTTTTTGCTAAAACATTTCTTTGTAATTTTCCTGTTGCTCCTTTTGGAATTTCTTCAACGAAAAAAATTTTTTTTGGTATTTTAAACCTAGAAAGTTTTTCTTGAGCATATTCTAAAACATCATTTTCTGAACATGTCTCACCACTTTTTATTATAATTGCACTAGCAATATTTTCTCCAAGCATTTTATCTTCATACCCGAAACAAACTGCTTGATCTATTAATGGATGGTCCATTAATACATTATCAACTTCTAATGGAGATATTTTTTCTCCACCTTTATTAATTATTTCTTTCAATCTTCCTGAAATCTTTAAATAACCCTCATTATCGAAATAACCTTGATCGCCAGTTCTAAACCAACCATTGGTAAAACTTGTTTTGTTTGCTTCTTCATTATTATCGTATCCAAGAGTTACATTTTCACCTTTTATACACACTTCTCCTTCATCGCCTTGTTTCAGTACTTCCCCATTTTCATTCATAATACATACATCCGGACCTGCTGGAAGGCCTACAAATCCTGCTTTTTGTTGCTTAGGTGGCAATGGATTAGAAGTCATTTGGTGAGTAGCTTCTGTCATACCGTATGCTTCAATCACTGGGCAACTAAAAACATCATTTAAATCTTTGAATACCACTGGTGGTAAAGATGCAGATGATGATCTAATTAATCTTAGTTTTAGCCCTTTAGCTATTTCTAAATTTCTACGTGCTCTTAATAAAATAGCCTGATGCATTGTAGGCACTCCTGAGTACCAAGTTATTTTTTCTGATCTAGCTTTATCTAAAAACTTGATAGCATTAAAACCATTTGATGCACATACAGATGCCCCAGCTTTCATTGATGAAGCTAAAATAGCTATAAGACCATGTATATGAAAAAGTGGCATAATATTAAGACAATGGTCATTTTCAGAAAGATTTAAACTTTTAGAAATATTTTCTGCGGAAGAAAAAATATTTTTATTTGTTAAAGGAACAATCTTTGGTCTTGATGTAGTACCAGATGTGTGTAGCACTAATGCCTCATCACTTTCATTAGGTAAAGAATATTCACTTTCTTTTTCATAAATATTAAATATTCCTGAAGGTCCATCCTTTTCTGGATTAATCTCACATAATTCTATTTTTAATTTTTTTGCTACATCAACAACTGGATTTTCAGAATTTTTCTCAACCAAAACAATTTTTGGATTTAAATCTTGTAAATAAAATTCATATTCATCAGATTTATATGATGGATTTAAAGGTGCAGCAGACATATAGCTTGAAATAGCCAAAAAACTTGAAGCCATATACGGCCCATTTGGCAAAACAATCGCTGCTCTATCTTTGTTTGATAATCCATTTCCAGCCAGCTGTTTAGAAATTTTATCTATAAATAATTTTAAATCTTTGTAACTTAGTTTTGTACCGATTTCAGAGGTTAGAGCAATATTTTCATCATTCACATTTTCAAAAATGTTACTAACAATTTTTTTTGACATTACTTAATACCCTTTTGCGTAACCGTCTTTTCTAGGATCAGATCCACCTAAAAGATCCCCTTTTGTACGATTTATTTTAATAGCTTGACCTCCACCATGAGTGCCATCAATATACTCAACATTATGACCGATTTCTTTCAATTCGTTAAAAATTTGATTATCAACAGATTTTTCAAGCTTATAAATATTGTTAAAATGAAAGGCTCTTGGAAAACTTAAAGCCTCTTGAGGACCCATGCCGTAATCAATCATATTATTTAAAACATGCACCTGTCCTACTGGCTGATATTGCCCTCCCATAACTCCATAGCTTAAAGTTGTGTTGTTATCTTTGTCAATGACCATACCTGGAATAATAGTGTGTAATGGTCTTTTTAAGCCCTCAATACAGTTTGGATGTCCATGCTCTACTCTGAAATTCGTACCTCTGTTATGTAAAAGTATTCCACTTTTGTTTGTTGTGATACCTGATCCAAATACATAACAAACTGAATTAATAATGGATACACTATTTAAGTCTTTGTCTACAACTGTTAGATAAATTGTTTCCGGGTGAGCCGGAATATTTAAATCTCCAACATCACTGCATGAATTGAGATTAATTTTATTAAAAATGCCCTCAATATTCTTATCACTTAAAATTTCATCTAAATCAAAATCTACAAAATTTGGGTCTCCTAAACTTGTTTCTTTAACTTTATAAGCTTGTTTTGTAACTTCTGCTTCAAGATGAAATCTTTCTGTACTGTTGAATTTAAAGTTTTGAATATTTAGTTTTTCTAATAATTTCATCATAATCAAAACAGTTACGCCAGGTCCATTTGGAGGACATTGATGAATAAAATCACCCCTATAACTAGATTTTATTGTTTCTGATCTTATTGTACTCTGCTTGGAAAAATCCTCAAAAGTATGTACACCCCCTAGTTCATTTAAACTTTCAATTATATCTTTTGCAGTTTCTCCTTCATAAAATTCTTTACTTCCTTTTTTACTAATTGCCTCTAATGTTTTACCTAATGGAATATTTTTCATTAATTCATTTTCTTGATAAGTTCGACCATCTTTTAAAAAGATTTTTTTAGAATTTTCATTACCATTAATTTTATTTAAACTATTATGCCACGCATTTGATACTACTTTTGAAATTTTATGACCATTCTTGGCGATATCAATTGCACCTGAAAATAATTGTTTAAAATCTAATTTACCAAATTCTTTATGAATAGTTTCCCAAGTATGAACTGCACCTGGAATAGTGACCGAATGAGGGCTTGTTAATCCAATTTTATCTATATTTTTTTCTTTAAAGAAATCATAACTTAATTTCTCTGGTGCTAAACCAGATCCATTATAAGATACTGCATCTTTATTATTCATTTTAACTATTGCAAAGCAGTCTCCTCCAATACTAGTAGCATTAGGCTCAACCACAGATAAAACAATTGAAGCTGCAATCGAAGCATCTACTGCATTTCCTCCCATTTTAAGTATTTTTAAGGCCTCTTCAGTTGCTAATGGATGAGAAGTAGCAGCCATAGCATTTGCCGAGCGCGCATCTTTATCTTTAGTTGATTGATTATTCATAGTACAGATTTAGTCAGGGATTTATAAATGATAAATAAAGTAAATAAAAGTATTATCATATTTTGCGTTTTCGCTTTTGGGTTTTTTATATCTAATTTAGTAAGATCCATAACAGCAACACTAACGCCTGTTCTTACATATGAGTTTGATTTAACTGCTGGGAACCTCGGATTACTTGCTGGTGGATACTTCATTGGCTTCTCAATCATGCAAATACCGATTGGTTTTTTGCTTGATAAGTATGGACCAAAAAAAATTATAGGTTTCTTTTTGATTATCGCTCTTATAGGCACACTGTCATTTGCATTTGCAAAAAGTTTCCCAGGCTTACTTATTTCAAGAATTTTTATTGGTGTAGGCGTCAGTGCTTGTATGATGGGGCCACTTACTGGTTATAGAGTCTGGTTTGCAGAAAAATATCAACAAAGAGCTAACTCATGGATGTTGATGGTAGCAAATATAGGCTTTGTTTCATCAACACTACCTGTTCAAATTTTATTACCTTATATAGGATGGAGATGGATTTTTATTTTAATAGCTCTTCTTATATTAGTAAGTATTATATTAATTTTTTTATTTATACCAAGTTGGGATAATCAAGAGCAAAAAAAGACAATCAATGAATATGGTGGTTTAGGCTTAATATGGAAAAATAAATTTTTTATAAGTCTAGTTCCTCTTGCCTTTATTAATTATGGTGGAATTCAAGCAATTCAAACTTTATGGGCTGGACCATGGATGTTGAATATAAGTGGATATACACCACTTCAAAGTGCAACAGGTTTGTTTTGGATAAATATAACTATGCTTATAGCTTATTTTATCTGGGGATATATTTTGCCTAAAATTACAGATCATGGAATAAGTAGCATTAAACTTATTAAAATTGGATTACCTGTTAGTTATTTAGTTTTCTTTTTAATAATATATTTTGGTAAGAACGCAGGTTCATCTTTATTTGCACTTTATATTTTGACTTCTATAGTTATCTCATTAACTCAACCTGCTGTGGCACTTAATTTCCCAAAAGCACTTGCAGGCAAATCTTTAACATCTCTTAATGTTTTTCTCTTTTCCGGAACTTTTTTTATGCAATGGGGGATTGGATTAATAATAGATTTATGTATTTCAAAAAATTTTGATATTTTGACAAGTTATAGAATTTCATTTTCTGTTTTTTTAATACTATGTGTGCTAAGTTATTTATTTTTTATTTATTATAATAAAAATGAAAATTAGTTTTAAAATGACATTATCAAAACTACTTTATTTTATACCTTTAATTTATATTATTATTTGCTTGTTTATTTACTTTTACCAAAGAAACCTTCTTTACCATCCAGGTGAAAATAACTATTTAGATGAGGGTTCATTAACTCATAAAATTCAAAAAATATCAGTAAATTCAAAAAATGATCTTGTTGGATGGTATTTTTTTAAAAATAAAAACTTTAAAACAATCTTATTTTTTCATGGGAATGCTGGCAAACTTGATAATAGAATTTATAAATTAAATGAATTTGAAAAAATGGATGTAAATTACTTAATTTTTGCTTACAGGGGTTTCAGTGGTAATAAAGGAAAACCATCTGAGTTAGGCTTATATGAGGATGCTCTTGCAGCTAAAAAGTGGCTAAATTCTGAAGAAATAGAAGATACAAATATCATTTTATATGGAGAATCTCTTGGAACTGCCATAGCCATTAATCTTGCAAAAGATAATTCATTTTCAGGAGTTATCCTAGAGTCTCCGTTTACCTCAATGGAAACCTTAGCCAAAAAATATTATCCATATCTTCCTGTAAGTATTTTATTAAAAGATAAATTTAACTCAATTGATAAGTTAAATTTGAATGATTCACCATTATTAGTTATGCATGGTAAAAAAGATAAGATCGTACCCTTCTATATGGGAAAACAAATATACTCAGAATATAAAAGTCAAAAATATAGTTATTTTATAGAGAATGATGATCACATGATGGATTTTAATGAAAATTTAGTTAGATCAATTAGATTATTTATAAGTAATTTAAATTAAGACACAATTTTAACAAACTATAATCAATTTTTTTTATTTAAAATTTCATTTATGATTAAAAAAATTATCATATTTTTGCTTATAATTACTCCACAGTTTGCTATTGGTGAAATTAATCACACAAATAATAATAAATATTTTCATGTAGGTAAAATGAAATCTTATGACAATGGTTTTACTTTATATTTTAAAACAAGAGGAAAGGCAATTATTGCAAAGGGAGAAAATTCAAATTATTTAAATGATTACCCACAAGATTTATACTTATATGACCATTTATCGAATACAGACTATCCTTTAATAACATACGAATGGTTTCCAAAAAAAATAAAAAAATTATTTAAAAATTATTCTTATCCATTATTTCCGGAAGATTTTGCATATTATCTTTTAAATGACAATAATACTCTAGTTTTAGTAAGTGCTAAAAAAAGTTTCAATCAAAATTTACAGTATAATATAAAAAATAATGAATTAAATAATTTTGAAAATTCAGGTAAACTTAATTTCATAATTTCATCTTATGCGAAAATATGTGGTTATAAATCTCATGATAATAATTTTGAATGTAAACTTCAAAAACCTTTGGTTTCTAAAAATTTAATCAATTAAATTGAGTAAAAGCATCTGCAAACTGCTCTGCATTAAATATTTGTAAATCATCTATTTTCTCACCAAGACCTAATCCAACAATTGGCACTTTATATTTTTTTGAGATAGCAATTAATACTCCACCTTTAGCTGTTCCATCGAGTTTGGTCATAATTAGACCTGTGATTTTAATAATTTTATTAAATTCTTCTAATTGATTTATTATATTCTGCCCTGATGTTGCATCTAAGACTAAGATTACATCCTGTGGCGCACTTTCATCAGTCTTTTTTATGACATTTGCAATTTTTTTAAATTCATCCATCAAATTTTTCTTATTTTGTAATCTGCCAGCTGTATCAATAAGTACCTGACTAATATTATTGTTTTTTGCGTGTTCTATCGCCTTATACGCAACAGAAGCTGGGTCAGATCCTGGATTTGATTTAATAATTGTTGCGCCAACTTTATCAGACCAAGACTCGAGCTGATCAATAGCTGCTGCCCTAAAGGTATCACAAGCAGAAAATATTACTTCTGAACCGTTATCTTTAAATATTTTACCAATTTTTCCTATAGTTGTAGTTTTACCTACTCCATTTACACCAGATACCAATGTTACGTTTAAATTTTCTTTTTTTTCAAAAAAATCTTTCCTTTCTAAAGGTTTCATCATTTCCAGGATATATTCTTTTAAAATTAAGTTTATCTCTTCAAAAGCATTTTTTTTTGGATCTATTTTTTTTTGAGATATAATTCTTTTTATTTCCGCTGAAGCATCAATACCAACATCAGAACTGATCAAAAATTCTTCAATCTTATTTAATGTTTCATCATCAATTTCTTTTTTTACAATTATTTCTCTAAGTCCTAAAGAAATACTGTCAGCACTTTTTTTAAAGCCTAATTTAAACTTTTCAAAAATACCCATTAGATATTTATGTCTATTTCTTTGATGTTAGACACAGGCCCTTTCATATAAATTTGTTGATTTTCATCAATAGAAATTACTAATTTACCCAAAATAAATTCAATTTCAGTTTTAGAATTTTCTAAATTTTCTAAATTTGCAGCTACAGCAGTTGCACACGCAGCAGTTCCACATGCTTTTGTTAAGCCAGCACCTCTTTCCCAAACTTTAACTTTATAATGATTTTTATTTATTTTTTGTGCGAGTGTTAAATTGCATTTTTCTGGAAATAATTTATGATTTTCTATCTCTGGTCCAATTTTTTCTATATTAAAATTTTCTATTTTATTAACAAAAAAAATAGCATGAGGATTACCTACATTAATAGCAATACCACCAGATATTTCTTGATTGTTTTTATCTCTTATACTTATAGCTAAATTTCGAGTATCTAGATTTTCAGATAAAGGAATTTCTTTCCAATTAGTTTTTGGTACGCCAATTATTGTTTCAACTTGACCATCGTCAAGTAGATTTGAATTTAACTTTTTTGATCCTACTTGTAGGTTTATATTTTTTATATTTTTTTCTTTTGATAGCAAGTAGGCAACACATCTTGTGCCATTTCCACATGCATCTGATCCAGAGCCATCAGAATTATAAAACACTAGTTCAGCATCGGCATCATCACTATTGTTAATATAAATTAGTTGGTCACAGCCAATAAAATCTCTATCACAAATCTTAACAATTTGATCTTTGCTTAAATCTATATTTTTTTGTCTTTGGTCAATAATTACAAAATCATTGCCAAGACCATCCATTTTAAATGCTTTAAATTCCATATAGATCAGTATTTAACTTATTTATTGACTTTTTGAACCTCTATTATAATTTATCGCCGTTTCCGCAAAATACAGCAATTTGCGGTGTCTTTGGTAACAAAGAGATCGACATCAGTCAGCGAGAGTTCGCCCACTGGTGCGATACTTGCTGGATGTGATTATGTTTGAAAATTTAACAAATAAATTTGAAGAAATATTTTCTTCTTTAAAAAAGGCGCCTTCTCTTGATGAAAAGCAAGTCGACGAGGGTTTAAGAGAGATTAGACTTGCTCTGTTAGAGGCAGATGTTTCTTTAGAAGTAGTAAAAGAATTTATAAGTAGGGTAAAACCAAAAGCTTTAGGACAAGAAATTGTAAGATCGACATCACCAGGACAGATGGTGGTTAAAGTTGTAAATGATGAATTAATTTCTTTTTTAGGAGATAAAAATTCTGAAATAGAATTAAACGCAGTACCACCAGTCCCTATGATGCTAGTAGGGCTTCAAGGATCTGGAAAAACAACTACAAGTGCAAAACTTGCGAGATTTTTAGAGATTAATAAAAAGAAAAAAGTAATGATGGCTAGTCTTGATGTCTATAGACCTGCTGCACAAGAGCAATTGAGGCTTTTAGGTGAACAAAATAATATAATTACACTCCCAATCATAAAAGATCAATTACCTGCTGATATTTGTAGGAGAGCTATCAGTGCTGCAAATCTTAATGGCTCTGAGGTAATTCTCTTTGATACAGCTGGAAGAACTCAAATAGATTTACAGATGATGAGTGAAATTAAACAAATTGAAAGTATTATCAATCCATCAGAAACAATTCTAGTTGCAGATTCTCTGACAGGACAAGTTGCTGCCAATGTTGCAAAAGAATTTAAAAGTACAGTTAATCTTACTGGTATTATTCTTACAAGATCAGATGGTGATGGTAGAGGTGGAGCAGCATTAAGTATGAAATATGTTGCAGATGTTCCAATAAAATTTTTAGGGGTAGGTGAAAAAATAGAAAATTTTGAAGTCTTTCATCCAGATAGAATTGCTAATCGAATTTTGGGTATGGGAGATATTGTTTCTCTTGTTGAAAAGGCTGCCGAAGATCTAGATGAAGAAAAATTAAAAAAAACAGAGGAAAAATTAAAAAAAGGTCAGTTCTCGTTAGAGGATTATCTTACTCAGCTAAGACAAATGAAAAAAATGGGTGGTATTGAAGGTATAATGTCTTTTTTGCCTGGTGTTTCAAAAGTTAAATCTCAAATGGATCAAGCTGGAGTGGATGAAAAAATAATTACTCAAAACGAGGCGGTAATATTATCTATGACTAAAAAAGAGCGTGAAAACCCTAAGATTATAGATGGTTCTAGAAAAAAAAGAATTGCTAATGGCTCAGGAACAGACGTAGCCACTATCAATAAATTGCTTAAGCAATTTAAGATGATGTCAGAAATGATGAAAAAAATGTCTAAAGGAAATACAAAAGGGATGATGGATAAAGGCATACCACCAGAACTTTTTAATCAATTAAAATAAATAGGAGAACAAATGTTAAAGATGCGTTTATCAATGGGAGGAACTAAGAAGAGACCAGTATATAAGATAGTGGTTGCTGATAGCAGATTTCCAAGAGATGGAAGGTTTATAGAAAAACTAGGTTTTTTTAATCCTCTAATTCCAAAAGAAAAAAAAGAAAGAATGGGATTAGATGTTGAGAGAGTTAAGTATTGGCTGGGTCAAGGGGCACAACCAACAAATAGAGTTGCAAGATTATTAGGAGAAAATGAGATAATGCCTATGCCAGCAAAAGGTAATAATCCTCAAAAAGCAATTCCAAAAAAAGATAGAAAGAAAACTGATGAGGGTGGCGAAGCTAAAGCAGATGCTCCTAAAACAGAAGCCCCAAAGGAAGAAGCTAAAAAAGAAGATCCAAAAGCAGAGGCACCAAAAGAAGAAGCTAAAACAGAAGCTCCAAAAGAGGACGCTAAAACAGAAGCTCCGAAGGAAGAAGCTAAATAGAATAATGTTTTTGTCTAGAGTATTTACGTTGTATCCAGAATATTTTCCAGGTTATTTGAGTAAAGGTCTTTTTGGAAAGTCAAAAGGAAAAGAATGGGATTTAGAAACAGTAAACATAAGAGATTATGCATTAGATAAACATAAAACTGTTGACGACACTCCTTATGGTGGTGGAAATGGAATGATTATGAAAGCAGATGTTTTGGCAAATTCATTAGACGCAAATATCAAGACTAAAGAAAAAACCCTTTATTTAAGTCCAAGAGGAAAAGTTTTTAATTCTAAACTTGCAAGAGAGTTTTCAAATGAAAAAACAATCAATTTAATTTGTGGTCATTTCGAAGGAGTAGATGAAAGAATACTAGAAAGTAGGGATATTGAAGAGATTAGCATTGGTGACTTTATATTATCAGGGGGTGAAGTTGCTGCATTTGTTGTAACAGATTCTATTCTAAGATTTATTCCAGGAATTCTAGGTAATGTTAATTCCTCAAGAGATGAGAGTTTTGAGAATGGCCTTCTTGAATATCCACAATTCACAAAACCTCAAGTTTGGGAGGAAAAAAAGGTACCAAATGTGCTGATTTCAGGTGATCACGCCAAAATTAAAGACTGGCGTTTATCCCAATCTGAGGCTATAACACGCGACCGTAGACCAGACTTATGGCAAAAATATAAGAAAAATTAATATGAAAAATATTGAAGAAATAAACAGATCAAATTTAAACAAGATTATTTCTGAGAGAAAACATCCTGTTTTTTTCCCTGGAGATATCGTTAAAGTTGGGGTTAGGATAACAGAGGGTAAAAGAGACAGAATTCAATATTTTGAAGGTGTATGTATCGCAAAAAAGAGTAGAGACATCAATTCATCTTTTACTGTTAGAAAAATTTCTTTTGGTGAGGGAGTAGAAAGAACTTTTGCATTATACAGCCCAATTGTAGATACAATAAAAGTTGTAAGATCAGGAAAAGTAAGAAGAGCAAAATTATACTATCTAAGAGATAGAACTGGTAAATCTGCTAGAATAGCTGAAAAAATTAAGAAGACTATTGGTATTGATTTAGAAACTAAAATTAATGAAGTTACTGAGGAAAACGTAATGCCATCAACTGATCCTCAAACAGAAGCTCCTAAAGAAGAAGTTAAAGTAGAAGCTCCTAAAGAAGAAGTTAAAGTAGAAGCTTCTAAAGAAGAAGTTAAAGTAGAAGATTCTAAAGAAGAAGTTAAAGTAGAGCCTATAAAAACAGAAGAACCGAAAGAAAATCAAGAACAGAAAAAATAATTTTTTTCTAAATGCCTTTTACAACTTACGATAAAATTTGGAACGATCATCTAGTTGATGAACAACCTGATGGTACATCACTTTTGTTTGTAGATAGACATTTAATTCATGAAGTTACAAGCCCCCAAGCATTTGAAGGCTTAAGAAATTCAAACAGAAAAGTAAGACACCCTAAACTAACTCTTGCTGTTGCAGATCATAATGTTCCGACAACTGACAGGTCAAAAGGCATCGCAGATGAAGACTCGAGAATTCAAGTTGAAACTTTGAACAAAAACTGTAAGGAATTTGGAGTAGAGATTTTTGGAATGGATGATAAAAGACAAGGCATTGTCCATATCATAGGACCTGAACAAGGTTTTACACAGCCTGGAAATATTATTGTTTGTGGTGATAGTCATACTGCAACTCATGGAGCATTTGGAGCTTTAGCTTTTGGTATTGGAACTTCAGAAGTAGAACACGTTTTAGCAACACAAACTTTAGTTCAAAAAAAATCAAAAAACTTTAGAATTAGCGTAAATGGTTCATTACCTATTGGCGTAACGTCAAAGGATGTCATCCTGCAGATAATTGGAAAAATAGGAACGGCTGGTGGTACTGGTTATGTGATTGAGTATGCCGGTAACCTTATATCTAATCTAAGTGTTGAACAAAGAATGACGATTTGCAACATGACGATTGAAGGTGGGGCAAGAGCAGGACTAATTCAACCAGATGAAAAAATATTTCAATATTTAAAAGGTAAACCAATGTCACCAAAAGGAGAAAACTGGGAAAAAGCTTTGGAATATTGGCATACATTGAAATCTGATAAGGACGCAAACTTTGATAAAGAATTAACGTTAGATGGATCTCAAATTAAACCAATGGTAACTTGGGGAACATCTCCTCAAGATGTGGTTGAAATAGACGGTAAAGTTCCTAATCCTGAAAGTGAAAATGACCCAGATAGAAAAAATTCAATTAACAGATCATTAAATTATATGGGATTAAAACCAAATACGAATATTCAAGATATTAAGATTGATAAAGTTTTTATAGGAAGCTGCACTAACGGGAGAATAGAAGATATAAGAGAGGCAGCTAAAATATTAAAAGATAAAAAAGTTGCATCACATGTACATGCAATGATTGTTCCAGGTTCTGGTTTAGTTAAAGAACAAGCAGAGCAAGAGGGTCTGGATAAAATATTTTTAGAATCAGGCTTTGAATGGAGAGAGCCAGGCTGTTCAATGTGTCTAGCAATGAATGCGGATAAGCTTAAACCTGAAGAAAGATGTGCATCTACCTCTAATAGAAATTTTGAGGGTAGACAGGGAAGAGGTGGTAGAACACATTTAGTTAGTCCAGCAATGGCTGCAGCAGCTGCAATTTCTGGAAACTTAGATGATGTTAGAAAATACCAAAATTAAATGAATAAATTTATCTCAATAAAAAGTGTTCCAGCTTATCTACCTATCGTCAATATAGATACAGACATGATAATTCCTAAACAGTTTTTAAAAACTATAAAAAGAACTGGACTAGGAAAAAATTTATTTTTTGAAATGAGATATGACCAAAGTGGTAAAGAGATAGATGACTTTATATTAAATAATAGTCCGTATAATAATTCTAAAATTTTAATTGCAGGAAAGAATTTTGGATGTGGCTCTTCTAGAGAACATGCTCCTTGGGCTTTAATGGATTTTGGAATAACTTGTGTAATTAGTTCAAGTTATGCAGATATATTTTATAATAACTGTTTTAAGAATGGGATTCTCCCAATTACAATTTCAGAGGATCAAATCAAAGAAATTTCAGAGTACTCGAATAGAAAAGAGGAAATTTCTGTAAATTTGCCTGAGCAAACAATTAGTTTTGGTAATAAAGAAATAAAATTTGAAATAGATCAATTTAAGAAAAAATGTCTAATAGAGGGATTAGACGACATTGCGTTATCTCTAGAAAAATCTGAAAAAATAGTTTCATACGAAAATAAAATTAAAGAGGCAAAACCTTGGATATTTAATGATTAAAATTAAAAAAAGAAAAATTTTATTATTACCAGGGGATGGTATCGGACCTGAGGTAATTGCTGAAGTCAAAAAAATAATTGAATGGTTCAACTCAAATAAATCCTTGGATTTTGAAATTGACCAAGATTTGGTTGGAGGTGCTGCTTATGATAAACATGGAACTCCAATAACTGATGAAGCTTTTTACAAGGCACAAGAAAGCGCTGCAGTAATATTGGGTGCTGTTGGTGGACCAAAATGGGATAATATTGATTTTTCAAAAAAACCAGAGAGATCTCTATTAAAATTAAGAAAAGAATTAAAATTATTTGCAAATTTGAGACCTGCAATTTGTTTTAAACAACTCGTTGATGCCTCAAGTTTAAAGCCTGAATTTGTTTCTAATTTAGATATTCTTTTTGTTAGGGAATTAACGGGTGGGATTTACTTTGGTGAACCTAGAGGGATAAAACCAATTGATAATGGTGAAAGAAAAGGAATTAATACTCATGTCTATACTACTAGTGAAATCGAGAGAGTAGCCCGTGTTGCATTTGATCTAGCCAGAAAAAGGAATAATAAAGTTACTTCCTGTGAAAAGTCGAATGTCATGGAGGCAGGTCAATTATGGAAAGAAGAAGTTCAAGCAATTCATGAAAAAGAATATAGTGATGTAGAATTAAAGCATATGCTAGCAGATAACTGTGCAATGCAATTAGTTAGAAATCCCAAACAATTTGATGTGATAGTAACAGATAATCTTTTTGGTGACATGTTATCAGATGAAGCTGCAATGTTGACTGGTTCTCTAGGGCTTTTGCCATCTGCGTCCCTTGGAGCCAAAGATAAAAACGGTAATATGAGATCTTTATATGAGCCAGTTCATGGATCAGCACCCGATATAGCTGGTCAAGGTATTGCTAATCCAATAGCAACAATACTGAGTTTTGCAATGGCTTTAAGATATTCTTTAGACCTAGATAAAGAGGCAGATAGTTTAGAAAAGGCTGTTCAAGGTGTACTTGATGAGGGTCTTAGAACTAAAGACATTATTTCTAAGGGAATGAAAGAAGTATCAACATCAGTGATGGGAGATGCGATAATTTCAAAATTGCAATAATTAAACATTTATTCTAAAGTATATCTATGCCAACTTATAATGCACCTGTAGATGATATGATGTTTCTCTTTGATAAATTGAGGAACAATAAAAAATATAATGAAATTGAGAAATATAAAGAAGTTAATACAGAATTAGTTAAAGATATTTTAGACGAAGCAGCAAAAATTACTCAAAACTTAATCCTACCTCTTGCAAAAAGTGGAGATGAAACTCCAGCTGTTTTAGAAAATGGTGTGGTTAGAACACCTCCAGGATATAAGGAAGCTTATCAAAAATTTATAGAAGATGGATGGATTTCTTTATCTTGTGATCCAAAATATGGCGGTCAAGGAATGCCTAAAACAGTAAGCACTTTCTTTGATGAGATGTTATCATCTGCAAGTTTATCTTTTAAACTTTACAGTGAATTGACTATAGGAGCATATAACTGTTTGTTAAGGCACGCTGATGATGAAATAAAAAATACTTATTTACCTAAAATGGTTGAGGGTAAATGGAGCGGCACAATGTGTTTAACAGAACCAGTATGCGGAACAGACTTAGGTCTTCTAAAAACTAAAGCAGTAGATCAAAATGATGGAACTTACAAAATTAGTGGTCAAAAAATTTTTATTACTTCTGGTGATCAAGATTTAACAGAAAATATTATTCATTTAGTATTAGCTCGATCATCAGACTCACCTGCAGGAACAAAAGGTATCAGTTTATTTTTAGTCCCAAAATTCGTTTTAAATAAAGATGGATCAGTTGGGCCAAGAAACGGAGTTTCAACAGGATCAATAGAAAACAAAATGGGCATTAAGGGATCTGCAACATGTGTATTAAATTTTGATGATGCTGTTGGTTATATGATTGGACCAAAAAACAAAGGCCTTAACTCTATGTTCACAATGATGAATTTGGAGAGAATTATTGTTGGGATACAAGGGTTAGGTATTTCTGAAATTGCATACCAAAATTCCCTTACTTACGCCAAAGAAAGAAAACAAGGTAAGGCATTTAATTCAAAATCAAATAATGGTGCAGATTTTATTATTGATCACGTTGATATTAGACGGTCACTTTTGAGTATGAAGTCTATGATAGAGGGACAAAGAGCCTTAAGTTTCTGGCTGTCTCAACAAATTGAGGTTAGCTTAAATCATTCTGATGAAAAAATAAAACAAGAAGCTTCAGATCTTGTTTCATTAATGACCCCAGTTGTTAAATCGCTTTTCACGGACAATGCAATGGAAATAACAAGTGAAGCAATGCAAATTCATGGAGGATATGGATTTACTAAAGATCAAGGCATTGAACAATTCTACAGGGACAATAGAATTACACCTATTTATGAGGGAACAAATTCAGTTCAGGCTGCTGACTTAGTCTTCAGAAAATTAATCAATAAAAATGGTGATATTATTGAAAACTACCTACATTTGGTTAAAGACGAGATTAAAATTACTGACAAAAAAGCCGAGCCTTTTGTAAAACAACTTAACTATCATCTTGATATTTTGTCAAAATTTACTGATTGGATGAAGGAAAAAATAAAAAGTTCTCCAGAAGATGCAAGTGGAGCATGTAATGACTATTTAAAAGTTCTTGGTTTAGTTGCAACGGGGCATGCTTGGTTAAAAGTTCTAGAAGTTTCCTTTAAAGAATATGAGAGCAATAAAGATTTTTATGAGGATAAAATCCAAACTGCAAACTTTTTCTTTAATAGAGTACTTCCTAGGATAGAAAGTAGTTATATTACTGCAACTACTGGAAGTAATTATATTATGAATTACAAATTTAATTAGAATGAATCCTTATGAAACAAATTTGGATAAAAACGATGCCAATTATGTTCCATTAACCCCTTTATCATTTCTAGAAAGAGCAAAAGATATTTACCCAAACTACGAAGCAGTAGTTTATGAAAGTAGGAAATACACTTGGAGTGAAGTTTATAAAAGATGTATTAAGTTTGCTAGTGCATTAGATAAATTAGGTATTAAAACAGGTGATACGGTATCTGTTTTGGCTTTTAACACACCTGAAATATTCGAAGCGCATTATTCAATTCCTATGGTTGGAGCAGTTATTAATGCTATTAATACAAGACTAGACTCAAAAACAATTAGTTACATTTTAAATCATAGCGAAGCAAAGGTGCTAATTGTAGATAGACAATTTCACGATGTAGTAAAAAAAGCTTTAGAGGAAGTTAATTCAAAAATTACTATAATTGATATAGACGATAAAGATGCAAACCTATCTGATTCAAAAAATATTGGATCTTTGGAATATGAGGAGTTTTTAAAATCTGGAGATGAAAATTTTAAATGGAAAATGCCAAAAGATGAGTGGCAAGCTATAGCATTAGGTTATACTTCAGGAACAACTGGTAATCCAAAAGGAGTTGTTTATCATCATAGAGGATCATACTTAATGGCAACAGGAAGTGCAGTAGCATGGAACATGCCCAATCAATTAAATTTTTTATACACAGTACCAATGTTTCATTGTAATGGATGGTGTTATCCTTGGACAATGTCAATGATACATGGTCGAGTAATTTGTCTTAGAAATATTGATGTAAAAAAGATATTTGAATTAATTGATAAATATCAAGTTACTCATTTTGGTGGAGCACCAATAGTTTTAAACATGTTAGCTAATGCACCTCAGGATCAGCAAAAAGAATTAAAAAGAAAAGTGTATGTATTAACAGCAGGTGCCCCTCCTCCGAGTATAATTTTCGAAAAAATGCAAAAGTTAGGCTTTGAAGTAATGCATGTATATGGTCTAACAGAAACCTATGGTCATATTTTGCAGTGTGCATGGAATCAAGAATGGGATGAATTAGATCAAAATAATCAAAATGAAATAAGAGCAAGACAAGGTGTAAGGTATCCCAATACGGAAGGCGTTATTGTAATGGACCCTGAAACCATGAAGCCCGTTCCTCACGATGGAAAAACAATGGGCGAAATTATGATTAGAGGAAATGTAGTGATGAAGGGTTATTTTAAAGATAAAGAAGCGACAGAAAAATCAATGGATGGAGGATGGTTTCATTCTGGGGACTTAGCTGTAACTCATCCAAGTGGTTACATAAAAATTCAAGATAGATCAAAAGATATTATAATATCTGGTGGAGAAAATATTTCATCTATCGAAATCGAAAATACAATTTCAAAACATCCTGCTGTATCACTGGCAGCTGTTGTAGCAAAACCAGATGAAAAATGGGGAGAAACACCCTGTGCTTTTGTCGAATTAATTGAGGGAAAATCAAGTTCAGAAGAGGAAATTATTAAATTTTGTCGAGAAACTCTTGCTGGATTTAAACTTCCTAAGAAGGTTGTGTTTTCCCCACTACCAAAGACATCCACTGGGAAAATTCAAAAGTTTGAACTGAGAAAACAAGCTAAGGAATTAAACTAATATAGTTTCTTTACAAAAATCAAATAAGATGGCAGTAATGCTCAAAAAAAAATGAAAACTTTTTTAATAGCAAAATCAAGAAGACTAAGAGGTACACCGTACACCTCTAGAATTGAAAAACAAGGTGTAACTGCTTATACTATATATAATCATATGTTGCTGCCAGCAGCATTTGGTTCTGTAGAAGATGCTTATCATCACTTAAAAGAGCATGTTCAGATTTGGGATGTTGCCGCTGAAAGACAAGTTGAAATTTCTGGTAAAGATTCAGCTAAATTAGTTCAATTGATGACTTGCAGAGATTTATCAAAATCCAAAGATGGAAGATGTTATTATTGCCCAATCATTGATGATAATGCAGGTTTAATTAATGATCCTGTAGTTCTAAGATTAAATGAAAATAGGTGGTGGGTCTCTTTAGCCGACTCAGATGTAATTCTATTTGCTAAAGGATTAGCGATTGGAAATAAATTTGATGTAAAAATTTCTGAACCTGATGTTGATATAATGGCAGTGCAAGGACCAAAATCATTTCAATTAATGGAAAAAGTTTTTGGAGAAAAGATTGTAAATTTAAAATTTTTTGGTTTTGATTATTTTGAATTTGGTGGAGATAAACATCTTATTGCAAAGTCTGGATGGTCTAAACAAGGTGGCTATGAAATTTATATGGAACACAACGAGTCAGGTTTAAAGCTATACGATCATCTTTTTGAAATTGGTAAGGAATTCAATATTAGACCAGGTGGACCAAACCTTATCGAACGTATTGAGAGCGGTTTACTTTCCCATGGTAATGATATGGACAATGGAGATAATCCATATGAATGTGGTTTTGATAAGTATGTAAATATAGATAGTGATGTTGATTTTTTAGGTAAAGAAAAACTAAAAAAAATTAAAGCTGAAGGAATTAAAAAAAAACTTATGGGAGTAAAAATTGATGCCAAGGAAATAAGTGTTAATGGCTCAATGGATCTAGTAGACGAAGATAATAATATAATCGGAGAATTAAGATCTGGTTGTTACAATCCGACCTTTGAGCAAGTGATTGGGATTGCAATGATTAACAAACCATACTTTGAGACTTCAAAATCCTTTAAAATCAATATAAATGGCTCTGATTTTGATGGAAAAGTTTGTGATTTACCTTTCATTTAGTATAAAACTTTAAAATATCATGAATATAGCAATAGTAGGAGCGACAGGGAACGTAGGTCGAAAATTAATGGAAGTTTTGGAAAAAAAAAACTTTCCAATAACAGAGGCTTATTTAGTTGCTTCTTCAAATAGTGAAGGGAAAAAAATTAATTTTTTATGTAAAGAGCATACTGTCAGTAATTTAGAACAATTTGATTTCTCAAAAGTAAAAATTGCTTTTTTTGCTGCTGGTTCTTCAATTGCTGAAAAATGGGCACCGATTGCAGCAGAAAAAACAATTGTAATTGATAATTCAAAATTCTTTAGAAAAGATCCAGAAATTCCTTTAATTGTTCCAGAGGTAAATTCTAAAGAATTACCTAAATTTAAAAATAAGAATATTATAGCAAATGCTAATTGTTCGGTAATACCAATAGTTGTAGCTCTCAAACCATTACATGATTTGTATAATGTAAAAAGAATAGTTGCATCAACTTATCAATCAGTTTCTGGTGCAGGAAAAGCTGGTATGGATGAACTTATATCTCAAACTAAAGAAGTATTAGAAAATAAAGATGTTGAGTCAAAAAATTTTACTAAGCAAATTGCTTTTAATGCTATACCACATATTGATAGTTTTCTTGAAAATGGAAACACAAAAGAAGAGCAAAAAAATCATGATGAGGTTAAAAAAATTTTAGATAGTAAAATTAATATAACATCTACTTGTGTAAGAATCCCTGTTCTTGTTTCTCACTCCATAAGTGTGAATGTTGAATTTAACAAAAAATATGACTTAGAAGAAATAAGAAATGTCTTATCATCATCACCAGGATGTAAGGTAGTTGATCAGCAAAAAGATGGAGGATATATTACGCCTGTTGAAGCTGAAGACAAATTTGAAACGTTCATATCAAGAATTCGTGAGGATTCTTCTCAACCAAATTCAATTAATTTGTGGGTTGTTTCTGATAACTTATTAAAAGGTGCTGCACTTAATGCAGTTGAAATTGCTGAGGCTTTACTAGAAAAAGATTTTTATGGAAAATAAAAATCCAATATCGCCACATATACAAATTTATAATTGGCACATCTCCTCATTGGTCTCAATATCGCACAGAATAACTGGTATAATAAACTTTTTTACAGTAACCTTGATAGGTATTTGGATAGCATCTTTATTATTAGGAGAGGAAAATTATGTTTTTACTAATTCTTTCTTGTCATCTTTTGTTGGTAAATTTGTTTGTTTGGGAGTTATTTGGTCTTTTACATTTCAAATGCTCAGCGAAATAAGGCATTTGATCATGGATTTAGGATATGGATTTGAGCAAAAAACTACAAAAGTAACTGGATTAATAGTTCTGATTGGATCATTTCCTGTTACTGTTATAATTTTCGTCATGGGAAGGCATTTAATTTAATGGGATCTGTAACTAAGAAATGGCTTTTTCTAAAAGTAAGTTCAGCAATTTTGCTTCCATTAATGCTATGGTTTTCAATAAATTTGGCTTCTATTTATGACAAAGGCTATAATGAATTACTTTTATTTATAACATCTCAACCATCTAAGTTCTTATTTAGTCTTTTTTTGATTTTTGCGTATTTTTTCTCAGCTTTAAGCATTAGTGAGGTTTTTGAAGATTATATTGAAGATGAAAAAATCAAAAATGCCGCAAATAAATCATTAAATATCTTTGCTATAGTATTTCCATTAATAATAATTATCTTAGTATTTAATATATAGTTATGAGCGCATACAATATTATTGATCATGAATATGATGTAGTCGTTTTAGGTGCAGGTGGATCTGGACTGAGAGCAGCTGTTGGCCTAAGTGAGGCTGGTCTAAAAACTGCATGTGTATCAAAAGTATTTCCAACAAGAAGTCACACATCTGCTGCTCAAGGTGGTATTTCAGCAGCGCTTGGAAATATGGGAGAAGATGACTGGAGATGGCACATGTATGACACAGTCAAAGGCGCTGATTGGTTAGGTGACCAGGATTCCATCGAATATCTATGTAAAGAAGCACCTGCTGCTGTTCTTGAATTAGAAAAGTATGGTGTTCCATTTAGTCGAACTGAGGAAGGAAAAATTTATCAAAGACCTTTTGGGGGTATGACAAAAAACTACGGAAATGAAACAGTTCAAAGAACATGTGCAGCAGCAGATAGGACTGGACATGCAATACTTCACACATTGTATGGACAAGCTTTAAAGCATAACACTGAATTTTTTATAGAGTACTTTGCATTAGATTTAATTATGAAAGACGGAGCATGCAAAGGAATAATAGCTTGGAACCTAAATGATGGAACAATTCACAGATTTAAGTCCCACACAACAATTATAGCAACAGGGGGTTATGGAAAAGTGTATTACTCAGCTACTTCAGCTCATACATGTACAGGAGATGGAAATGCTATGGCTTTAAGAGCTGGATTACCATTACAAGACATGGAATTTGTACAATTTCATCCAACAGGAATATATGGTCATGGAACATTAATTTCAGAGGGTGTAAGAGGAGAAGGTGGTTATCTTGTAAATTCAAAAGGAGAAAGATTTATGGAGCGTTATGCTCCTAAAGCAAAAGATTTAGCATCTAGAGATGTCGTAAGCAGATCAATTGCTGTAGAAATTAATGAAGGCAGAGGTATAGGAAAAGAACAAGATCACGTTCATCTTCATATTGATCATTTGGATCCAAAAGTAATAGATGAGAGGCTTCCAGGAATATCAGAAGCATCTAAATTGTTTGCAAACGTTGATGTAACTAAGGAACCTATACCAGTGGTACCAACAGTTCATTATAATATGGGTGGAATACCAACAAATTACAAAGCAGAAGTTCTTACAGTAAATGGATCGGAGAAAACTGTACCTGGCTTAATGGCTATCGGAGAAGCAGCGTGTGTTTCTGTCCATGGCGCAAATAGATTAGGTTCGAACTCATTAATAGATCTAGTAGTTTTTGGAAGAGCTGCAGCAAAAAGAGCAGCTGAGTTAGTAAAACCAGGAATGAAGCATGATGAAATTGATAAAAATGAAACAGATAGATGTTTAGATAGATTTGACAAATTGCGAAACTCAGAAGGTTCAAATCCAACATCTGAACTAAGACTTTCAATGCAAAAGACAATGCAATCAAAGTGTGCGGTATTTAGATCAGAGAAAACTTTAAAAGAAGGCGTTAATGAAATTCGAAAACCTTATGATGGAATGGACTCTCTTTCTGTAAAAGATAAATCATTAATCTTTAATACAGATTTAGTTGAAACACTAGAATTTGACAACTTAATAAGACAAGCAATAACTACAATGGACTCTGCGTATCATAGAAAAGAAAGCAGAGGAGCTCATGCAAGAGAAGATTTTCCAAAGAGAGATGATGAGAACTATATGCAACACACTCTGTCTTGGTGTAATGGTTCAAAAACTAAAATTAATTACAGACCTGTTCATAGATCAACACTAACAAATGATGTACAATATTTTCCTCCACAGGAACGAGTATATTAATGGTTCAATTAAATTTACCTGCAAACTCAAAGGTAAAAAAAGGTCAATACTATAAAGATAAAACAGGTTCAAAAAATATTAGAAAAGTAAATGTTTATAGATGGGATCCATCTAAAAACGAAAATCCAAGGCTTGATACCTATGAAGTTGATATGGACAACTGTTCATCAAAAGTCCTTGATATTTTAAATAAAATTAAAAACGAAATTGATCCTTCTGTAGCTTACAGAAGATCTTGTGCTCATGGAGTTTGTGGATCTTGTGCGATGAATATGAATGGAAAAAATGGTTTAGCGTGTACAAAAGCCCATTCTGAATTGGATGGAGATATTGATATTTATCCTTTACCACATCTCAAAGTCTTAAAAGATTTAATCGGTGATTTAAGTACATTATATAAACAATATGAGTCTGTTGAACCTTGGTTAAAAACTTCAAAAATAAATGCCAAAGAAAATATTCAATCTAAAGACGATAGAGCAAAATTAGATGGATTTTATGAATGTATAATGTGTGCATGTTGTTCAACGTCTTGTCCAAGTTATTGGTGGAACGGTGAAAAATATTTAGGTCCAGCTGTTTTACTTCAGGCTTATAGATGGATAATTGATAGTAGAGATGAAGATAGAAAAGAAAGACTTAAAAAAGTAGCTGATGAACTAAAGCTATATCGTTGCCATACCATCTTGAATTGCACAAATGCTTGCCCAAAGGGCTTGAATCCTGCAAAAGCTATAGCAGAGATAAAGAAAATGCTTGCAACGGCCTAATTACTTAATTAAATAATTTCACTCATGAATATAATCAGACATTTCGTTGGTGGAAAAGTAATAGATGGTACTTCACAAAGAAAAGGACAAGTTTTCAACCCTGCTACTGGAGAGCAAGAATCGGAAGTTATTTTAGCTACTAAATCAGATTTAGATAAAACAGCTGAAATTGCTAAAAAAGCCTTTGAGACGTGGTCACTTAAGCCTGCACTTCAAAGAGCTAGGATAATGTTTAAGTTTAAAGAACTCATAGAAAAAAATTTTGATGAATTAACAAAGTTAATAGTCTCTGAACATGGAAAAGTTTATGAGGATGCAAAAGGATCATTAATAAGAGGATTGGAAGTTGTTGAGTTTGCATGTGGAATTCCTCATGTGCTTAAAGGTGAATTTTCTGAGAATGTTGGAACAAATGTTGACAGTTATTCAATGCGACAGCCTTTAGGTGTAGCTGCTGGAATAACACCTTTTAATTTTCCTGCAATGGTTCCAATGTGGATGTTTCCATTAGCTATTGCATGTGGAAATACTTTTATTCTTAAACCATCAGAAAAAGATCCCTCATGTCCGATGAGATTAGCTGAATTACTTCACGAAGCTGGTCTTCCTGCTGGAGTTTTCAATGTTGTTAATGGAGATAAAGAAGTTGTAGATGCTATACTTTCAAACAATGATATTAAAGCTGTAAGCTTTGTTGGATCAACACCTATAGCTAAATATATATATGAGAATGCTGCCAAAAATGAAAAAAGAGTTCAAGCATTAGGTGGAGCTAAAAATCATTTAGTGGTGATGCCTGATTGCGATTTAGAAGGGGCTGTAAATGGTCTAATGGGTGCTGCATATGGATCTGCAGGTGAAAGATGTATGGCTCAGTCTGTTGCTGTAGCAGTTGGTGATATTGGTGATGAGTTAGTATCTAGGTTAGCAAAAAAAGCCGAGGCATTAAAAATTGGTCCTGGTATGGATAAATCCTCAGAGATGGGTCCTCTTGTTACAAAACAACACTTAGAAAAAGTAAAAGGATATGTTGATTTAGGAGTTGAAGAGGGAGCTAAGTTAGTTCTTGATGGTAGAGATTTAAAACTTCAAGGGTATGAAAATGGTTTTTATATAGGTGGATGTTTGTTTGATCATGTAACTACTGATATGAGAATTTATAAAGAAGAAATTTTTGGTCCTGTTCTATCAGTGGTAAGAGTAAAAAATTTTGAAGAAGCAACCAAAATGATTAATGAGCATGAGTATGGAAACGGTGTAAGTATTTATACTAGAGATGGAGATGCTGGAAGAACTTTTGCAAGTAAAATCCAAGTTGGAATGGTAGGAATAAATGTTCCAATACCAGTTCCTATGGCATTTCATAGTTTTGGTGGATGGAAAAGATCATTGTTTGGAGATAGTGGGATGCATGGTATGGAGGGAATAAAATTTTATACCAAATTAAAAACTATTACCTCTAGATGGCCTTCAGGCATAAGGTCTAATCCTGAATTTATTATGCCAACTATGGAATAAAATATGTCAAAAATTTCTTTAATAGGTGCTGGTCAAATAGGTGGGACTTTAGCTCATTTAATTGGCTTGAAAGAGCTTGTAAATGAGGTTGTGCTGTTTGATGTTGCTAGTGGAATTGCCAAAGGAAAAGCCTTAGATATTGCACAATCTTCATCAGTTGATGGATTTAACGTAAAATTTTCAGGAACAGATAATTATGAAGATATTAAAGATTCTGATGTAATTATCATAACTGCAGGAGTACCAAGAAAGCCAGGTATGAGTAGAGATGATTTACTTGGTATTAATTTAAAAATTATTAAGCAGGTTGCAGAAGGAATAAAAGTAAATGCACCTAACGCTTTTGTTATATGTATTACAAATCCTCTAGATGTAATGGTAATGGCATTTCAAAAATATTCAGGACTTCCAGCAAATAAAGTAGTTGGGATGGCTGGTATTTTAGATAGTTCACGTTTTAAACTTTTTTTATCTGAGGAATTAAATGTACCTGTAAGAGAAATTGATGCAATGGTAATGGGTGGGCATGGAGATACAATGGTACCTCTTCCAAGATTTACTAAGGTCTCTGGAAAACCTTTAATGGATTTATTGAAAGATGGAAAAATTTCTGAAGAAAAATTAGAAAGTATTAATCAACGAACAAGAGATGGTGGTGCTGAGATTGTTAAATATTTGGAAAAAGGATCTGCATTTTATGCGCCAGCGGCTTCCGGAGTAGAGATGGCAGAGGCATTTTTAAAAGATCAAAAAAAACTTTTACCATGTGCAGCACATCTACATGGAGAATATGGGATTAATAATGTTTATGCTGGTGTTCCTGTTATCATCGGAAAAGAAGGCGTTGAAAGGATTGATGAAATTGATCTTAATGAGAATGAAAAATCAGAATTTAATAATTCTGTTGAAGCAGTCATCAAATTATGGGATGCGGCATCAAAAATAGATCCTGATTTGAATAAAGACTAAATGAATATTCACGAGCACCAAGCAAAACAAATTCTAAAAAAGTATGGAGCGAATGTACCCGAGGGAGTATTTGCATTTAATGTATCCGATCTTTTGCAAAAAACTAAAGAATTAAAAACTGATAAGTATGTTCTTAAAGCTCAAATTCATGCTGGTGGAAGAGGTAAGGCTGGTGGAGTAAAAATTGTTGATAATTTAGAAAATTTAGAAAAAGAAGCAAATATTTTGCTTGGTAAAAACCTAATTACTCATCAAACAGGACCTTTAGGTAGAGAAGTAAAAAGACTATATGTTGAGGAGGTATCTAATATTAGTAAAGAATTTTATCTTTCTTGCCTAGTTGATAGAGCAAGTTCAAAAATTGCATTTATTTCAAGTGATCAAGGAGGAATGAACATTGAAGAAGTTGCCCAAAATACACCTGAAAAAATTTTAACAACTAAAGTCGATTTTAACCAAGAAATTTCCGAGGTTGATTGTAAGAAAATTATTAAGGTTTTTGAATTAGATGATAATACCAGTTTTGAAGCTATAAGCTTAATAAAAGCAATTTATAAATTGTTCATAGAAAATGATGCTAATTTAGTAGAAATAAACCCACTTATTTTAACGAAAGAAAATAAAGTAGTTTGTCTTGATGCAAAAATGACATTTGATGAAAATGCATTATTTAAACATCCTGAAATACAAGAACTAAGAGACTATAATGAGGAAGAAGCCACTGAAATTGAAGCAAGCAAACATGACTTAGCATATATAAAATTAGATGGAAGTATAGGATGTATGGTAAACGGTGCAGGATTAGCAATGGCTACAATGGATATCATAAAGCTTTATGGTGAAGAGCCTGCAAATTTTTTAGATGTAGGAGGTGGAGCATCAAAAGAAAAAGTTTCAGCTGCATTCAAAATTATTTTATCAGATAAAAATGTTAAAGGAATATTGATAAATATTTTTGGTGGAATTATGAGATGCGATGTACTTGCGCAAGGTGTTGTAGATGCTGCTAAAGAAATTAAAATTGAAGTTCCGTTAGTAGTAAGATTAGCAGGAACAAACTTTGAAGAAGGAAAAAAGATATTAGAGAATTCTGGTTTAAAAATTATATCTGCAAATGACTTATCAGATGCTGCAAAAAAAGTTGTAGAGGCAATAAAATAATGTCAGTATTAATTGATAAAAATACAAAAGTAATTTGCCAAGGTTTTACAGGATCCCATGGTACTTTTCACTCTGAACAATCCATTAAATATGGAACAAACTTAGTTGGTGGCGTAACACCAAAAAAAGGTGGACAAATTCACTTAGAAAGACCAGTGTTTAATACAGTTAAAGAAGCAAAAGATGCCACTGGTGCTGATGCAACAATGATATATGTGCCTGCAAAGTTTGCTTCATCAGCAATCATTGAAGCCATCGATGCATCTATTCAATTAATTGTTTGTATAAGCGAAGGAATACCAATTCTAGATATGTTAAAAGTAAAAAAAAAATTACAAAATTCTAACTCCAGATTAATTGGTCCAAACTGTCCAGGAATAATTACACCTAATGAATGTAAAATTGGAATAATGCCAGGTAATATTCATAAAAAAGGTTCAGTTGGAATTGTATCAAGATCAGGAACACTAACCTATGAGGCAGTTGCTCAAACAACCGAGAACAATCTTGGTCAATCAACGTGTATAGGAATTGGTGGTGATCCAATTAATGGAACTAATTTCATTGATTGCCTTGATTTATTTTTAAATGACGATCAAACAGAGTCTATACTAATGATTGGAGAAATAGGTGGAACTGCTGAAGAAGAAGCAGCAGAATTTGTAAAAAATCACAAAATAAAAAAACCAATTGTTGGATTTATAGCTGGAGTAACTGCTCCACCAGGAAGAAGAATGGGACATGCTGGTGCTATTATTTCAGGTGGCAAAGGAAATGCTGAAGAAAAGATAAAAAAAATGCAAGATTGCGGTATTACTGTTGCTAATTCTCCCTCTGATATTGGAAAAACGCTACTAAATAAATTGTCTAATTGATAACATTTTGTTTGTATAATATTTAAAGAATTAATATGTCAGCTTCCAAAAATCTTGAGTACAAAAAAACTTCATTTTTAAATAAATCTAACAATGCATTTATTGAGCAAATGTATGTAAAGTTTATAAATAAAGATCCTAGTCTGCCAAAAGGTTGGAAAGAATATTTTCTCGATATAAGTGAAGATTTAGACTCTGTTGTTAGAGAAATAAAGGGTCCCTCATGGAGTCCAAAAAAAGTAAAAATTAAAGAAAATATAGAATTTAAAAAAGAAGATTCCACTCCAAAAGTTAATCAAGCTGATGTAATAGATGGAAATAGTAATTCAATAAGAGCTGTTTCACTTATTAGATCTTATAGACAAAGAGGACATCTACTTTCTAAGCTAGACCCACTTGAAATAAGAGAAAGTGAATACTTAGATGAATTACACCCAGAAAATTATGGTTTTAATAAAGAAGATTATGATAAGCAAATATATTTAGATGGTGTTTTAAATAAAGAGTATTCAAACATAAGAGAAATTTTATCTATACTTAGAAAAATTTATTGTGGATCAGTTGGTTATGAATACATGCACATATCCAACCCAACAGAGAGAAAATGGTTTAGGGACAGAGTAGAAAAAGATGAAAATATATTAAAATTTACTGAAAATGGTAAAAGTGCAATTTTAAATAAATTAATTCAAGCTGAAGGATTTGAGAAATTTCTACATACTAAATATGTTGGCTCTAAAAGATTTGGTTTAGACGGTGGTGAAAGTTTAATTCCAGGTTTAGAACAAATTATAAAAATAGGGGGCCAGTCCAAGATTAAAGAGGTGAAAATTGGAATGTCTCACAGAGGAAGACTAAATGTTTTAGCTAACGTTTTACAAAAATCTTATAAAAGAATATTTAATGAATTTGCTGGTGAATTAAATAATACCGATGAAGATAGTGCTGGCGATGTGAAATATCATTTGGGAGCTTCATCTGATAGAGAATTTGATGGAAATTCTGTTCATGTAAGTTTAACTGACAATCCTTCACATTTGGAAGCAGTTAATCCAGTAGTATTGGGTCAGACTAGAGCAAAACAATTTTTTCATAAAGATACTGAGAGAAATAAAGTAATTCCGATTTTAATACATGGTGATGCTGCTTTTGCAGGACAAGGTATTGTTGCTGAATGTTTTGCAATGTCGGGTTTACCTGGACACAATACAGGCGGAACTATTCATATAATAGTTAATAATCAAATAGGATTTACCACAAGCCCAAGGTTTGCAAGATCCTCACCTCACCCATCAGATATTGCAAAAATGGTTGATGCTCCTATCATCCATGTTAATGGAGATGACCCAGAAGCTGTTGTTTATGGCTCAAGAATTGCAACTGAATTTAGATTAAAGTTTAATAGAGATGTAGTCATCGACCTAGTTTGTTACAGACGATTTGGACATAATGAAGGAGATGAGCCATCATTCACTCAACCACTGATGTATAAAAAGATTAGATCACATCAATCAACAGCAAATATATATGGATTTAAGCTTATTAATGAAAATTTAATATCTGAAGGAGATTTAAATGATCAAATAAAAAAATTTAAAGATCTTTTAGATGATCAATTTAAAACAGCTAAAGATTATAATCCTAAAATCGAGTGGTTTGAAGGAGCTTGGTCTAGCTATAAACCTAAAAAAGGAAAAGATAAAAGAGGCATTACCGGAGCAGATAAAAAAATACTTAAAAATATTTCAGATAAAATAAATGTGGTTCCATCCGAAATAAGTATTCACAAAACTATTAACAAAATCTTGCAAACTAGAAAAAAATCTGTCGATGATGGTTTAAATATTGACTGGTCTACAGCAGAGTCATTAGCATTTGGTTCATTATTAGATGAGGGATTTCCTGTTCGATTTGTGGGACAAGATTCTGGGAGAGGAACATTTAGTCAAAGACATTCAGTTTTAAGAGATCAAATGGATAACTCTAGATATATTCCTTTAAATAATATTTCAAAACATCAAAAAAAATTTGAAATAGTTGATAGTTTTCTATCAGAACTTGCAGTTTTAGGATTTGAGTACGGATATAGTTTAGTGGAACCAAATACTCTTACTCTTTGGGAAGCTCAATTTGGTGATTTTGCTAATGGTGCACAAGTTATAATTGATCAATTTATTGCTTCTGGTGAAAGAAAATGGCAAAGAGCTTCAGGTTTGGTTATGTTATTACCTCATGGTTATGAGGGTCAAGGACCAGAACATTCATCAGCTAGACTTGAAAGATTTTTACAACTGTGTGCAAATGATAATCTTCAAGTTATGAATTGCACAACACCAGCAAATTATTTTCATGCTTTACGTAGACAAATACACCGTGATTTTAGAAAACCACTTGTAATCATGACACCTAAATCTTTGTTAAGAAACAAATTTTGTGTGTCAACCATTGATGATTTTAGTAAGCAAACATCATTTCACAGAATAATGTGGGATCATGCATTAAGTGATCAATCTAAAAATTTTATTAAACTAAAAAAATCAAGTGAAATTAAAAAAGTCATAATCTGTTCAGGAAAAGTATACTTCGATCTTTTAAATGCTAGAGAAAAGCTAAAAAGAGATGATGTGGTAATGTTTCGAATAGAGCAACTCTATCCTTTTCCAGCAAAGAGTTTAGTAAAAGAACTTAAACCATATGCTAAAAATGCTAATTTTTATTGGTGTCAAGAAGAGCCAAAAAATATGGGCGCATGGTTTTCAGTGAGAGATTATATACAATGGACTTTAGATACCATTAAAGCTAAAAATAATCATATTTCTTATATTGGAAGAAGTCCTGATGCATCACCAGCCACTGGATATGCTAAAAGGCATCAACTTGAGCAACAAGAAATTACAAATGAAGTATTTAATTAATGAGTGAAAAAATTTTAGTACCTACATTAGGTGAAAGTATAACAGAGGCAACAGTTTCTAAATGGTTGAAAAGAGAAGGTGAAACAGTTGAGGCTGATGAGGCAATAGTTGAACTGGAAACTGATAAAGTAAATTTAGAAGTTCCTTCCCCGATTAGTGGTACATTATCAGAAATTAGTTTTAAAGACGGAGATACAGTTGAAGTTGGAGCTGTTTTGGGCTCAATTTCTGAGGGGAATGTTGATATTAAAAATATACCTGAAAGCAAAAAACAACTTGAGGATAATGAAGAGAAAGAAATTATAGATCAGAAAAGCAATGTAATTAATTTAGATATAGAAAAAAAACCTCAAACTAAGTTAGAAGATCCACTAGTATTAGCTGAGGATAACTCAATGGAGCTATTAGAAGAAGAGCCTTTACTTTTAACTGAGGAAGTAGAAACAGAGAAAACCTCACAACAACCAATTATTCTATCTCCCGCAGTTAGAAAAATGGTTGCAGAAAAAAATATCAACGTAGATAATGTAAAAGGAACAGGTAAAGCAGGAAGAATTTTAAAAGGTGATCTAATTGGTATGATGGGAACCAACCCACAACCTAATCAGAGAAGAATTAAATATGGTGAAGAAGAGAGAATTAAAATGACACGTTTAAGACAAACGATTGCTAAAAGATTAAAACAAGCACAAGAAAATGCAGCAATGTTAACTACTTTTAATGAGGTAGATATGTCTGGGATTATGACAATGAGAAAAGATAACCAAGAAGATTTCAAAAGTAGATATGGAATTAAATTAGGCTTAATGTCATTTTTTGTTAAAGCTTGTGTTGTTGGACTTAAATTATTTCCAGCAATAAACGCTGAAATTGAAGATCAAGATATAATTTACAAAAATTATTATAATATAAGCTTTGCTGTTGGAACCGAAAAAGGTTTAGTAGTTCCAGTGCTAAGAAATGCAGATGAGATGTCATTTGCTGATATAGAAAAAGAAATTAAAAAATTATCTGAGAAAGCAAACGAAGGTAACCTAACAATTGAGGACTTACAGGGAGGTACCTTTACTATAAGCAATGGAGGTGTGTATGGTTCTATGCTTTCAACACCAATATTAAATCCACCTCAATCAGGTGTATTAGGTATGCATAATATTGTTGAAAGACCAGTAAATGATAATGGTGAGATAAAAATTAAGCCTATAATGTATTTGGCTTTGTCATATGATCATAGAATTATTGATGGAAAGGAATCCGTGTCGTTCTTAAAAACTGTTAAAGAAAATTTAGAAGACCCTAGAAGATTATTTTTAAATATCTAATGGCTGAAAAATTTGATGTTACTGTAATTGGAGGAGGACCTGCAGGATATGTATGTGCAATTAGATTATCACAATTAGGATTAAAAACTGCATGTGTAGAGTCCAGAGGATCTTTGGGAGGCACTTGTCTTAATATAGGATGTATTCCTTCTAAAAGCCTATTAAATATGTCTGAAAGTTTTCATAAAGCTAAAAATTTCTCTAATATTGGCATCGAAACTGGTGAAATTAAGCTAAATCTGGAAAAAATGATGAGCAATAAAGAAAGCTCTGTTGCAACGCTTACAAAAGGAGTGGAGTTTTTATTTAAAAAAAACAAAGTTACTTACATAAAAGGGGTAGGATCTTTTAATGAAAAAAATGAAATATTAGTCAAAAATGATAAATCAGAAATAAAAATTAAAACTGATAAAACTATAATAAGCACAGGATCAGAACCTTTATCTCTTCCAGGAATAGATTTTGATGAAAAAAAAATTCTTTCATCAACAGGAGCTCTTAATATTTCTAAGCTTCCAAAAAAAATGGTTGTTGTTGGGGGTGGGTATATTGGATTGGAGATGGGTTCTGTTTGGTCAAGATTAGGAACTGAGGTTCATGTCGTAGAATATTTAGATCACATCACCCCAGGACTCGATAAAGAAATTTCAAATGAATTTATGAAAATTTTAAAAAAGCAGAATATTAAATTTGAATTAAATACCAAAGTTGAAAAAATTACTAAAAATGAACAAGGAGTAATAATAGAAACTTCTAATAAAAATTCAAAAAATAAAATTGAAGCCGACGTAGTTTTGATTTCTGTTGGAAGAAAACCCTACACAGATAAATTAAATTTAGAAAAAATTGGAGTAAATCTTGATAAAAAAGGAAAAATAAAAGTTAATAAAAATTTTGAAACCAATGTAAAAAATATTTACGCAATAGGAGATGTTATAGATGGACCTATGTTGGCTCATAAAGCTGAGGAGGAAGGAATAGCCGTAGCAGAGCTAATTGCTGGACAGTCAGGTCATGTGAATTATGATATAATACCAGGTGTAATTTATACTTCACCAGAGGTAGCCTATGTTGGTAAAAATGAGGAAGAATTAAAAGAAAAAAAAATAAACTTTAAAGTTGGTAAATTCCCTTTTATGGCAAACTCAAGGGCTAAAGCAATAAATGAACCAGAGGGATTCGTAAAAATATTAGCTGAAAGCACAACAGATAGAGTGTTAGGAGTACATATAATCGGACCTCATGCCGGAGAAATGATTGCTGAGATGTCAGTTGCTATGGAATTTGGAGCAAGTTCAGAGGATATAGCAAGAACTTGTCATGCACATCCTACTTTCTCAGAAGCAATTAAAGAAGCAGCTCTATCAGTTGATAAAAGACAAATACACTCTTAGATTTATTTAAAATCATATCTTTCATTATATTAATTGCAAAGTAGTGATATATTTAAGTATGACTTTAGAATTAGGTAAAAAATGTCTTTTACAAAAAAATTTTAAAGATGCAGAGAAAATCTTTTTAGATTTGTCTAAAAATAATAACACCTTTGAAATTAATTATAATCTTGGAGTTATTAATTTTGAATTGAGGAATATTAAACAGAGTTTAGAATTTTTTGAAAAATGTAAAAAAATAGATCCTAAATCTTTAAATACTTATTTAAAAGTTGCATATTTAGAGCAGTCTACTGGTGATATAGAAAAATCATTATCAACTTATCTTAAAGTTCTAGATATAAATATAAGAGATATTAGAGCCTATTATGGAATTTTCACATTGAAACCAAATTTTCTTAAAATAAGTCATTTTGAAATTATTAAACAAATTAACGATAATCCAAATGCAAATATTTTAGAAAAGTTTTTATCTAAATTCTTACTATCTAAAAAAGAAAAGAAAGAAAAAAACTATGAAAAAGAATTAACTTTTTTAAATAATTCACACAGCCTCTGTTTTGACTTTAAAAAAGAATATAACCTTCAATCTCAAAAGTATTATTCAAAAATAATTTTAGAACATTACAATCAATCAAATTTTATAGAAAATGAAAAAAAAGATCATTTATTTAATGATATTTCACCAATATTTATTATAGGCTTACCAAGATCGGGATCAACACTAGTTGAAGCAATTATAACTTCTGCAGAAAACAATATTCCATCTTTTGGAGAATCTGCTTTCATTAATATGGGTGTAATAAATCAACTTTCAACTAAAATATTATTAGATGATAAAAACCAAGGAACATTTAATTTTAGAGTAAATGAATTCAAAGATTTTGTTAATAAGAAGTATTCACAATTTTCTTTGATTGAAAAAGATGTTAATTATTTTGTAGATAAATCTTTAGAGAATTTCTTTAACATTGATTTTATACTTAAAATATTTCCCAAAGCTAAATTTTTACACTGCCATAGAAATCTTAAGGACTCAATTATAGGAATTTACCAATCGTTACTACCTGATTTATCTTGGACACATAGTACACAAAACATAATTACTTATGTTGATAACTACAAAAAAATAATGAAATATTTTAAAAAAAAATATCCGAATATTATACATGATGTATCTCTTGAAAATCTCACACAAGATAAAGAAAAAATTTCTAAAGAAATATTTAATTTTTGTGGTTTAAAATGGGATGCTAATGTTCTCGAATTTTATAAGAGAGATAATTTAGATATTAGAACGACAAGCAATATTCAAATTAGAAATAAGATTACTAGTTATAATACTAATAAGTATTCAAAATATTATAATCTATTTAACGATTACCAAGATAAGTATCCTTGGTTGAAATAAATGCAAATTCCAGTTTTATTACCAAATATTTTCAACCATCCTTTTACATACGAATTTGATAAAAAATTAAGTCCAGGAACTTATGTAAAGGTACCATTTGGAAAAAAGGATTTGACAGGCGTTGTTTGGAATTTATTTGAAAAGAAAATTCAAAAAAAATTCAAACTTAAAAAAATTAAATCTATTATCGAAATAAATCCTTTGAAAATTGAAACAATAAATTTTTTGAATTGGTTCTCCAATTATAATTTGGTACCGATTGGAATGTGTTTAAAACTTCATTTACTTAGTGGTAATGCAATAACCAAATATGATGATAATGAATATTTAATCTATAATAATAAAAAAACTAGGCAAAATTTTAAACTTTCTGAAGATCAAAATAAAGTCTTTAGAGAAATGTTAAAAAAAAATGGAGAATTTAGAGTACATTTGCTTCAAGGAACAACTGGATCTGGAAAAACAATTGTATATTTCAAGCAAATAGAGGAAATTTTAAAAAAAGGCTATCAGGCAATAATTTTACTTCCAGAAATAGGACTTACTTCAGAATTTGAGAAAAAATTTGAGGAATTTTTTGGTTTTAAAGCTGCAATTTGGCATTCGGGGATAACACCAAAAAGAAAAAAAATTATTTGGAGTGGTGTCGCATCAGGATTAATAAAGGTGGTTATAGGGGCAAGGTCGTCTCTTTTTTTACCATTTAAAAAAATAGGACTAATAATTATTGATGAAGAACATGATCAATCATTTAAGCAAGATGAAGGTGTTATTTATAATGCAAGGGATATGGCAATAGCTAGAGCTAACTTTGAAAATATTCCTATTAACCTTGTAACTGCAGTTCCTTCATTAGAAACATATGCTAATGTTAAAAAAAATAAGTATTCTATATCAAGATTAATTAAAAGATATAAAGACGCAAATCTCCCTTCATTTGAAATAATTGATTTAAACTATAGCAGATTAAATAAACAATCATGGATTGCCACTGAAACTTTGAAAAAAGTTAAAGACCATTTAAAAAAAAATGATCAAGTTTTATTTTTTATGAATAGAAGAGGATTTGCACCTTATGCTCTATGCAAAAATTGTGCAAAAGTATACTCCTGCCCAAACTGTTCTATAAATCTAGTATATCATAAAGGTAAAAATATTTTACTCTGTCATTATTGTGGTTTCAAAAGTAAATTAAATAGAAATTGTAGTAAAGGAAACACTTGTGATTTTGTTTTCAGTGGTCCAGGTGTTGAAAGAATTGCGGAGGAAGTAAAGATATTATTTCCTGACAAAAAAATATCTATTTTTTCAAGCGATACCATGAACAAAAAATCATCCAAAGATCAACTTGAAAGTATTGTAAATGGTGAAGTTGATATTTTAATTGGGACACAATTAATTTCAAAAGGTTTTCATTTTCCAAATTTAAATTGCATTGTTGTTCTAGATATTGATTTAACATCTAATGGACACGATCTTAGAACAGCTGAAAAAAATCTTCAACTTTACCACCAGTTATCAGGAAGAGCAGGAAGGACTGGTAAACCTGCTAAAGTATATTTTCAAACTTTTGGTATTAATCGAAATATCATAAATCAAATTACTCACCATGACCCATTTATTTTTTTAGATAATGAATTGAAGTTAAGAGAGAAAAATAATCTTCCACCATTTGAAAGATTTATTTCATTAATACTTACTTCCTCGAAAGAAAATAATCTAGATGAAGAGTCTCAAAATTTAAAACAAGTACTCCTAAGTTCCCTTGATGATAAAGTTTTGGGACCTGTGAATGCACCTATTTATAGAGTTAAAGGAAAATATCGACAAAGGCTCCTAATAAGGTCAAAAAAGGGGTCGAAAATACAAAATAAGTTGGCTGAAATTTTGAATAAGCACAAATTACCTAGTGAAATAAAACTGACAGTTGATGTGGATCCAATAACCTTTAATTAAGAGACAAAATAGATATTAAATTGTTAATCTGATGCTTGAAGACATCAAATGCATATGCTACTTAATCCAGAAAATCTTCTAAAATAAAGAGATAAAATTGAGTAAAAATAACAGTTTTTCAGTTACCACAGCAGGTAGATATTCCTTAGCACTATATGAGCTAGCTAAAGAAAATAATTCAGTAGATGAAGTTGAAGAACAATCAATATCTTTATTAAAATTAATAGATGAGAGCAAAGATTTTAGTTCATTAATCAAAGATCCAACTAACTCTGTAAATGAACTTCAGGATGTAATCAATATGATTGCTAATAATTATAAATTAAACTCTTTACTATCAAAATTCTTAGGTTTTCTAATATCTAAAAGAAGATTTTTTTATTTAAAAACAATTCTTCAAGATTTTGTTGATACTTGTTCAAAAAAAAGAGGAGAAGTAAAAGCTGAACTAATTTCTTCTAAAGAATTATCAGGAGAACAAGTAAATAAAATAAAAGATGAATTATCTCAAAATTTTAACGCGAAAATAAAATTAGACTATAAATATGATAAGAGTTTAATTGGAGGTTTAGTAATACAAGTTGGTAGTATTATGGTAGATACTTCTATTAAAAATAAATTACAACAAATCGAAAATACAATGATAGAGGCTTAAATGGAAATAAATCCTTCAGAAGTTACAAAAATATTAAAAGAACAAATTAAAAAGTTTGGAGATAAAGCTGAGGTTACAGAGGTTGGTCAAGTTTTATCAGTAGGAGATGGTATAGCAAGAATTTATGGATTAGATAATGTTCAAGCTGGAGAAATGGTAGAATTCTCTGATGGTTCGAAAGGAATGGCATTAAACCTGGAGAGTGAAAATGTTGGTGTTGTAATTTTTGGTGATGATAGAGCGGTTAAAGAAGGCGATACTGTAAAAAGAACTGGTGCGATTGTTGATACACCAGTTGGAAAAGAATTACTCGGTAGAGTAGTTGATGGTTTAGGAAATCCAATTGATGGAAAAGGTGCGTTAGATAAAAGTTTAAAAAGAAGTAGGGTTGAGGTTAAAGCTCCTGGTATAATTCCACGTAAATCTGTAAGCGAACCAATGCAGACTGGTCTTAAATCAATTGATAGTCTAGTTCCAATTGGAAGAGGACAAAGAGAATTAATTATTGGTGACAGACAAACAGGCAAAACAGCAGTTGCTATTGACGCTATTATAAATCAGAAAAAAATCAACGAGTCAGGTGATGAGAAGAAAAAATTGTATTGTATTTATGTGGCCGTAGGCCAAAAGAGATCTACAGTTAGACAAATTGAAAAAACTTTAGAAGAAGCTGGTGCGATGGAATACACAACAATAGTTGCAGCAACTGCATCAGATGCAGCACCTTTACAATTTTTAGCCCCTTACACTGGATGTACTATGGGTGAGTATTTTAGAGATAATGGGATGCATGCATTGATTATATATGATGATTTATCAAAACAAGCTGTTGCATATAGACAAATGTCACTTCTATTAAGAAGACCTCCCGGAAGAGAAGCATATCCTGGAGATGTGTTTTACTTACATAGTAGATTACTCGAAAGAGCTGCAAAATTAAGTGATGAGCATGGTGGAGGATCATTAACCGCTCTTCCAATAATCGAAACCCAAGGTGGTGATGTCTCCGCATTTATACCAACAAATGTTATTTCAATTACTGATGGTCAAATATTTCTTGAAACTGAACTTTTTAACCAAGGCATAAGACCTGCCATAAATGTTGGATTATCCGTATCAAGAGTTGGATCATCTGCTCAAACTAAAGCGATGAAGAAGGTTTCAGGGTCCATGAAATTGGAGCTTGCGCAATATCGTGAAATGGCTGCGTTTGCACAATTTGGTTCAGACCTTGATGCGTCAACCCAGAAATTACTTAACAGAGGATCAAAGTTAACTGAACTTTTAAAGCAAAATCAATATTCTCCCATGACAGTTGCAGAACAAGTCATTTCTGTATTTTGTGGAGTTAGAGGACATCTTGATGATATTGAACAAAAGGATATTTCAAGTTTTGAGAGTAAAATTATTGAAAAATGTAAATCTGAAAAGCCAGATATTATTGAGTCAATAACAGCTTCAGGAAAACTTGAAGATGACAAAGAGAAAGAATTAAATGAAATTATTTTACAACTTAAGAAAGATTTTAACTCATAAAAAATAATGGCTAGTTTAGACGATCTAAAAAAAAGAATATCAAGTGTTAAGTCTACACAGAAGATTACTAAGGCAATGAAAATGGTCGCTGCTGCAAAATTGCGAAGAGCCCAAGAGAGTGCAGAGAAAGGAAGACCTTACTCTGATAAAATGAATAATATTATTTTAAACTTATCAAATGGTATATCTGACATTGATAACGCTCCGAAACTTTTATCTGGTACTGGAGAAGATAAAGTGCATCTATGTGTAGTAATGACATCAGATAGAGGTCTTTGCGGAGGTTTTAATACAAATATTATTAAAAAAGCTAAACTATATTTTCAAAAAATTTTAGATGAAGGAAAAACTTTAAAAATTATTACAGTGGGAACTAAAGGTTATGACCAACTAAAACGTCTATACGGTGATAATATTATTGAAAGGATATCTTTTAAAGAATCAAAAAATATTAATTATTTTGATGCTGATAAAGTCGGTAAGATAGTTATTGAAAAATTTGAAAAAAAAGAATTTGATGTATGTACAATTTTTTATAACCAATTTAAGAATGTAATTACTCAAATACCACAAGAACAACAAATCATTCCTTTAAAAACATCTGAAAAAGATGAAAATTCATCAGAAGATAACTTTGAATTTGAACCCGAAGAAGATGAGATATTGAGCAACTTGTTACCTAAAAATATTTCAACTCAGATTTTTAAAGCGATGTTAGAGAATTCAGCTAGCGAGCAAGGTTCAAGAATGAGTGCAATGGATAATGCAACCAGAAACGCAGGTGAAATGGTTGACAAACTAACTATTGAGTATAATAGAAGTCGTCAGGCAGCAATTACTAAAGAGTTAATAGAAATAATTTCAGGAGCAGAAAGTTTATAATTATGAGAAAAGGACAAATAACACAGATCATTGGGGCGGTAGTAGACGTAAAATTTGAGGGAGAACTACCAGAAATTTTAACTGCATTAGAGTGCGATAACGGTGGTAATAGATTGGTTTTAGAAGTTGCTCAACACTTAGGGGAGTCAAGTGTCAGAACAATTGCAATGGATGCAACAGAAGGTCTTAAAAGAGGAGACGAGGTAACAGACACAGCTGCTCCAATTAAAGTTCCAGTGGGGCCAGAGACTCTTGGAAGAATTATAAATGTGATTGGTGAGCCTATTGATGAAAGAGGAGAAGTTAAAAGTTCAGATAACTGGCCAATTCATAGAGCTGCACCAGAATTTAATGATCAATCAACAGAAACTGAAATACTTGTTACAGGAATAAAGGTTATTGATCTTTTAGCACCCTATGCAAAAGGTGGTAAAATTGGTTTATTTGGTGGAGCTGGAGTTGGTAAAACTGTTTTAATTATGGAATTGATTAACAACGTTGCAAAAGCTCATGGTGGATTTTCTGTTTTTGCAGGAGTGGGAGAAAGAACTAGAGAGGGAAATGACCTCTACCATGAAATGATAGACTCAGGTGTTATTAAAACTGATGGGGAAGGTTCTAAAGCAGCATTAGTTTATGGACAAATGAATGAACCTCCAGGTGCAAGAGCGCGAGTTGCTTTAACTGGATTAACTGTTGCAGAGTATTTTAGAGATCAAGAAGGTCAGGATGTGTTATTCTTCGTTGATAATATATTTAGATTTACACAAGCAGGATCTGAGGTCTCTGCATTGCTTGGTAGAATACCTTCAGCTGTAGGATATCAACCAACATTAGCAACTGATATGGGTAACTTACAGGAAAGAATTACAACAACGAATAAAGGTTCAATTACATCTGTTCAGGCAATTTATGTTCCTGCAGACGACTTAACTGACCCTGCACCTGCAACTTCATTTGCTCACTTAGATGCAACAACTGTACTCTCCAGACAAATTGCTGAAATTGGAATTTACCCAGCCGTAGATCCATTAGACTCAACGTCTAGAATTTTAGATCCTAGAATAGTTGGTGACGAACATTATAGAGTTGCTAGAGAAGTACAAAAAGTTCTGCAAACTTATAAATCTTTACAAGATATTATCGCAATTTTAGGTATGGATGAATTGTCAGAAGAGGATAAATTAGTTGTTGCTAGAGCTAGAAAAATACAAAGATTTCTTTCTCAACCTTTCTTTGTAGCTGAAGTATTTACTGGCTCGCCAGGTAAGCTTGTAGACTTAGAATCAACAATAAAAGGCTTTGATGCTATTTGCAAAGGTGAATATGATCACTTACCAGAAGCTGCATTTTATATGGTTGGCACTATTGAAGAAGCTATTCAAAAAGCTGAGAGTTTAGCTAACGAAGCTGCTGCATAATGAGTGAAGAATATTCCTTAGAAATAGTAAACCCTGAAAAATCATTTTTATCAAAAAATGATGTCACCGAGGTAGTTGTCCCTGCTTTTGAAGGCGAAATAGGGATTTTGAAAGACCACATTTCTCTTATTTCTTTTTTAAAACCAGGAATAATTAAAATATTTTCAAAGTCCGGTGAGGAAAGCTTTTATGTTAATGATGGAATAATTGAATTCAAAGATAATAATCTTTCTATACTTACAAGTCTTATTTTAAATTTAAAAGATATTGATAAAGAAAAAATTTCAGAAATCCAAAAATCTGCTGAAGAACAACTCAATAAGACTGATATAAATGATCAGGAAAAATATTTGCTAGATCAAAAACTTGATGTATTAAAATCAATTAACTAAAATTTTTTTTACTTCTTCTTGAATTTTTTCGTATACATGTAGTTTAAATTCTACCACAAGTTCAGTAATTTTATCTGGATCTACCCATCTCCATTCAAGAAATTCTGGATGTTTTGTATTAATATTAATTTCTTTTTCTTCACCATTAAATCTCATTATATACCATTGTTGTTTTTGACCTTTAAATTTACCTTTCCAAATAATTCCTAATAATTCATTTGGTAAGTGGTAGGTAAGTAAGCCATCAATTTTTTTAATTAAACTTACTGATTTAATACTAGTTTCTTCTTTTAATTCTCTAATTGCAGCCTCATAAAAGTCTTCACCCTTATCAACCCCACCTTGTGGCATTTGCCAAAAGTTTTTTTTATTATCTATTCTTTTCGCAACAAAAATTTTATTTTCTTTATTTAAAACAACTATCCCAACACCACTTCTAAGTGGTAAATTTTTATATTTCTCTTTCATTTAGCCGTTTAAAAGCTCTAGAGCGAATTGAAGTTGATTGTCTGTGTCAGTATTAAACCTAAAGTCGTCAGATCCTTCAGCTACCTCAATATCAGGCGAGACACCTATTTCTGATATAGATTTTCCTGATGGAAGATAATATTTAGATACAGTCAATCTTATTGCACCTTTATTTTTGAGAGGAATGATTGATTGTACAGAGCCTTTACCATAGCTATTTTCTCCAATTATTATTGCTCTTTTGTGATCCTTTAGCGCCCCTGCTACAATTTCAGATGCAGATGCTGAACCATAATTTATTAGTACAACAATTGTATCTCCATCTAATATATCACCTTTTCTTGCAAAGAATTTCCTACTTTCATATTTTCTTTTACTTTTTGTTGAAACAATTTCTCCACTATCTATAAAAAAATCTGTAATTTTAATTGCCTGAGAAAGTAGTCCACCAGGATTATTTCTTAAATCTAAAATATAATTTTTAACATTTTCATTTTTTTTAAACTCTTTAATTTTGTCTCTAATTTGACCACTACTGTTTTCATTAAAAGAAGTAAGTCTTAAGTAACCAGTTTGATTACCTAATATCTCAGATTTTACTGATGAAACTTTAATTTTTTCTCTAGTAATATTAAAAACTAATGCCTTTCGTTCACCCCTTCTTCTAACTGTTATTTCAATATCTGATCCAACAGGACCCCGCATTATGTCAACTGCTTCACTTAAAGATTTACCTTGAACCTGAATATCATTAATTCTTACTATATAATCACCAGCTTTAACTCCTGCTTCAGCCGCAGGTGAATCGTCCATTGGTGTTATTACCTTTATTACCCCAGCCTCCATACTCACTTCAATTCCTAGTCCTCCAAATTCTCCACTCGTTTCTGTTTGCATACTTTGATAAGAGTCTGGTGACATATAAGCAGAATAAGGATCTAAGGATTGAAGAACACCATTGATTGCAGCATCCATTGCATCACTTTGGTTTACCTCATCAACAAATTCTTTATTAATTTTATCTAAGACTTCTGAAAAAACATCTATTTTTTTATAAATATCATTCTCTTCTGATACGGCAACAATACTAGTTACAAAAAAATAAATAAATAATGATAAAAAATATGTTTTAAGTTTTTTCATCATATAATTACTTTTTCTTTAGGAATTAATTCAGACCATATTTTTTCTAATTCATAAAATTTTCTTTTTTCAGGATTGAAAATATGAATAATAAGATCAATTCCATCTACAAGTTTCCAATCACTACTTTCTCTTCCTTCAATTTTACAATTGCTTACACCATTTTTTTTTAAGTATTCATATACTTGCTCTGATAAAGCTTGGATATGTCTTGAAGAAGTCCCGCTAGCGATTATCATCTGATCTGCTATTGATGATTTTCCATCTAAATCTATTGAAACAATATCTAGGGCTTTATTTGCATCTAAGAGATTGACCACATCTTTGTGAAGAGTAGATATTTTGTCCATTAATTACAAAAAGAGTATCAAATTTTTCTTAATTTAGAAGATGAAATATTGACCTTGTTAAATTTTATAAATTTTAAGCTTTTCTTACTATACTTTTTAAAGCTTCTAGAACTTAATGATTTCGCCTTATATCTGTCTCTATCAAATACTAGAATGTTACAAATAGATGAAATTAAATCAGAGTTTTTCCATTTATGAAAATTAATCAAACTATCTGCTCCCATTATGAAATAAATATCAGTCTTTTTATTATTTTTTTTAATATGCTTTATCAGGTCAATTGTTCTATTTGATCTAATTTTATCCTCAAAATATTTTACTTTTATAAATGAATTTTTTTGAGAAATTTTTTTTGCAAAATTTATTCTTTTGTCTAAACTTAAACTACTTTTCTCTTTAAATGGATTTTTTTTGGTAACTGCCCAAATAATCTTATCAATATCGTATCTTTTTTTTGCCTCTTTAGAGATACTTAAATGTCCTTTATGTGCTGGATCAAAGGTGCCTCCAAGAATACCAATTTTTTTTTTATTTCCTTGTTTGTCCAGATCCATATATCTCATATTTGTAACTAACTAGCTGGTTTAGTCCAACAGGACCTCTTGGTGGAAGTTTATTTGTTGAAATTCCAACTTCACCTCCAAAACCAAATTCTCCTCCATCAGCATACTGTGTTGAAGAATTGTGAATAGCTATCGAACTTTTAATATTTTTTATAAAAAATTTTGCAGAAATTTTATTATTTGTAATTATCGCATCGGTATGCATTGTTCCATATTTATTGATATGATTTACTGCATCATTAATATTATTTACTAGTTTTACAGAAATTTTTGCAGATAAATGTTCTTTCGACCATGTTTTATTATTTGCTAATCTTGAATTTCCGTTAAACAATTTAGAAATTTTTCTGTCAGCATAAATAGAACAACCTCTCTTAGTCAGTTCATTTAATATCTCATCTACATTTTTAGACTTATTTTTATGTATTAAAAGTGTCTCGGTAGCTCCACAAATACTAGTATTGCGCAATTTAGCATTGATTAATATTTTTATTGCCATTGAAAGATTTGCATCTTTATCAATATAAGTATGACACATACCCTCAAGGTGTCCAATTACAGGAACAGAGGATAAATCTTGAACTTTTTTTACAAGACTTTTTCCACCTCTTGGAATAATAACATCTATAAATTTTGACATTTTTGACAGCATGTAGTCGACCAGTTTTCTATTTTTATTCTCTACAAACTGAACAAAATTCTTATTTATTTTGTATTTTTCTAATGATTTTCTAAAAAGATTAGCTAAAATTTTATTACTAAAGTAAGCCTCTGATCCTCCTCTTAATATTACGCAGTTCCCAGATTTAAAACAAAGTGTAGATACATCTGAAGTTACATTTGGTCTACTTTCGTAAATTACACCAATAATACCAATCGGAATTGATACTTTCTTTATTTTTAAACCGTTTGGTCTTTTCCAGGTTTCTATATCAACATCTACTGGATCCTTAAATTTTGCAATAGTTTCAATTGAATTAATAATTGAGCTTATTTTGTCATTGTTAAGAGCAAGTCTTTTAATTAAATTTTCTTTAAGTTTTTTAGATTTGGCTATTTTTATATCTTTTGTGTTTTCGACTAAAATTTTATTTTGGTTTTTTTTAATAAGTTGAATGTAATAATTTAATACTTTATTTTTTTTTTTATTACTTATTTTGTTTTCAAAAGCAATTTTCGCATTTGTACCAATTTTTTCTAAGTTTTTACTCATTTGATTAATACCATATCATCTTTATGGATAACTTCTGATTTTGAAATATAACCTAAAATATCATTTATTTTATTAGAGTGCTTCCCTTTAATTTTCATGATTTCATCCGAAGAGAAACTGCTTAATCCTCTAGCAAATTCGGTCATATTATTGTTTAGAATTTTGATATGATCACCTTTGCTAAAACTGCCTTGAACATCCTTAATCCCTGCGGCTAGTAAACTTTTCCCATTATTCAAAGCTAATAATGCACCTTCATCAACAATTATTTTTCCCTTTGGAGAAACTGAGCTTATGATCCACTTTTTTCTCGCATCTAATTTTGAAATTTTAGGCAAAAACCAAGTACATATATTTTCAGTTAAAATTTTTTTAATTGGTCTATTTATTAAGCCATTAGCAATCGCCATATGGCATCCTGAGAATTGACAAATTTTAGCAGCATCAATCTTCGTTTTCATTCCACCAGATCCAAATTCTCCAGATTTATTTGTTGCTAACTTTTCTACATTTTGGTCAATATTTTTAATTTCACGAATTAATTTAGCTTTTTTGTCTAATTTTGGATCTTTAGAGTAAAGGCCACTTACGTCAGATAATAAAATTAAACAATCTGCACTTGATATTTGTGCAACCCTAGAAGCTAGTCTGTCATTATCACCATACTTTATCTCAGAAGTGGCTATACTATCATTTTCATTTACTATTGGAATAAAACCAAGACTAAATAAATTCTCAAAAGTCCTTTTTGCATTAATAGCCCTCCTTCTTTTTTCTGTATCTTCAAGTGTTAACAAAATTTGAGAAAGATTGATTTTTGACTTATTAAAAGTTTTTTTAAAAAGATTCATTAACTCAATTTGGCCAATTGATGCTACTGCCTGACTTTTATCAAGTTTCAATTTTTTTTTACTTAATTTTAATTTTTTACATCCTAAAGCAATTGCTCCTGAACTAACCAAAATTATATTTTTTTTTAATTTTTGTAGATTTTGAATATCTTTTGCAAATTCTGACAACCATTTTTCTCTGATAATTTTTTTGTCATTAATCAATAAAGATGATCCAATTTTTATAACAACAGTCTTTGAGTCTTTAAGATACATAATTAAGTAATGTTGATTTAATATCAGATACTGATTTTTTATCGAGTGTTGATGTTGTAAAAGCGGATTTCTTGATAATTTTTTCAAAATCTTTTATTTTTTCTTTTATTTCATTCTCATCAATAAGGTCTATTTTGTTAAACACTATTATTTCCTGCTTTTTTAATAACTCAGAGCTATATTTACCCATTTCATCCCTAACTTGAAGATATGAGTTAATTAAATCATTTTCTGATACATCAATTAGATGCAACAGTGCTTTGCATCTTTCAATATGTTTTAAAAATTTAATCCCTAATCCAGTTCCTTGATGTGCTCCTTCAATTAATCCTGGAATATCTGCTAAAGTTATCTCTTTATCGTCATACATTGCGACACCTAGATTTGGATTTAAAGTTGTAAATTTATAATTTGCAATTTTAGGAGTGGCACTTGTTAATGATGCTAATAAGCTAGATTTTCCTGCATTGGGTAATCCAATGATGCCAATATCAGCAATTGTCTTAAGTTGTAAATAAATCCAGAATTCTTCTCCAATTGTACCTTTTGTAAATTTCTTTGGAGCTCTATTAGTTGATGACTTAAACCTTGTGTTACCAAAACCTCCTTTACCACCTATAGCTGCAACAAATTTTTCATTTTCCTCCTTGAAATCAAAAATCAGGGTTTTATTGTCTTCCTCAAATACTTGTGTTCCAACCGGTACTTTTAAATATAAATCTTCTCCTCCTCTTCCTGTTTTATTTTTACCACTTCCATCTCTACCTCTCTCAGCTTTAAAATGCTGTTGATATCTAAAATCAATTAGTGTGTTTAAATTTCTCTCTGACACAAGAATAATAGAACCACCTTTTCCTCCATCGCCTCCGTCAGGTCCTCCAAATTCTATAAATTTTTCTCTTCTGAAACTAGGAGAACCAGATCCACCGTCTCCAGCTTTTATAAATATCTTAACTTGATCTAAAAATTTCATGATTTTACAGAATTAATTAGCTGTCTACTAATTAGGCTTTACTGATACGTAAGTTCTGTCTGATTTGCTTTTTTTAAAAACAACTTTTCCTTTAACAACAGAAAAAATTGAATGGTCTTTACCCATTCCAACATTTTCTCCAGGAAAAATTTTAGTGCCTCTTTGTCTTACAATAATATTTCCAGGTATTACTAATTCACCACCATATTTTTTTACACCTAGTCTACGGCCTGCACTATCTCTTCCGTTTCTCGATGATCCACCTGCTTTTTTTGTTGCCATAAATTACCTATTTATTTTGAAGCCTCAATTTTTTCTTCTTTAGCTTCTTTAGCTACAACTTCCTTTTTTTTCATCTTTTCAGCTTCTGATAAAACTTTACCATCTTTTGAAAAAATTTTGTTAATTCTTATTAGTGAATACTGTTGTCTGTGCCCGTTTTTACGTCTTGAATTTTTTCTTCTTCTTTTTTTAAAAATAAGAACAGTTCTTTCTTTGCCATTTTTTAATAATTCAGCTTCAACTTTAGCACCATCCACAGTTGGTGTACCTAATTCAATACTTTTATCATCTCCATAAGCTAAAACTTCTTTAAATTCTACTTTAGAGGCTGGATTTGATTCAGCTAATTTTTCTACTTTAATTATTTCACCAGCTGAGACTTTGTACTGTTTCCCACCTGTTTGGATTACTGCGTATGACATAAACAATCTTAATTTTTAATTATCAGCAATATAGTCAGGGCCTTATTTTAGTCAAGCTGAATAAGCTAGAAATTATCCTTTAAATCTCTCAATTTTGAAAAGTTTTTAACGTTTTTTGATCTTAAAAAAATATTGGTTTGTAGTTCTTCTTCAAGAGTAGAGGGTATAGTTGGTTTTCCGTTTGCTAACCTTTTTTTTACTATCTCAATTTTAGAAATTAGTCTCTTGTTATCTGAATCATACTTTAAACAAAAATCTGAATTTTTTAATGTATATTCATGTCCACAATAAATTTTCGTATCTAAAGGTAAACTCTTTATTAACTGTAAAGAATTAAACATTTCTTCATGAGTGCCCTCAAATACTCTTCCACAACCTAATGAAAACAAAGTATCTCCAGAAAATAATGCATTTTCTTTGAAAAAATAAAAACATACATGACCTAAAGTATGTCCTGGAATATGAAAAACTTTTGCTTCAAACATACCATCTTTCCAAATTTCATTATTTTTTACCAATATATCTATTTCAGGTATTCTGTGTTTGTCCTGATCAAAACCGATGACTTTGGCATTATATAATTTTTTAAGCTCTTTATTGCCTCCAACATGATCATAATGGTGGTGAGTATTCATTATAAATTTTAATTTTAGCTCGAGACTTTCAATTTTATTGATTACAGGCTCTGCTTCACTTGGATCTATAACAACAGCAGATCTAGTAATTTCATCAATTAACAAATACGAAAAATTATCCTCTAAACATTTTATTATTTTTATTTCCATATTATTTCTCTAGTAAAAAAATACCTAATTCAGATATTAGGTTTTTAAATTTCAAATTTGAAGATGTAATTTTTGAAGTTTTTTTTCCATTTAAAGAAATTGTTTTAAAAATACTGATCCCTTTACTATTGCAAAAATTATAAAAGTCTTGAATTGTACACATATGTAAATTTGGAGTATTGTACCATTCATAAGGTAAATTCTTGGTAATTGGCATTTCTCCTTTAAAAAGTAAATCTACTCTAACTTTCCAATGTCCAAAATTTGGAATGGTTACAATAACTTTTTTACCTACTCTTAATAAATCTTTAATTACATTCTCTGGACTCATGAAAGCTTGTAGTGTTTGACTTAGTATCACATAATCAAAAGATAAATCTGGAAATTGTTTTAAGTCATGCTCTGCATCGCCTTCAACCACAGATAGTCCGTTAGATAAACATTTTTTGACTTTTTCCTTGGAAATTTCAAGTCCTCTGACATCTACCACTTTATTTTTTGACAAATATTCCATCAAAATTCCGTCACCACATCCAACGTCTAGGACTCTTGATTTCTCATCAACTAATTCTGATATAACTTTAAATTCTTCTTTCATTTATATTTAAATAAGTAGTGTTTAAGTAGTTTTTAATAGTGCTTAAAAAATCTGGCACATCTAATAAAAATGAGTCATGACCTTTGTCAGTTTTAATTTCTACAAAACCAACATCAGATCCTATAGCATTTAGTGCTATTACAATGTCTTTATTTTCAGAAGTTGGATATAACCAATCCGAAGTAAACGAAATAATGAAAAATTTTGTCTTACTATCTTTAAAAGCTTTCGAAAGATTCCCATCATATTGTTTAGTCAAATCAAAGTAATCCATTGCTCTGGTAATGTATAAGTAACTATTTGCATCAAATCTATCCACAAATACAGAGCCCTGATATCTTAAATAACTCTCAATTTGAAAGTCAGCATCGAAACCAAATTTTAAATCAGATCTTTCTTGTAGATTTCGACCAAATTTTTCTTGTAATCCTTTTTTTGATAAATATGTAATATGCGCTGCCATTCTAGCTACAGCTAAACCTTTGTCTGGATTAAATTTTTTCCCGTCATATAAACCATTTTTCCAATTAATATCTGACATAATTGCTTGTCTTCCAAGTTCGTTGAATGCAATATTTTGGGCTGAGTGACTAGCTGTACAAGCAATTGGTAAGGCGACCTTAGATTTGTTCGGAAAATTTGATACAAATTGTAATACTTGCATACCACCCATTGAACCACCAGCAACTGCAAATAATTTTTCTATTTTGAAGTGATCCAAAAGTTTATATTGAGCATTAACCATATCGTTTATTGTAATAACTGGAAAATTTGTTCCGATAGGTTTATTAGTTACTGGATCAATAGTTCCTGGTCCGTATGACCCCATACAACCACCAATGACATTTGCACAAATCACAAAAAATTTTTCAGTATCAAACGCTTTACCTGGGCCAACTGCATAATTCCACCAACCTTCTTTATTTGTCACAGGGTTTATATCTGAAGCAAACTGATCTCCTGTTAGTGCATGAAATATTAATATGGCATTATCTTTTTTTTCATTAAGATTTCCGTAAGTTTCATAAGCTAATGGAAAATTTGATATTTCTTTTCCACAATCAAGTTTAAGAGGTTTTTTAATTGTTATACTTTTCATTTTTACAAAATTACTCATAATATTTTTGCTGAATGAATTGTGAGAAAAAAACTTATTTAGCAGGTTTTTTATAGCGCTCGCAATTCAGTTAAATCAGCGCAAAAACGTTTTATAAGATAGCTTTTTGGATGTCAATTTTTTTAGAATTATTGATTGTATTATCTAATTATCTGACTATTTATTAATAAAATTAGCATCATGAATACTCCAATATTTAGAAAAATAACCATAAAAACTTATAAACCAGGAAGATCTTTTTTAACTAAAAAAAAAAAAATAATTAAATTATCGGCAAATGAATCTGCTTTGGGCATGAGCAATGGTGTTAAAAAAGTAATAAAAAAATTTAATGATAATATCTCAAAATATCCAGATGGAAAATTCAGAGATTTAACTTCTATAATTTCAAAAAAATATAACTGTAATCAAAATCAAATAATTTGTGGATCTGGATCCGATGAAATTATTCAAATGTTATGCCAACTATTTTTAAATAAAGGAGATCAGGTAATTGTACCAGAGTTTAGTTTTTTAATGTACAGAATTTACGCGCAAATAGTGGGAGCGAAAGTTATATTTTCTAAAGAAAAAAATTTTAAAGTATCAAATAATGAAATTTTAAAAAAAGTATCAAACAAGACCAAAATTGTATTTTTAGCTAATCCTAATAATCCTACGGGTACATATATTTCTAAAAAACAGTTATTAGAATTAAGAAAGCGTTTAAATAAAAAAATTTTACTTGTTGTTGATGATGCTTATTTTGAATACATGCTAAACAAAGATTACAAATCAGGTTTAGAGATTTTTAAAAATAAAAGTAATGTATTTATATTGAGAACTTTTTCTAAAATTTATGGACTCGCTTCTTTAAGAGTTGGATGGGGATATGGAAGTAAAAAAATAGTAAAAGCTATGTATAAAATCAAACCACCATTTAATGTTAATAAAATAGCCCAGGTATGTGCTATTGAGTCTTTAAAAGATCAAAGTTTTATAAAAAAGTCTGTAAAACATAATTTAGATTGGGCAAAAAAAATACAAAAGATATTGAATTTATATAATATTAAGACAAACGATATAGGGCCAAATTTTTTTCTTTTAGATTTTAAAAATTGTAAACTTTCAGCTAACCTTGTAGAAAAAAAACTTGAAGCTTCAGGAATAATTTTAAGAGAGATGAATTCATATGGAATTAAAAATTGTCTAAGACTTACTATAGGAAATAATCACGAAAATAAACTATTACTTGATAAACTGAAAAATATTTTCAAAAATGTTTAAAAAAATTTTAATTATTGGTTGTGGACTTATAGGGTCTTCAATATTGAGAGGCTCTATAACTAAAAAAATTTCCAAAAATTATTTTGTTTTCGAAAAATCAAAAAAAAATATTCGAAAAATAAAAAAAATTGATAATAAAATAAGAATTCTAAAAAAACTTGATGATAAATTATCTGATATAGATCTTGTAGTGTTATCAACTCCAATGAGTGAATATGAGAAAATTATTCCTAATTTAAATAAGTATTTGAATAAAAATTGCTTAATTACTGATGTGGGATCAACTAAAGAAAATATTTTAAAACTTAAAAATAAAAAACTATCAAAATCTCTTGATTGGATAACTAGTCACCCAATATCAGGTTCAGAAGTAAGTGGACCTGAGCATGGAACTAAAAATCTTTTTGTAAATAAATGGTGTGTTGTAGTGAGTGATAAAAATAAAATAAAACAAAGCAAATTATTGAAATTTTGGAAAAAATTAGGTTCAAATGTAATTATTATGGATGCAAAAATTCATGATAAAATTTTTTCAATAACAAGTCATTTGCCTCATTTAATCGCTTATAACCTGATTAAAACTGCACAAGACTTTCAAAAAAAACAAAAAAAGGATGTCATAAAGTTTAGTGCTGGAGGATTAAGAGATTTTTCAAGAATAGCTGCATCCAATGAAATTATGTGGAGAGATATATTTTTCAATAATAAAAGAAATATAGTCAGCGCAATAAACTTATTTATTAATAATTTAAATTCATTTAAGAAAAATATAGAAAATTTAGATGATAAAACTTTAAAAAAAAAATTAATTAATTCAAAAAAAGTAAGACAGCAGATATTAAGTTTAAAACAAGATATAGCAAAACCAGATTTTGGAAGAGACCAAGGTTAAATAGATATAACCTTTGCTACTTTTAAATTTGCAGTTTTCTCAATTAATTTTATGGTTTGATAAATTGGCATAATTAATACCTTCTTTTTTGGTCCATATGCATGAATTAAATTCTTTGAATTTAAGCAAATTGCGACATGTCCCTTCCAAAAAATAATATCTCCTTTTTTGAAAGACTTTTTTTTAACAATCCCTTTCTTAATTTTAACTTGATCAATCGTATCCCTAGGAAAAAATTTATTATTAAATTTATAAAATATTTGTAATAAAGCTGAGCAATCAATTCCATCAAAACTTTTACCACCCCATTTATATTTACAATTTAAAAAAAGTTTAAATATTTTTGTAAAATTATTATTTTGTTTTTTTACAGTTTCTAATTCATTAAAGCTAATCCATTTATTTTTTTCAAACATTATAAAATTATTTTTTTTTTCTAAAATTTCGATTTCTGAAGAAAATGGGAGATATTTTCTAGTACTAAATTTACTTTTGGGTTTTGAATAAATTTTAGATTTTAAAACACAAACTTTATGTGTCTTATTTAATCTTTTGTTAAACCTTCCAACTTTTATAAAACCAACATAATTATCAAAGTCAGTTTTGATTTTTAAAAAATCTTTATCTTTTTGTATTACATTAAATTTTTCACCGTATAATAACTGAGTGCTTACATTGGAGTTTTTGGACGCTGACTCATAAACGTTTAAGTATGAATTACTACAAAAATGCCTATTTTGCACCAATTTTTACTTTATTCCTTATAAACCAAAGACAAATTAATGATGGAATTACCATTACTGTTGTTATTATAAAAAAAGTACCCCAGTCTCCATTCAACCAGTCTACCAATGCTCCCGAAGATGAGGCAAGTGTTGTTCTCCCTGCTGTTCCAATTGATGCCAACAATGCATATTGAGTAGCTGTATAAGTTCTATCCACTAACAATGAAATAAAGGCAACAAATGCAACAGTAGCGAACGCTGCAGTTATGTCATCTGCAATTACAGCTATTGCAAATAAAAGTTCAGATTTACCTGTCCAAGCTAAAACTGCAAAAATAAGATTTGTTAAAGCCATTAAACCACCTGCAAAAAACATTGTTTTAATAGTTCCAGCGCGCATAGCCATTATTCCACCAAGTAAAGTGAAAACTACAGTAGTAATCCATCCTAATCCTTTAGAATAGATAGCTATTTGACCTTTAGAAAAACCAATTTCTTTATAAAAAACAATAGACATTCGACCCAAAAATGCTTCTCCTATCTTAAATAAAAATACAAAACCTAGAATTCCTAGTGCAATTGCTAATCCATTTTTTTTAAAAAAACTTATTATTGGTCCGCCAATTGTTCCTGTAATATAAGCAACAAAATTTGTTATAATATTATTATATCCAAGCTTATCTCTAATAATTTGATCTGTTGCTTTTTGATTACTTACTCTATTAAAATCAATTGTTTCGTGAACAAACATTAAACCTATATTCATCAAAATAATTAAAATTCCTAAAACTAAAAAAGTAGCCTGCCAATAATCTGCTACGCCCATGTTTTCAAAAAACTCTGCAGTAAACAATGCAACCACACCCCCTAATTTATATCCTGTCCACCATCCAACAACTGCCATAGCTGCTCCTGCAGCCATAGATTTTCCCTCATTTGAATTAATCTGTTCAATTCTTAGTGCATCAACAGTAATATCTTGAGTAGCAGAAGCAATAGCAATTACCAATCCAACACTGATTAAGAGTGCTAGGTTTTGAGTAGGATTTATAAAGCTCCAAACTATCAAGCTTAATAAAATAATTAATTGCATTAATACAATCCATCCACGTCTATGTCCTAATTTTTTTGTTAAAAGTGGAATCTGCACTCTGTCAATTATTGGAGCCCATAAATAATTAAATGCATAAACTCCAAATATTAACCCTGCCCAACCAATTGTTGATCTACTTAATCCCTCTTCCTTTAGCCAAAGACTTAAGCTACTTGCAATTAATACCCATGGAAAACCACTTATTGCTCCTAGAAGCAATATTCTTAACATCCTAATATCTTTATAAACTAATAATGAATCCAACCAGCTTTGTTTTGTTTCAGACATTAATATTTTCTCCAAAATGATGGAATAAATAATACTAATACAGCAAACAATTCTAATCTACCTAAAATCATCGCTAAACTTAAAACCCACTTCGAAAAATCTGATAAATTTGAAAAATTACCATTTGGACCAATAATATCACCTAAACCAGGCCCTACATTTGATATTGACGTTGCAGCAGCAGATATTGAGGTTGTCAAATCTAAACCGCTTGTTGATAACAGTGCTGTTATAATAAAGAAGATTACAATATATAAAAATATAAATGAAATTATTGATGCTAAAAATTTCTCATCAATATTATTATTTTCATATTTTATTTTAAATATACCTCTTGGATAAATTATTTTCTTTAGTTGTACAGATACAAACTGGAATAAAATTTGGACTCTAAATATTTTAATCCCGCAAGCGGTTGAACCTGCACATCCACCTATAAACATAAGAATCAGAAAATAAATTAATGGGAATTGTCCCCAATCGCTAAAGTTCTGAGTTACATAACCAGTACCAGTTAAAATCGATATTACATTAAACGCAACTGACCTAATACTGTAATCAAACGTACTTTGATTTTTAATAAAAAGATATAAATACATCAAGATAATTGAGAATAGTACAATTTTTAAAAAAGTTTTAATCTGTGTATCATTAAAAAATATTTTTTTGTCTCCATTTAAGTATTTGACATAGGCAATGAATGGAATACTTCCCAAAATAATAAATATTATTGATGTTAACTCTATCAAAGAATTATCAAAGTAACCAATAGACTCATTATAATTTGAGAAACCTCCTGTCGCTATTGTTGTCATTGAGTGAACGATACTATCAAAAAAGTTCATCCCAAATATTTTATAAAATAATGCACAAATAAAAGTTAATCCTGAGTATACCAAGATCAATCTTAATGCTATTTCTTTTGATCTAGGTAAAATTTTTTCTGGAGTATCACTTGTGGATATAATGAACAGCTGCATTCCACCAATATTCATAAGAGGCATTAAAGTAATGGCCATGACTATGATACCAATACCGCCTAGCCATTGAAGCATTCCCCTCCAAAGCAATATACTTTTAGGAGTTTCATTTAAATTGGTGATTATAGTTGATCCAGTTGTGGTAATACCTGACATGCTCTCAAAAAAAGCATCTGTTAAACTCAATTCGATTTCAGAAAATATGAAAGGAAGTGAGCCAAAAATGGCAATACTTAACCAAGATAAAGCTGTTAAAAGGAAGGCTTGTGGTAAACTAATTTTTTTATCATGATCTAAATTTGTCAATAAAAAAAGAACTCCAAAAATAATAGTTACAATTCCAGAACTTATGAAACTAGAATTAAGTTCATTATAAAAAAACTGCGCTAAAATTGGCGCAATCATCGACAACCCTAAAATAATTTGCAAAACTCCCAGCGTAAAGAAAACTGTTTTATAATTGGACATTTTGATTGGACATTATTTTATGGTAAATAAATTTCAACTCTATAAGAATTATAAAAAACGTTATTTTATAAGCTATTTGATTAAAAGTGATCGATAAAACCAACATAGATAAAACAAACGCCTGGCCCTTTGTTGAAGCCAAAAAGCTTCTGAGAGAAAGAAAAAAAAATATTGAAAAGAAAGGAAAAATAATTCTGCAAACAGGATATGGTCCCAGTGGTTTACCTCATATTGGTACTTTTGGTGAAGTGGCAAGAACCTCAATGATTGTTAACGCCTTAAATTATTTAACAAATCTTCCTAAAGAAATAATTACATTTTCTGACGATATGGACGGACTAAGAAAAGTACCTGACAATATTCCTAATTCTAAAAAACTAGAGCAAAATCTTCACAAACCTTTAACTCAAGTTCCAGACCCTTTTGGGAAATTTAATAGTTTTGGAGAGCACAATAATGAAATGTTAAAAAAATTTTTAAATAAATTTAATTTTAAATATAATTTTAAAAGTTCAACAATTTTGTATAAATCTGGTTTTTTTAACGACTCATTAAAATTAATTTTAGATAATTATGAAGGAATAATGAATATAATTGTTCCCACGCTTGGTAAAGAAAGACAAAAAACTTATTCTCCATTTTTACCAATATGTCCAGACACAGGGTTTGTATTAGAGATACCAGTTTCGGAAATAGATACCAAAAACTCAAAAATAATTTTTGATAATAATGGTGAAAAATTAGAACAAAGTATTTTAGATGGAAATTGTAAGTTACAGTGGAAAGTAGATTGGGCAATGAGATGGTATGCTCTAGATGTTGATTTTGAAATGTACGGGAAAGATTTGATTGAGAGTGCAATTTTATCAACAAAAATCATAAAATTATTAGGAAAAACAAATCCGTCTGGGTTTGCATATGAGCTATTTCTAGATGAAAAAGGTGAAAAAATATCCAAGTCAAAAGGAAATGGTATCACCATTGATCAATGGCTAGAATATGCTTCGCCAGAAAGTCTCTCATTATATATGTACCAAAATCCAAAAAGAGCAAAAAAACTTTATAGAGAAGTAGTACCAAAAGCTGTCGATGAATATCTTGATTTTGTTGAAAAAAGTAAAACTCAAAACGAACTTCAAAAACTTATGAATCCTGTTTGGCATGTTCATAATTCAGAGATTCCATATGAAAATTCAATTATGTCCTTCTCAATGCTATTAAATTTAGTAGAGACCAGCAATGCTGATAATAAAGAATTGCTTTGGAAGTTTGTTAAGAAATATAAGAAAGATATTAATGAGGATATTCATCCAATTTTTGACAACTTAATATCTTATGCAATTAAATATTTTAATGACGCTATAAAATCTAAAAAGATTTATAAAAAACCAAATGAAAGTGAAAAGAATGCTTTAGTTGCTTTAGTAAACTCTTTAGAGAACTGCGATGACACAATGAAACCTGAAGATATTCAGACTACAATTTATACAGTTGGCAAAGAAAATGGTTATAAAGAAAATTTACGTGATTGGTTCAAATTAATATATGAGGTAGTTTTTGGGGTAGAAAATGGACCACGATTTGGTTTTTTTATCAGCTTTTTTGGGGTTCAAGAAACAAAAGAATTAATAAAAAGTAAATTAGAAAATGTTTAATATCTTAAGACCATTAATTTTTAAATTTAGTCCTGAAGTAGCACATTCTTTAGCAATAAAGGCATTAAAATTAAATAATATTCCTTATACTCAACCTAAAGATAATCATATTATAGAAACAATTTTTTGTGAAAAAAAATTACCTTCACCAATTGGTGTTGCTGCTGGATTTGATAAAAATGCTGAAGTATATAATCCCCTGTTTAATCTTGGATTTGGTTTTGTTGAAGTAGGTACAATTACTCCGAAACCTCAGTTTGGAAACGCTAAACCAAGAGTTTTTAGACTCGAAGAGGATGAAGCTTTAATTAATAGACTAGGTTTTAACAATTCTGGTTCAGAAGAAATTAGTAAGAGAATTAAGGAAAATAATAAAACAGGTTTTTTAGGAATCAATATTGGACCAAATAAAGATTCTATAGATAGAGTTGAGGATTATTTAATTTGTTTTCGTAAATTTTATAATTTAGCTGATTATATCACAATAAATATTTCCTCACCAAATACAGAAAACTTAAGAGACTTTCATAACCAAGATGAACTTAATTTACTTATTAGTAAAATAAAAAATGAAAAAAAAGAATTAAATTCTAAAGTTCCACTAGCAATAAAAGTTTCACCTGATTTAAATGATGATCAAATTAATAAAGTATCTAAAATTATTTTAGAACAAGAAATAGGAATAGTTATTGTTTCCAATACAACAGATAAGAATAGAGAAAATTTAAAAAATATAAATAAACTAGAAAAGGGTGGACTGTCAGGTAAACCAATTGAAAAAATTTCAAATGAGGTAATTTCTAAATTTTATAAAATTTTAAAAGATAAAACAAAAATAATAGGAGTGGGAGGTGTGAGCAATGGACAAGATGCTTTTGAAAAAATCACTTCTGGCGCAACGCTCGTTCAATTATATACTGGAATGGTTTATAGAGGTCCTCGTATAGCTTCAAAAATAAGTAAAGAATTAATTGATTTATTAAAAAATAAAGGGTTTAAAAATGTTTCAGAGGCTATTGGAACTAAAAATTAATCTTGACGCGATAAGATTCAGATCCTATACAGGCTCATAATTTATGTCAAAAAAATGCGAACTCACTGGGAAAATCCCACTAAAGGGTCATAACGTTAGTCATGCTAACAATAAGACTAAAAGAAGATTTCTTCCAAATCTAAAAAAAGTTAAGTTTAAAAGTGATTTACTTAAGAGAAGTTTAAGATTAACCGTCTCAAATGCTGGTGTTAGATCAGTAGATAAAAAAGGCAGTTTTGACCAATTTCTTATTTCAGCTAAGTCTAGAGATTTATCATTAAGACTTAAAAAATTAAAAAAATCCTTAATTAGTAAATCAGCATAATGAATAGAGTATTTTTAACACTCTCATTTTTAATGGGATTGGTTGTCTTGGCATCTAATTATTTAGTCCAATTTCCGATTCAATATTATGGTCTTCAAGAAATTCTTACATATGGAGCATTCAGTTATCCAGTAGCTTTTTTAATAACTGATCTAGCAAATAGATCTTTTGGCAAATTAGTTGCTAGAAAAATTGTATATATAGGGTTTACAATTGGTATTTTGTTTACACTAATTTTCTCAACAAATTTTGCAGATTTAATCTCAGTAAGAATAGCAATTGGTTCAGGAACAGCATTTATTATTGCTCAATTACTGGATGTACAAATATTTGATCAATTAAGAAAAAAAAAATGGTTTATTGCGCCACTTGCCTCTTCACTAATTGGTTCTACCGTTGATACATTTTTATTCTTTTCGATTTCATTTTATGGAACAGGAATACCTTGGGTGACACTTTCTTTAGGAGATTTAGCGGTGAAGATTTTTGTAGCTTTAGTAATGTTGATACCTTTTAGATTATTATTAGGTACTTTAAAAACTGCTTAATTCAAATTTTTGGCTCTTGTTGTGTCATGCAATGAATGGCGCCAAAACCCCAAATTAAATCACTACAATCAATAGCAATAACTTTTCTATTTTTAAAAAATTTTCTAAAAATTTCTAAAACTTTTTTGTCTTCTTTCACATTGAATACTGGAACCAAAACTGTTTTGTTACTTATAAAAAAATTTAAATAGCTCGCTGGAACACGAGTTTTGTCTATGATAACTGGACTTGGCATAGGGATTTTTATAATTTTAAATTTTTTTCCGTTTTCATCTGAACTTTTACTTAATATTTTTAAATTTTCTTTAAGAGACTTGTAATTTATATCTGATTTATTCTTTTCTACAGCTATCATAATTGTATTTTTTGAAACAAATCTTGCAATATCGTCGATATGACCGTGCGTGTCATCTCCAGCAATTCCTTTATTAAGCCAAATAAAATTTTTCGCATTCAAATATTTTGAAAATAGATTTTCATAGTCAATTTTTTTAAAGCCTTTATTTCTCTGTTGTTTAGTACTTAATAAGCACTCTCTTGTTAGCAATATGGAGCCCGTTCCATTGTTATCAAATGCTCCTCCCTCCATTACTACTCTTTCAAACTTATTTGAATCTACTTTTTTAGGTAAAATACTCTCAATGTTTAAGTAACTACTAATATGGTTATTGATTTTGTTATCATTTCTGAAATTTTTATATTTTGACCAGGCATTAAATTTAAAATCAAGCATGGTCTTTTTTCTATTTTTGTTGTTGACCAAAAATATTGGTCCAGAGTCTCTTAACCAAAGTCTGTCTGTCTTAAGTTTATGAAATTTAATTTTAGATATATTACAACCTTTTTTTTTTAAATATATTCTTATGGTATCAATACTTTTGGAATTATTGACTAATAAATCTATTCTTTGATCTTTTGTTAAATATTTTATTATTTTTCCAACTACATTTGGAATTTTTTCAAATAATCCAGGCCAATCATTTTTATTATGTGGCCACGCAATCCAAACTGATTTTTGAGGCTCCCATTCTGCTGGCATTCTAAATTCATTTATTTTTTTACTCATCTTGAGGATTTTTGAGAATATCTTTATAAAATTCAGTTCTCCTATCTCTTAAAAATGGCCAGTGCTGTCTAGCAGTATCTATTTTTTTATAATCTATTTCACAAACTAAAATATCCTCTTTTTTATTTCCCGCTTTTGCAATTACTTTACCACTAGGATCTATCACCATTGAATTACCCCAAAATTCAATTTTTTTCATACCTTTTGCCTCTACCCCAACTCTATTTATAGCAGCAACATAAGTTCCATTAGCAATAGCATGAGATTTTTGCATTGTAATCCAGGAGTCTAATTGAGATTTTCCAAATTTCTTTTTTTCATTTGGGTGCCATCCAATAGCAGTAGGATAAAAAATAATTTGAGCTCCTTTTAAAGCTGTTAATCTTGCTGCTTCGGGGAACCATTGATCCCAACATATAAGAGGACCTATCTTGCCAAATTTAGTTTTCACACTTTTGAAACCTAGGTCTCCAGGACTGAAATAAAATTTTTCATAATACCCTGGGTCATCAGGTATGTGCATCTTACGATATTTAGATAGAATATTGCCATTTTCATTAATAATGATACTAGTGTTATGATAAAATCCAGATGTTTTTTTTTCGAACATCGTAATATTCAATACAACACCAAGCTCTTTTGCTAATTCACAAAATATTCCAGAGATTTTTCCTGGAATTTTTTCTGCTAATTTAAAATTTGAATGACTTTCTGTTTGGCAAAAGTAATTAGTTAAAAATAGTTCTGGTAGACATATTATCTTTGCCTTTTTGTTTGCAGCTTTTTTAATATTTTTTATGGCTAAATTAATATTAGATTGAATTGTCCCTAAAGATTTGCTTTGTATTAAACCAATTTTGATTTTTTTGATCATCAATCAAAATATCTTGGAAAAATTTTTTCTTTCTCTATTTTTCCATTCACCTTTATGATAGGCATCACTTGCTATTAGGGGTAATACACTTGTTGCCTCTGCAAAAACCATTTGCTCCTTTGTAATATCTACTTTGCCCCATGAGCTTGCCTCTTTTAATGTTGAGCTACTGCAGGCTCCATCTCTGGAATCAGCAACTGTTATTTGAATAGCATACTTATGCATATCTACATCTTTACCTAAAAGTTCGGCACATATAACAGTATCTTGAATAAAATTTTTCGGCACACCTCCTCCAATCATAAAAAGACCTGATCCTTTAGATTTAATTTTAATTTCAGTTAATTCTCTAAACTCTCGTATTGAATCAATTGTGATGTGATTTTTTGGATTTCTTTCTTGATGCATTACAAGCCCAAATCCTGCACTTGAGTCAGTAAACGCTGGACAGAAAATTGGAACATCGTTGTCATAGGCAACCTCTATCAATGAATCTTTCTTCTTTGCGTTACTTTTAAGATATTTACCAATCTCTTTTATAAATTCTCTTGATGTATAACTCTTAGGCTCTAATTGATCTGCAATTTCTCCAATAGTTTTATCGCATATCTGAAGCTCTTCCTCATCAATGTAAGTATCATATATTCTATCAACGTAGTTATTTCTTAACTCTGTATCATCTTGATATTGGGATCCCTGGTAATGTTTAAAACCAAGTGCTTCAAAGAAATCCATATCAATAATTGAAGCCCCAGTTGCTACTATTGCATCTACCATATTATATTTAACTAAATCTCTATAAATATGCATACATCCTGCAGCAGATGTTGATCCTGCGAGTGTTAAAAATATTGTACAATCTTTATCTTTTATCATCTCATTATAAATATTTGCAGCATTTGCAGTCTCTCTTGAAACGAAAGACATTTTTTCCATTGAAGAAACTATTTTTCTAGCATCGAAAGAAGTTATATCAATATGCTCCACCTCTTTACTTAGTAAATCACCTTTTCTATTACTTGATTGGTTTTTATTATCTGACATTAAGCAACAAGAAACTCTTTATTTGTTTCTTTGTCATACATCGTCATTATTGGATTATCTTCAACTTCGTAAATTTCATCAGAGTAAAATCCATTAAAATTAGTTCTAAAAGTTAATCCATATGCCCCAAGCTGACCTAATTCTATATAATCGTTTTCTTTTATATTATTTGGTAAAATAAAAGGACCTTTCATATAATCCATGCTATCACAAGTTGGGCCATAGAAATCGAAAGATGTTAATTTCTTGGAGATTATTCTTCCATCAGTTATCATTTTTGATGGGTAAACTATGTTAGGAACTCCAGCATCAAACAAAGTTCCATAGGTCCCATCATTTATATAAAGTTTCTGTTTTTTTCTTAAATCAACTCTTACAATTGTTGAGCCACTTTCTGCAACAATCGCTCTTCCAGGTTCACAAATAATTTCTGGAAGCTTATCCAATTTTAAATCACTTAAACCTTTTTTAATTTCATTAAAATAAGCATCTAAAGATTGAGGAATAAGATCAGGGTAAATAGAAGGAAAGCCTCCTCCAACATTAATCACATCGGGTATAATTTTAGTTTTTTTAATTATATTATTGATTTCAAATATTCCTTTTGAATAAGATATTGGGTGCATACATTGTGATCCAACATGAAAACTAATTCCAATTTTTTTAGAATATTGTTTTGTTAACCTAAGAAGTCCAGACGCTTCATTATTAATTGCTCCAAATTTTTTTGATAAATCAATTTCCGCATGCTCATTAGACACAGAAACTCTGACAAATAATTCTAAGTCTTTAGCATAATTTGTACTTTCTAAAATTTTTATTAATTCATCTTTAGTATCCAAAGAAAAGGCCTTTACATTAAATTTAAAATATGCCTCTTTTATACTTTCTCTACTTTTAACTGTATGCATATAGGAACAGTTCGCATTTGGACTTATTTTTCTTATGGCCTCTATTTCTTTTATAGATGCTACGTCAAAACGATTAATACCACTTTCAACAATAGTTTTAAGAACTACTGGATGAGGGTTGGTTTTTAACGCATAAAGTATTTTTCCAGGAAAATTATTTTGGAACAATCTAGAAGCCAATTTAATTGACTTTTTTCTAATACAATAAATAGGTCCTGTTGGTCTCAGTTGATTAACTAATTCCTCAACTGACTTAAATTTTTGCATATCTGCACCTCTAAAAAAAATTTACAAAAAAAACCTGCATATCACATATGCAAGTTTCGTAATTGCAGCATTTATGGGAAAAAAATAATAATGTAAAGTAAATAATGCTATTGAAATATTAAAATTCACTTCCATATAAGGGCTATGATTAACCAACAAACCCTTCAAAAACTGAGTGATTTTGAAGATAAATCGCTTTTAATAGTAGACGATGACAATCCATTTAGACAAAGATTGGCAAGAGCCATGGAAAAAAAAGGTTTTACAGTTACACAAGCTGAGAGTGTAAAGATTGGCATTGAGACAGTAAAATCACAAAGTCCAGCATTTGCTGTTGTGGATCTTAGATTAAATGATGGTAATGGGCTAGAGGTAGTAAAAGAAATTCAAAAGAGTAACATTAAAAGTAGAATTATTATGTTAACTGGATATGGCAATATCCCAACAGCAGTTGCTGCAATTAAAGAGGGAGCAATTGATTATATTGCGAAGCCTGCAGATGCAGATGATGTTGAAAAAGCACTTTTAGCAGATCCAGATCAAAAACCAGCCCCACCTGAAAACCCAATGTCAGCGGATAGAGTAAAATGGGAGCACATACACAGAGTTTTTGAATTATGTAACAGAAATGTCTCTGAAACTGCAAGAAGACTAAAAATGCATAGAAGAACTCTTCAAAGAATACTTTCTAAAAGATCTCCTAGATAATTTAATTTTTTGTAAGTCTTAAAAACACATCTTCAAGATCTCCATCATCAGTTGAAATATCTTGTATTTTTATATCTTGTTTTTTTATTTCTGAAATTATTGAGTCAATACTTAACTTACTCTTCTCATATGATAAAACTAACCTCTTTCCATCATTTGATATAACTTTCAATGTTTCAAAAGTATTCTCGTTAATATTAGTTTTTTTATCTGTGGTGACATATACAATTTTTGTTTGAATTCTTTCTAAGAGATTTTTTGTTGTATCCAAAGCTACTAATTTTCCTCCACTTAGAATACCAATCCTATCACACATTTTTTCTGCTTCCTCAAGATAATGGGTTGTTAGTATTGTTGTTACCCCTTGTTTGTTCAAAGATTTCACATTTTCCCACAATGTATTTCTAAGCTCCACATCAACTCCAGCAGTAGGCTCATCTAAAATTATAATTGGAGGTTGATGTACCATCGCTTTTGCTACAAGCAATCTTCTCTTCATACCACCTGATAAAGCTCTAGCATAACTGTCAGCTTGTTCCTCTAATGATACTAACTTTAATATAGTATCAGTAATTCTATCTTTTTTTCTAATTCCATATAGACCTGCCTGAAGTTCTAAAAGTTTTCTGGGGCTAAAAAATGGATCAAAATTTACCTCTTGTGGAACAATCCCGATAGAGGCTCTTACTTGTCTGGGATTTTTATCTAAGTTAAACCCCCAAACATTTACTTCACCACCAGTTTTTACAACTGATCCACCTAAAATGTTTATAAATGTACTTTTTCCAGCTCCATTTGGTCCTAATAGACCAAAAATTTCACCTTCTTTCACTTCTAAGTTTAAATTATTAAGCGCATGCGTTTGTTTTGAACCGTTTTTTGAATAAACTTTATTCAAGTTTTTAACAGTTAAGACGTTTTTTTTATTCATATGAGGGCATACATTTATTACATTTATAAAAATTAAGATATCATTACATTATGGAGAAAATTAAAAAAAGTGACCATTTTTACTTAATAGATGGATCGGGATACATTTTTAGAGCATATTATGCACTTCCTCCTTTAACTAGAAAAAGTGATGGATTGCCAGTAGGTGCCGTCAGTGGTTTTTGTAATATGCTTTTTAAGTTATTAGAGGACTCTAAATCAGACGATAATTTAGAAAAACCTACACACTTTGCCGTAATATTTGATTCAGCAAGAAAAAATTTTAGAAATGAAATATACTCAGAGTATAAAGGAAATAGATCTGATGCACCTGATGATCTAATTCCTCAATTTGAATACATTAGGCAATCTGTAAAAGCCTTTAATTTACCTTCTATTGAATTAATTAATTACGAGGCAGATGATTTAATTGCAACTTATGTAGAGAAAATTTTAGACTTGGGTGCAAAAGTAACAATTGTTTCTTCTGATAAAGATTTAATGCAACTATATAAAAAAGGAGTGAGAATTTATGACCCGATGAAGAATAAATATATAAATCAAGACGATGTGCTAAATAAATTTGGAGTTACTCCAGAAAAAGTAATAGATGTACAATCTTTAGCTGGAGATAGCACAGATAACGTGCCTGGCGTGCCTGGTATAGGAATTAAAACTGCCGCTGAATTGATAAATCAATATGGAACTTTAGAAAATCTATTAAAAAATGCATCAAAAATAAAACAAAATAAAAGAAGAGAAACTTTAATAGATAACAAAGACGATGCAATTATTAGTAAAAAATTAGTTACATTAAAAAAAGATGTACCTGTTAAAAATAAAATTGAAGAATTCATATTGAAAAGTGTTGATCAAGATAAGCTTTATTCTTTTCTAAGAGAAATGGAATTTAATAGGCTATTGAGTTCTGCTATCTCAAAGTATGGGGGTACAAATAATTCTGTAACTAAAGATATTGAGAAAACATCAGAAATTAAGAAAAAAAATTATCAATTAATTAAAAATGAGAAGGAAATTGAAGATTGGATGAAACAATCTGAGGAAATAGGAGAATTTGCAATAGATACTGAAACAACCTCATTAGACCCTCACACAGCAAATTTAGTAGGTATTTCAATTTCTAACAAAATTGGAAATGCATGTTACATTCCATTAAATCATATTAGTGGAAATAATCTTAACGAAAAAAAGGTCTTAAGCGTTTTAAAGAATTATTTAGAGGATGAGAGTATTAAAAAAGTAGGACAAAATATTAAGTTTGATTTCATTGTCTTTTATCACCGTGGAATAACTTTAAATTCCATGGAAGATACTATGCTTATGTCTTACACACTAGATGCTGGTAAAAATAGGCACAATATGGACACGCTTTCTGAGATCCATCTAGGTCATAAAACTATAAAATTTAAAGATTTAGTTGGGACGGGAAAAAAACAACTTAATTTTTCCGAAGTGGATATATCTGAAGCTAAAGATTATGCAGCTGAGGATGCAGATATTACATTTAGATTGTACAAAATTTTTTTAAAATCATTAAAAGCAGAAAAATTATTGAATATCTATGAATTATTTGAAAAACCACTAATAAAAATACTAGCAGAAATGGAGATAAAAGGTATTAAACTTGATAAATCTTCACTAAACAAACTGTCTACTAAGTTTTCAACTAAAATTGAAAAATTAGAAAAATCTATTTTTAAGATTTCAAAAAAAATATTTAACATTGGGTCAACTAAGCAACTTGGTGAAATAATGTATAATGATTTAAAAATAGCAGCTTTAAAAAAAACAAAAAAAGGAAGTTTTGCCACTAGTGCTTCGGTTTTAGAAGATTTAGCTTTTAAAGGTTATGAATTTCCAAAACTTATTTTGGAATGGAGACAAATTAGTAAACTAAAAAACACTTATTCAGATGCATTGCCAGAACATATAAATCAAAATACTAAAAGAGTTCATACATCTTTTTTGTTAGCAGCTACTACAACAGGTAGACTTGCATCTAGTGATCCGAATTTACAAAATATTCCAATAAAATCAGACGACGGTAAAGATATAAGAAAAGCGTTTGTTTCTGAAAAAAATAACAAATTGATTTCAGCAGACTACAACCAAGTTGAGATGAGAATTTTGGCTGATCTAGCGGATGTAAAACAGCTTAAAAAGGCATTTTTAAACAATGAAGATATTCATACTTTGACAGCTAGTCAGGTTTTTGGAAAAGAAATTAATAAAATTGATATAGAAACTAGAAGAAAAGCAAAAGCAATCAACTTTGGAATAATTTATGGTATTTCACAATATGGTTTAGCTAAACAAATTAATGTTTCAAACAATGAAGCGGAAGAATTTTTAAATTCTTATTTTAAAAAATTTCCTGAAATTAAAGATTACATGAAAACAACAGTAAATTTTTGTAGAAAAAGTGGTTATGTAAGTAATATATTTGGAAGAAAAACACATCTCACCGGAATTAATGATAAGAATTTTAATATAAGAAATTTTCAAGAGAGAGCAGCGATAAATGCTCCAATTCAAGGATCAGCATCAGAGATAATGAGATTAGCGATGATTAGAATAAATAAAGAAATCTCTAATAATAAAAATAAGAGTCTGAAAATGTTGTTACAAATACATGATGAGCTAATTTTTGAGGAAAGCTCAAAAGAAACAAAAAAAAGTACTAAATTAATTAAGGATTTGATGTTGAGTGTTAAAGATAGTGAACTTCACTCATTTTCAATACCTCTTTTAGTCGATGTGAATATTGGAGAAAATTGGGGCGAACTTCATTGAAAACAAACAATTGCCCTAATATGAACAATTTAGTATTTTTATTCTAATTTATGTCACAAACAATTGCGTTAGTAGATGATGATAGAAATCTATTAACATCCGTTCAGATGGCTTTAGAAAAGGAAGGTTTTAAAGTTCAAACTTATATTGACGGTGAAAATGCTCTTGTTGGACTATCAAGAACCCCACCTGATCTTGCTGTGATTGATATAAAAATGCCCAGAATGGATGGAGAAGAACTTCTAAGAAAACTTAGAAAAAAAACATCTATGCCAGTTATCTTTTTAACCTCTAAAGATGAAGTAACTGATGAAGTTAGTGGTTTAAAACTCGGTGCAGATGATTTTGTTGGAAAAACTGGAGGGTTCTCAACCAAAGTTTTAGTTGAAAGAATTAAGGTTCAATTAAGAAAAAAAGACAAAGATATTAACATTGAAGAAAATAAAAATGTAATTTCTCATGGTAAGTTAAAATTAGATCCTTCCCAACTCGAATGTGAGTGGGATGGTAAACAATTGCCTGATAAACTGACTACAACAGAATTTAAAATTGTTGAGGAGCTAGCAAAAAGACCAGGAATGATTAAAGAGAGAGCCTTACTCATGGACGTAGCTTATCGAGAAGATACAGATATAGAAGATAGGACTATTGATAGTCATGTTAAAAGAATAAGAAAAAAATTTAAAAAGGTAGATAGCGATTTTTCAGCAATTGAAACAAGATACGGAAGTGGATATAGATGGAATGTTAAATAATAACTATGGGAAAAATATTAAAAAATCTCTCTATATTACAGAAATTCCTTTTTATTAACCTAATAATCTTCATATTTATAATAATAATCACTTTCTTTTACTTAGGTGCTATTCAAAAAAATTTGGTTAATGAAAAACAAAAAAATCATACAGATATAATTACTCAAACAATATTAAATCTTGAAAAATCAAATACAAAATTAAATGAATATGGAATAAGTGAATTTTTATTTTCCAAGAAATCCCGATTTCCTTATTTTGAAAAACTAGATAGAGTAATATTTTTTGACGATAAATTAAATTGGATTGGAGATACAAGATCTATTCCATCATCATTATTATTAATTGAAGAATTAACTGAACAATCAAGTGAGAATAATTTTGTTAATCAAGAAAACAAAAATGAAACAATTTTCGATGAAGATCTTAATAAATATCATTTATCAGGATCTGAAAAATCTTTAACTAATTTAAAACAAATCCAAGAACAGTTTTTTGTTTTTAGTATTAAGAGTATTAATTATTTAAATAATAATGGCTATATTCTTATATCTGAGAATGCTGATAATATAATTGCACAAGTTGAGGAGAGAGAGAACTTTATTATTAGAACAGCTCTTGTGGTTCTTTTGGTTATCATTATTTTTTCATATGTCTTAAATAGATATTTTTTGAAACCAATTAAAAATTTAGTTACTTATACAAAAATCATAAAAGACAAAAGTAAGGAAAAAACAGATATAGAAAGGGTTAAGACAAGAAATGATGAATTAGGAATATTGTCGAAATCTCTTGATGAAATGACAAGTGAATTAAATAAAAGAATTGCAACTGCCGAAAATTATTCAACAGACCTACTTCATGAAATTAGAAATCCACTTGCTTCATTGAAAAGTGCTTCAGAGATAATTTCAGAAACAGAAGATAAAACTAAAAGAGAAAAATTAATTAATATCGTCTCTCATGATGTTGAGAGAATAGAAAGATTAATTACTGATTATTCTCAAATGCTGAAAGATGAGGCAGTAATTTCCACAGAAACAATGCAAAAAATTGATATAAAGGATATTGCAAAATCTGTAGTTGATGATTTTAACAATATTTATAATTCAAAGAAAAAAATACAAATAAGATTAAAGTCTAATGGATCTGAGAATTATTTTATACTTGGTATAAACAATAGGATAGAACAAATTATTGCAAATTTACTTGAAAATTCAATTTCTTTTAGCAATGAGAATCAAGAAATTATAGTAGAGGTTAGTAAAGACAAAGAAGGTAAGCCAAGACTTATCGTAATAGATGAGGGGACCGGTTTCAGTGAGAAGGATACAACTAAAATTTTTAATAGATTTTACAGCAATAGACCCGATAATTTTGGAGAACATTCTGGCTTAGGCCTAAATATAGTGAAAAACTTAGTTGAATTACATAATGGACAAATTAAAGCTGAAAACAATAAAGAGAAAGGTGCAAAAGTTGAAATAATTTTCCCGGCGACCCAATGAAAAGTTGATTATTATAAATAAAGTTGCTACAAGCCCTACCTTATGACAGATTATAAAGTAAAAGATATTAACGAAGCAGAATTTGGAAGAAAAGAAATCTCTCTAGCAGAGACTGAAATGCCAGGATTAATGGCAGTAAGAGCTGAATATAAAGGCAAAAACCCTCTTAAAGGTGCAAGAATTTTAGGTTGTCTTCATATGACAATTCAAACGGCAGTTTTGATTGAAACTTTAGTCGATCTAGGTGCAGAATGTAGATGGTCTTCATGTAATATATTTTCAACACAAGATCATGCAGCAGCAGCAATTGCAAAAGCTGGAATCCCAGTATTTGCCTGGAAAGGTGAGACAGAGGAAGAATACTGGTGGTGCGTAAAACAAACTGTTGAAGGTAAAAAAGATTGGATCCCTAATATGATTTTAGATGATGGTGGAGATCTCACTGCACTTATGCATAAAGATTATAAAGATTTATTAAAAGGTATAAAAGGCTTGAGTGAAGAAACAACAACAGGTGTCTTGGCACTTAAAAAAATGGAAGAACAAGGACAATTGTTAGTGCCAGCAATTAATGTAAACGACTCAGTTACAAAATCAAAATTTGATAACTTATATGGGTGTAGAGAGAGTTTAGTTGACGGAATTAAAAGAGCTACTGATGTAATGATGTCAGGAAAAGTTGCAATAGTTGCAGGATTTGGTGATGTAGGAAAAGGTAGTGCAGCATCTCTAAGACAAAGTGGAGCAAGAGTTTTGGTAACTGAAACTGATCCTATTTGCGCGTTGCAAGCTGCTATGGAAGGTTACGAAGTGGTTTTAATGGATGAAATGATAGGTCAAGCAGATATTGTTGTGACTGCAACTGGAAATAAAGATGTAGTGACTGCCGATCATATGAGAGCTATGAAAGATAGATCTATTCTATGTAATATTGGACACTTCGATAACGAAATTCAAGTTGATGCTTTGAAAAATTATAAATGGGATGAAGTAAAACCTCAAGTTCATGAAATAACATTCCCAGATGATAAAAGACTAATTTTGTTAGCCGAGGGAAGACTTGTAAATTTAGGTTGTGGAACTGGTCACCCAAGTTTTGTTATGAGTGCATCATTTACTAACCAGGTTATTGCTCAAATTGAGCTTTGGAATAATTCAGATAACTATGAAAATAAAGTTTATGTGCTTCCTAAACACTTAGATGAAAAGGTTGCAAGGCTTCACTTGGATAAGGTTGGTGCAAAATTAACACCACTATCAAAAGAGCAAGCTGACTATATAAGTGTAACACCAGAGGGACCATACAAGCCTCATGCTTATCGCTACTAGAAGTGGCAAAATAAATATTTCTAAAGAAAAAGATACTAAACATGTAGCTGAGAGACTTTGTAAGCTTATTAATTTAGGAGACCTCATACTTTTAACTGGGAATCTTGGTATAGGAAAAACTACTTTCATTAAATACATTATTAATTTTCTTCAAAGATTAAATAGACAGGAAATGTCAGAAGTTCCTAGTCCTACTTTTAATATTACTAATGAGTATCAGATAAAAAAAATTTTAATAAAGCACTACGATTTATACAGAATTAAAAATGAAAAAGAACTTAGTAACTTAGGTATCCAAGAAAATTTAAAAAAACAAATAACTTTAGTCGAATGGCCTGAATTAGTAAAAAAATTAAAAATTAAAAATAGTATTAGTTTAATATTTAAATATAATAAAAACTATTCTGAGCGTTATCTTACAATAATATCGAAAAATAAAAAAATAATTAATGAATTTAAATAAATTAAAAAAACTTACTGGAGATGCATCATTTAGAAATTTTTACAGAGGAAAAAAAAATATTTTTGTTCATTGTGTAAAAAACAAAAAAAGTAATTTATTAGAATATGATGCTGTTAATAAAATATTAATTAAAAAAAATATTTTAGCCCCTAAATTAATATCGCAGAATTACAAGAATAATTATATTGAGATTGAGGACTTTGGTGATTCAACAGTTTTCAAAAAATTTCAAAAAAAATCAATAAATAAAAAAATTTACTATAAAAAAATCTTAAATTTATTAGGTAAAATCAAAAATATAAAAACTAAGTATCAAAAAACATTTTTAAAAACTAATTATAAAGTGCCATACTATTCATTTAAAAAATTATTAGATGAGACTAATTTATTCTTAGATTGGTATTTACCAAAATATGTTAATAAAAGAAAAAATAGAATTTTAAAAATTAAATTTAATAAAATATTTAAAAAATTACTAAATAATATTTATTATAAAAATAAAGTTTTTGTTCATCGAGATTTTCACATATCTAATTTAATGATAACTAAAAAGGGTTTAGGGCTGTTAGATAGTCAAGATGCTGTCTACGGTAATATTGCATATGATTTAGCTTCTCTTATAGATGATGTTAGGTTTAAAACAGACAGAAAGACTAAAAAATATATTTTTGACGAATTCATAAAAAAAAATAAACAATTGAATATTAAAAAGTTCAAAAATGACTTTGAGATCTTATCTGTTTTGAGAAATTTAAAGATAATTGGTATATTTACTAGATTATCTGTAAGAGATAAAAAAAATAAATATCTTAAACTTATACCTCACGCATGGGAGTTAATTGACTACAGAACTTTGAATAATCCAATATTTAAAGACTTAAATTACCTTTTAATTAAAAACTTTGATAGAAAAATTAAAAAATCTTATGAAAATTAAAACTGCCTTAATACTCTGCGCTGGATTTGGCAAGAGAGTACAACCGATAACAGACAGTTTACCTAAGCCATTAATAGTTTATAAGAATGAAACTTTATTAGAAAATACAATTAATTTTCTTATAAAAATAAAAATCGAAAAAATTAAAATTAATGTTTTTTATTTAAAAGAAAAGATTATTAATTTTATTAATAGTAAAAATTTCTCAATAAGTATTGAAATTATAGATGATGGTGAAAACATCTTAGGCACTGGTGGTGGAATATTAAATCTTATTAAAAAATCTGATGAGGATGATGTTCTAGTAATCAATCCAGATACAATTTGGGATGATAGTTATATCAAATCAATTGAAGCTATGGAGAAAATTTACTTTGAAAGAAAAATAAAAAATATCTTGTTAATTGTAAATAACTCAACATGTTTTGATAAAAGATTTAATGGAGATTTTGAAATAGAAAATAATATCCTTTTAAAAGAAAGAGTAAATAATTTTAAATATACTGGATGCCAAATTTTTAACAAGGAATTAATATCACACAAACAATTAAATTATTTTCCTATATCTGAAATATGGGACTCTCTTTTGAGAGAAAGTAATCTTTATGGTTATGAGTATAAAGGTGAATTTAAGCATTTAACTGATTTTGAAATATACGAAAAATTATTTATTTAGAAAACTAAAAGATCTTTAGCTCTATCTTTATCTAAATATCTTGCGCGTATAATCTTTCTTTTTTCAGTCTCAATCAATAAAGGATTGCCAGTTGGTATTTCTAAGCTCGAAATATTTTCATTATCTAAATTAAATAAGTATTTACATAATGATCTAATCGAATTTCCATGGGCTGATACAATAATATTTTTATCTAATTTAGGTTCAATGTTTTTTTTATAAAAAGGTATTACTCTTTCATAAGTATTTTTCAATGACTCTGTATCTGGAATTTTATCTTTAGGAACATTTTTATATATATCAATATTCGCTGGATGATATGGGCTTGTTTTTTTAAGAGGCTCAGGTGGGTTATCCCATGATCTTCTAAAAGTATGAATTTTTTTTTCTCCATAAAGTTTTTTCATTTCATCTTTATTTAGCCCTGTTAACGCTCCATAGTGCCTCTCATTTAGTTCCCATGCATTAATAACATTTTGATCTTTAATTCTCATAGTATTGAGGATTAAATTTAGTGTTTCGATCGATCTTGTCTGTAATGATGTATAAAAATGAGACAATTCAAGGTTTAATTCTTTAATTAATTCTCCTGCCTTACAAGCTTCAAGTTTGCCATTGGCTGCTAAACTTACATCTACCCAGCCAGTAAAACGGTTTTCCAGGTTCCATACGCTTTGTCCATGTCTAACAAGTATTAAATTATTCATAAATTTAGCATAAATATAAATTAAATTAGATTGACATAAAGCTAAATCTTTTTAATTTGTTAAAATGAGTTCATTTGAAGATAGAAAAAAAAGTTTTGAAAAGAAATTTGCTCACGATCAAGAGCTTCAATTCAAAGTTAGTGCTAGAAGGAATAAATATTTAGGTGAATGGGTATCTCAAATATTAAGTTTTAATCCAGACCAAGAAAAAGAGTACATTCAATCAGTAATAAAAGCAGATTTTGCTGAAGCAGGAGATCAAGACGTTTTTCGAAAAATTAAAGAGGATTTGAAAGAAAAAAACGTGTCAGATGAAGATCTACGAAAAAAAATGGACGAATTAAATGAAAAAGCAAAAACTGATTTTAATTAGTTTTTTTTTCCTCTTATTTAATATTAATCACTTATTATCTTCAGAGCAAAATTATTTATTAATTTCAGGTAAACCGAAAATTACAGATGGTGACACAATTAAGATTAATAATAAAAAAATTCGCTTTAGTGGAATTGATGCTCCAGAAAGTTTTTTTTTTGGAAAAAAACAATCGTGTGTTTTGAATAATGTTGAAATTTTATGTGGGAAGTTATCTAAAGATAAGCTAATTGAAAAAATTGGAAATCAGATTGTTAATTGTAAAATAGAAAAAAATAAAGATCAATATAACAGATTAATAGGTGAATGTTTTTTAAAAAATGAAAGCCTATCAGTTTTTATGGTCAAAAATGGTTATGCATTTGATTATCCTAAATACTCAAAAGGTAAATTTAGAAAATATCAGATTTTTGCAAAAAAATTTTCTTTAGGTTTATGGCAAATGCAATTTGAATATCCTTGGATATGGAGAAAAAAAAATAGATAATAATGAAAATGATCCAAAACAAAATTATATATTTACTTTTAATTACTATTTTATTTTCTGGTTGCTCTTCAATTCCTAAAAATACTGCAGATGGCTGTTCAATTTTTTCAGAAAGATATCTTTGGTACAAACATGCAAAAAAAACTGAACAAAAATGGGGGACACCTATTAATTTGCAACTTGCTATTATTAAAATGGAGTCAGATTTTGATTGGTTGGCAAAACCACCTAGAAAAAAATTATTTAAAGTTATTCCTTATAAAAGACCATCGAGTTCTTTTGGTTATTCTCAAGCAGTTAGAGGAACCTGGAAGCAATACAAGGAGGAAACAGGAAACAAGTATGCCACTAGGACAAGATTTAAAGATAGTGTAGATTTTATTGGTTGGTATACAAACAAAACAGAAAAGATCCTAAAAATCCCAAAAAATGATGCTTTTAAACAATATGTTGCATATCATGAAGGTTGGGGAAATTACAAAAATTATAAAAAGAATCAAAAAATTATCCTTTTAGCAAAAAAAGTTGAAAATCAATCTAAGAAATACAAGGCACAGCTTAATAATTGTCGAAAATCACTTACTACTAAAAAATATATAATATTTTAGTTTAATTGTTTCTTAAGTTCTATATCAACTGCATCAATTCTCTTCGTATTTTTGGCTAAAGTTAAATACATCGTCGGAGTTACATATAAAGTGAAGAAGGTAGATATTATCATTCCACCGAGTATAGTCGCACCTACAGCAAGTCGCGAACCTTCTCCAGCGCCTGGCCCAATATTTCCAATAACTAAAGGCAACATCGCAATCATTGTGCTCAGGGATGTCATTATAATTGGTCTAAATCTTAAACTACAGGCTTCTTTTACGGATTTTTCAATTTCTTTACCTTTAGTTCTCAATTGATTTGCGTAATCAACTATAAGAATACTATTTTTCGTTGAAATACCAATTAGTATTACCAAGGCTATTTGTGAAAATATATTTATTGATGAATTTAAGAATAGTATAAAAATTAACCCCCCAAATACTGCAAGTGGAACAGTTAATATAATTATAAATGGGTGGATAAATGAATTAAAAGTAGCTGACATTACTAGGTAAGCTGTCAATAACGCTAAAGCAAATATAATATAAAGCTCATTACTGGTTTCTTTTAATTCTTCAGACTTCCCTTTCCAAGTAATTTGTTTATCAGGAGCAACATTTGTCATCGTTTCTTCTAAATATTTAATCGCCTCAGCTAAAGTATAACCTTCACTTATATTAGCTGATATTGTTACAGCACGTTGTCTGTTATATCTTGATAACTTACTAGCTGTTCCTTTTTCTTTAAACTCAACAAGATTAGAGAGTGAAACTAAATTACCAGTTTTTTCTGATCGAACAAATATTTTACTCAAACTTTCTTTATTTTTTCTATCTTCTAAATATTGTTGTAAAATGATTGGGTATTCTTTTCCAAGTTTATTAAATTTTGTAACCGTTTTACCTCCATACAAAGTTTCTAAAGTTTGACCAATTGCTTCAGTTGATATCCCTAGGTCTTTTGCTTTATTTTTATTAATTTTAATATTTACTTCAGGTTTATTTCTGGTGTAGTCAGACTCAAGTCTTGATAAATTTCTGTTCTTTCTTAACATTCTAATAACTTGAGACTGTATTTGTTCCAGCTCTTCATAAGTATTTCCATAAATAACCATTTGAATAGGCTTATTGTAACTAGAAACTCTTATGGACTGAGGAGAAATTGGAAAAGCTAGTGTTTGAGGTACCGTAACTATTTTTCCAATTGCTTGCCTCATTATTGTTTGAGAATTATGTTTTCTATTTTTCCAATTATCTAAAAGTGAGATAATTAAGAAGCTATTTTCAGAGCCAAAACCTGGAACTATCATTAAAAATCTATTGTATGGACTATTATCGCCATCAAGAAGTGGAATAAGTCTTTTTTCCACATCCTCAGCCCTTTTTTGAGTATATTGGAATGAACTTCCTTCATCAGTAAATCCTATAACTAAGTAAACTCCACGATCTTCTAATGGTAACAATTCTTTTTTTGTATAGTTATACAAAGCCCCAGAGGCAACTATAATAAAAATTATGAACGTTATTATTGTTTTCTTCTTATTCATCCAAAATCCTAATGTCTCAGTGTAAAATTTTAAAAACCCTTGAAAAAATTTATCAAATCCTCTTGTAAGGAAATTAGATTTTTTCTTTTTATCAAGAAATTTACTACCAAGCATTGGTGAAAGTGTTAGAGCAACAAATGATGACACTACTATTGCAAATGATAGTGCTATTGCAGTTTCTTTAAATAAAGTTCCAGCAATACCTTCAATGAAAATTAAAGGCAAAAATACTGCAACCAAAATAAGAGTTGTTGCAATAATTGCAAATGTAATTTGTTTTGAGCCTTTATATGCTGCTACCAGAGGTGTCTCACCATTTTCAATTCTTCTATATATCGCGTCAGTCATAATGACCGAGTCGTCAGTAATAATTCCAATTGCTAATATAAAACTTAACAAGACAAATATATTAATTGATAAATCAAATATATATAAACCTAAGAATGTTGCAATTAGACTTACAGGTAAGGCTATTGCGGGAACAATAACTGCTTTTAAATTCCCTAAAAATAAATAAATTATTATCACTACAAGTATAAAAGCTATAACTAAAGTTTTATAAACTTCATTTATTGCTTCACCAATATAAGTGGCTCTATTAAAAGCTATTTCTAAATTTAAATCAGCTGGTAAAGTTTTTCTTATTTCTATAATTTTTTTTTCAACTTCTTTTGATAATTCAACAGTTGAGGCCCCACTTCTTGCATAAATACCTATTCCCATAGTTTTTAAATTTAGTGCTCCTTTGCTCTGAGCTCTAAATAAAACTTTCTCTGTGACAGGGCCTAATTCTAAATTTGCAATATCAGATAGTCTTACTATATTATCTTTAGCTTTCTTAATTGGCAGTTCCTTAAGTTTTTCTAAATCATTATATGATTTATCGATATTGATCGTTAAATCTATATTTTCAGCCTCAAGTGTACCCGCTGGTAATCGAACATTTTCGTTTCTTAAAGATCTTTCTACCTCTTGAATAGTTAAATTATTTGCAGCTAATTTAATTGGATCTATCCATACTCTAATACTTTGCTCCCTAAGGCCACCCGTTCTTATTCGACCAACATTTTTAATACTAGAAAATTGATCAACTAAATATCTTTCTGCATAATCTCCCAACTCAAGATCACTCCAAGTTTCTGAGGACAAAGCAAGCCACATTGTAGTTGTAAAACCCGCAGATTGCTTAAGTATTCTTGGGGCCTCAGACTCGGCTGGCAGTCTTCCGACAATTCTTGCAACTCTCTCTCTTACATCGTTTGCTGCATTATCAAGGTCTATATCTGTATCAAATTCGATATTTAAAGTACTTTTTCCATTCTCTGATTTAGCGTCTATGTTTTTTATTCCCTCTGCTCCGCCTATAACTTCTTCAATTACTTGGGTCACTTCCTCATCAACAATTGGAGCTGACGCTGATGCATATTCTACTTGGACTTGAACCACAGGTGGTTGTAGACCAGATGGAAGTTCTCTAACTGGTAATTTTGAAAAAACAAAAGTTCCAAATACAACTAGTATTAAGGATAATACCCATGACAATGCTGGTCTTCTAATACTAACATCAGTTAAATACATTTAATTATTTACTTTTATTTTCTTTTTTACCCCAACTAGAATCGCTTTTTTTTTCACCATCTTTAATGGGTTTAATTTTTCCATTGGGTCTTACTTTTTTCAATCCTTCAGCAACAACTATATCGCCCTCATTTAAACCGGACTCCACTTCTAGATATCCTTTGTTTCTGTTACCAACTTTCACTTCAACTCTTTTTGTTATATTCTCTTTATCTACTTTATAAATATAAACTTTATTACCTTCTAAGATTACACTTGTATCTGGTATTCCTAAAGAAACTCTCTCATTATATTTTATTGTGACTTCCATTAAAGCACCAGGCAAAATCTCAGAATTTGAATTTTGCATTTTAACTCTAAGTCTTAAAGATCTATTGCTAACATCAATTTTGCTAGCCAAAGAATCTACTATACCTTTATAAGTTTTATCTTTATTTCCAGAAAATTTTACATCAACGCCTAGTCCTTTTTCTACAAATGGTGCAAATATTTCTGGAACGTCAACATCAATAAATAAAGAAGATGCGTCCTCGATATCAATTACAACAGAACTCTCTGAAACATTAATATCATCAGAAAAATTTCTTTTACCAATTACTCCATCAAATGGTGCTACTATAGTTCTATTTTTTAATTTTGCGATAATATCACCGGACTTAACTTTGGTATTATATTTGATTTCTTCAAGAATTTCGTATTTTTCAATATTGTATGACTGTGTTTTGATTGGAACGGCTGTTCCAAAAGTTTCAATAATATTTTGAAATTTTCTTTGCTCAACTGTTTTAACTATAATACCTGGTGGCGGTCTTTTGCTAAATTTTTTTTTAAAATGGTTTCCAATCATTGTCCGAGCAATGATCACAACTGCAATAATTAGAAAAAAAATTACTATTATTGATATTATTTTAGTAGATCTTTTCATTTTTATATTCTTCCATATTCAGCCCATGAACCGTCATAAACTGTAGGAGAATATGTATTATTTACTAGGGAATATGCAAGACCTAAAACACATGCTGTTATACCAGATCCACATGAAAAAACTCTTTTATCTTCATTTAAATCAACAATTTCACTGAACTTTTTTGAGATCTCACTTACATCTTTAAAAGTGTTGTCTGAACTATTTATAATTTCTTTAAATGGAAGACATACAGAATTTGGAATAGATCCACTTCTCACATTCTTCCTGGGATCTGGAACACTTCCATTAAATCTTTCCTTACTTCTAGCGTCGATTATTGTAAAATTTTTTTTTTCAATATTTTCATTTACTTCAAGAATACTTTTTACCAGATTTTTATTTTCTGTTGCTTTGTAGGTAGACTTGTTTAAAATTGTCTTTTCACTTGTTGTTTTCCTATTTTCAATTAACCATTTTTTTAAACCACCATCTAAAACACTTACTAGTTGTTTATCATGACCAAAATAAATAAAATTGTACCAACCTCTACATGAACTTAAAACATCAGAGTTATCATAAATTATAATTCTATCGGTATTTGATATGCCCATTGATGATACTATCTCTTCCCATTTTTCTTTTGTAGGAAGCATATGAGGTAAATCTGTGTTTTGATTTGAGTTATTGTCTAAATCAAAAAAAATTGCACCAGGAATATGATTTTTAGAGTACTCCTCTATAGGATTTCTATCAATTCCTGGCATATGCCACGAACAGTCAATTATTTTGACGCCACTTAAATTATTTTCTAACCAATCTGATGATACAAGTGACATTCTATCTTTTTTCTAAATATTTCTGATGATACTCTTCAGCAGTACAGTAATTTTTCAACTCAGATAGCTTAGTTACCACCTTTCCAGATAATTTTTTATTTACATCATCAATCACTTTTTGAGCAATATTTTTTTGTTCATCATTAAGGTAGAATATCTCACTTCTGTATTGTGTTCCAAAATCAGGACCTTGAGAGTTTAGTGTAGTCGGATCATGAAATTCAAAAAATTTCTTAATTATTTGCTCGTATGTAATAACCTTAGGATCAAATTCTAATTTTACAGCTTCCGCATGATTAGTTGTTCCTGTACAAACTTCTCTATAGTTTGTATTTGGACTGTTTCCTCCACAATATCCAACCTCTGTTCTGTAGATGCCATCTAGTTGTCCATATTTTTTTTCTGGACCCCAGAAACATCCCAGAGCTAAAACTGCTATTTCCATAGATTAATGTTATAATAATAATATAATCTAATCCATGTTATCTAGAAATCAATTAGGCTTTTTGTACATGTTTCTGTCTGTGTGTGCATTTTCAATGATGGATGTACTTGTTAAGTGGTCTGAGCATTATCCAGTTGGTGAAGTTCTTTTTTTTAGAGGAATTTGCGGTCTAATACCGATATTTTTTTTAATACCAAAAGAAAACTACACAAATTTTTATAAAACAGATCGACCTAAATTACATTTCTTTAGATGCGCCGCAGGATTAATGGCAATTGTATCAGTATTTATTGCACTAAGAAATTTACCTTTGGCAACGGTTGTGGGTATCTCGTTTGCTGCACCAATTTTTGCAACAATTTTATCAATTTATTTTTTGTCAGAAAAAATTGGTAAATATCGTTGGTTAGCAGTTTTAATTGGTTTTATTGGTGTAATAATTATTACACAACCAGGTATTTCGAATCTAAATTTTTATTATATTTACCCAATAATTTTTTGTTTAGGAATGTCATATGTTGCAATTGCTATCAGGCAGTTATCTACATCCGAACCAGTTTGGCTAATTTCTTTTTATTTTTCAGTAGCAATATCTATTTTAGGTTTGTTTACAATTCCATTTGGATGGGTAATGCCTACATTAATAGATTTTATTCTTTTGTGTATGATTGGTTTGCTTGGAGGTATTGCTAATTTACTACTTGGACAATCTTATAAACTTTCAGAAGTTTCTTTAGTTACTCCTCTTAAGTATTTAAGTTTAGTATTTGCAATTGTATTTGGTTATTTTATTTGGAATGAAATACCATCTTATAAAACTTTATTGGGTTCATTACTTGTAGTGTTATCTTCATTAATTATATTTAGAAGAGAAATCTATTTGAAAAAACCAAACTTAATTTTTAAAAATGAGTAAACCTCCGATTTATTGGTCAAAGGCAGTAAATTATCTTTCTAAGGACAAGATAATGAAGAAACTTATTTCTAAATACAAAGATAAAACTTTAACAACAAGAAAAGATATTTTTTTATCACTTTGTAAAAGTATAATAGGACAACAAATAAGTGTTGCAGCAGCAAATTCTGTATTTTTAAAGTTTAAAAAAGAATGTAGAGGAAAGATAAATCCAAAAGTAGTCAATGCCATTACCCCAAGTCGGTTGAAAAAATGTGGTTTAAGCAGACAAAAAGTTAGAGGAATTAAAGAGTTGGCAAAAAAATTTGTAAATAAAACATTTAATCCAAGAGTTATAAAAAAAATGGGAGACGAGGAGGCAATTATTTATTTATCTGAGTTAAGACAAATAGGTAGATGGTCTGCAGAGATGATATTACTATTTACTTACAATAGATCTAACATATGGCCCGTTCAAGATATTGGTTTACTTAGAGCTATTTCAAACAATTATAGGAAAAGCTATTTACCACCCATGAGCTATGTAAATCGATTGAAAAAGAGGTTTTCCCCTTATTGTTCCGTAGCTACTTGGTATTTATGGCGTTCCATAGACGATGAGCCTATACAATATTAAGTGCCCTCAACTATTTGATGATGTCTTACAGCATGGCCTTTAATAACGTCTAGTGCTTCCTGGTATTCTGGGGAATCATAAAATTCTATTGCTGTGTTGTAATCTCGAAATTCAACTACAGTTGTTCTAGGAGAGTTTATTCCCTCATTTGTTCTATTTTTTCCACCTCTAATTATAAATATCCCTGAGTATTTATCTGCAGCTATCTTGGCTTTTAGAGCATATTCCTTTAGCTTTTCCTCACTATTAATTTTTTCCCACACACAAACTATGTAACCTTTCATAATTTTCCTTTATTTATCATTATATAATCAATTTTTACTTTATCAAATTTGTTCTTGTTCTACTCCTTCAACAATAAACATTATTCTCTTAGTTGTATCCTCTGCATGAGTCCAAGCAGATTTATATTCAGTTGTATCATGGCATGAAATAGCATCATTGTAAGTTGGAAACTCCCATATTACAGTACGCAAAACGTTTGGCCCGCTAAATGATTTAAATTTTCCACCTCTGACTACTGGTTTTCCCCCGTAACTTTTTATTATAGGAACAGCCTTTTCTCCATATTTTTTTAAGTTGTCCTGGCTTAAGATTTCTAAGTATAGACTTATCCAATAAGTTTTCATATTTATCCTTTTTTAATATTTTTATTTATGATACCAAATTTTTATGGCTGATAAATTAATAATTTCTTATGAAGAATATAAAAAAGTCGTCGAAAAACTTGCTTTAGAAATTGAAAAAAAATATAAGCCAACAGTATTAGTTGGTATCATGAGAGGTGCAGCTCCAATTATAGATATTTTATCTAGAATTTTTAAATTACCTACTGCTTATGTTGTTATTCAAAGTTATTCCGGTGACACGGTTCAAGATAAACAAGGGGAGCTAATATTTGCAAGAGATATAAGTGCAATTGCAACTAACGAAGATTTTAAAAAAGTACTGTTAGTAGATGATCTATCAGACACTGGACTTACCTTAAATAAAAGTATTGAGTGGCTTAAAGAATATGAACCTGTTAAGGACCACATAAGTGAAATTAAAACAGCGTGTCTTTGGAAAAAAAAATCTTCCATTTTTACTCCTGATTTCTGTCCAATTTTATTAGATAATGATCCATGGATCGTTCAACCATCAGAGTATTATGATGAAATTGATATAGATGGTTTGAAAAAAAAGTATTCTAAATAAAAAAAGGCCAGACTAAGCTGGCCTTTAATTTTAATCTTTTGATAAAATTTCTTACTGTGGAATGTCTCCCTCGACTCCTTTAACGTAAACATTCATTCCGGCTAGCATTCCATCGTCTGCTACAGCACCTTCGGCTACAAGAATATTTCCTTTTTGATCATAAATTGGACCAGTAAATGAGTGAGCTTTTCCTGAAGCTAAGTCTTTTTGAAGTTGTTCCACTTCTTTTACCAAGTCGCTTCCCATTGCAGAATTATATGGTGCCATTGCTACCATTCCTTCTTTTAATCCATGCCAAGTATCTTGTTGTTTCCAAGTGCCATCTCTTGCTGCAATTGATCTTTCTACATAGTAAGGCGCCCAATCATCTATAATTGACGTTAATATGGATTTTGGAGCAAATCTTTGCATGTCACTTGCTTGACCAAAAGACCAAACACCTGCTTTTTCTGCAACTTGTACCGGAGCTGTACTATCAGTATGTTGCATAATTATATCTGCACCTTGATCAATCAAAGCTTGAGCTGCTTCAGATTCTTTTCCTGGATCATACCAAGTAAAAACCCAAACAATTTTTGTCTTAATATCAGGATTTACTTTTTGAGCAGCCAATGTCATTGCATTAATTCCTCTTATAACCTCAGGAATTGGAAAAGAAGCAATGTATCCAATAGTATTTGTCTTTGTCATCTTCCCAGCCATATGTCCTAATAAAGTTCTACCTTCATAAAACCTTGCTGAATACGTTGAGACATTTGAATGCTCTCTTTTGTAACCAGTCGCATGTTCAAATTTTACATTTGGAAAATCTTTAGCAACTTTATTTGTTGGATCCATATATCCAAAACTAGTTGTAAAGATTAGGTCGTGACCAGATTGTGCTAATTGTCTTATAACTCTTTCTGCATCAGCACCTTCAGGGACACTTTCTACATAAGTAGTTTTTATTCCCAAAGCTTCCACTGCATTTCTTCCTTCATGGTGTTGGTATGTCCATCCATGGTCTCCAGTCGGACCAACATAAACAAAACCAACTTTAAATTCTGCATTTGCATTTAAGCTAAAGCCAAGCAAAAATAATACAGAAATTAAACTTCTTAAAAATAGTTTATACATTTGATTTCCCCTTTAAATTTAATTTTGTGATACTACAAACTATTCAATATTCTAATAAAAAAAAATATTTATTTTGGAATAGCTAACATCACTTTTCCTTATAGAAGATTTGTCCCAGCGAAGTTGGTGTATTTAGTTTTATTTTTCTACTATCACGAGAAATTACAACTAAAACTATTATTGTCATGATGTAAGGTAATGCACTTAATAATTGAACTGGAATTCTTAAACCCGCTGCCTGCATATGTAATTGTAAAATTGTAATTCCACCAAATATTAATGCACCAATAAGAACTTTAATCGGACTCCATGTTGCAAAAACTACTAAAGCTAGTGCAATCCATCCTCTACCCCCTGTCATATTCTCAATCCACTGGGGAGTGTATATTAGTGATAGGTACGCCCCAGCTAATCCACACATTGCACCTCCATAAAGAATGCAACTATATCTTACCAATGTAACATTAATCCCTTGATTAGATGCTGAAGTTGGCGAGTCCCCAACGGCTCTGATAATTAAACCGGTTTTAGTCTTCTTTAAAAAATAATTTGTTAAAAAAGGTAATCCAAATGCAAAATACAATATAATTGAATGACCAAAGAATATAGGACCCAAAAATGGAATACTTTCTTTTAAATTATCGAGTAATAATGGAAATTCCTTTCCTGGAATTCCAACAAAATTCTTACCTATCATCGCTGACATTCCAATGCCAAAGATAGTTAGTGCAAGACCTGTAGCCACGTGATTTGTAAGGAGTGATTGGGTAAGTAATCCAAAAATAAGAGATATAATTAAACCTGACAGCATAGAGCCTATTACTGCAAAAAATAAATTATCAGTCACTATCATTAAAGCAAATCCAGAAATTGCTCCAATTATCATCATTCCTTCTACCCCAAGATTTAAAACACCAGATCTCTCCGCTATTAATTCCCCAGATGCAGCAAGTATTAAAGGAACTGATGATGCCATGATGGCACCAATTAAAATACCTATAAAATTTAAATCAAAGTTCATTTTTTTTTAAACCTAAAAATTTTATTTTAAAAAATAATAAATAATCAGATCCAAGAAGAAAAAATAAAATCATTCCTTGAAAAACTTGACCTGTATATTTTGGTACTTGTAAAAATATCTGAGCTGTTTCAGCTCCTAAATAAGTTAGAGCAACAATTAAAGATGCAAATATAATTCCAACTGGATTTAGTCTTCCTAAAAAAGCAACAATTATTGCTGTAAAGCCATAATCAGGAGAAATGTTTCTATGCAATTGTCCTATTGGTCCTGTTATCTCACCTACACCAGCAAGACCAGCACATGCTCCACTAATCATAAAAACAATAATAATCATTGTCTTACCTTTGTACCCTGCATATTTCGCAGTTTTTAAACTTAAGCCTGAAACTTTTATTTGAAAACCTAAATAAGTTTTGTACAATATAAGCCAGCTTAAGAATACAGTGATCAAAGTAATAAATATTCCAGCATGAATTCTTAAACCGTCAAATAAAATTGGCATTCTTGCGGACTCACTAAATTGTCTTGTTTCTGGAAAATTAAAACCTTCGGGATTGCTCCAGGGACCAACCACTAAATAGTCTAATAATAATTTTGCAACATAAACCAGCATTAAGCTGACCAAAATTTCATTAGTGTTAAAATAGGTTTTTAAAATTGCTGGTATCATTGCAAATAACATCCCACCAATTGCTCCAGATAAAATAATTATTGGTAAAACATAAAATCCGCCATGATTATAAAACAACAGAGCAACTCCGCCGCCAACTATTCCACCAAAAATAAGCTGGCCTTCTGCACCAATATTCCAATTATTACTTTTAAAACAAAAAGACAAACCTATCGCTATTAAACAAAGTGGTGTAGCTTTTACCAAAAGTTCACTTAATCCGTATAAATCTGAAATGGGGGTAATAAAAAAAAATTTTAAAGCCTCAATAGGATTAAATCCCAAAATATAAAAAATAATTCCACCACCAAATAATGTGAGAAAAATAGCTAAAACCGGCGTTAAAAAGTAAATTGATCGAGATACATCGTTACGCTTTTCAATTTTAATCAATTGTACCTCCTCCCATCAAAATTCCTAATTTTTCAGCAGTAACAGTATCTGCATTCATTATTTTAGATAGTTTACCTTTATAAATTACACAAATACGGTCACTTAATTTTAATAGTTCATCGTTATCAGTAGAAATTAATATTGATGATTTTCCTTGTTCATTAATTTGAATTAATGTTTCATGAATGTAGTTGATCGCACCAACATCAAGACCCCATGTGGGGTTAAAACATACCAATAATTCAGGTGAAGTAATTAATTCTCTTCCAATAATTAATTTTTGAAGATTTCCACCAGATAAAAATTGACTCTTTAATTCAACATTGTCTGTATTTACAGAAAAATTAGAAAGTATCTTCTTTGAGTGCTCTTTTATTTTCTTTTCATTTACCAAACCTTTTTCAAAAAAGTTTGATGACTTAAAATTGTTTAATGCAACATTTTCATATATCTTTAACTCAGGAACTGCAGCTTGAGAGATACGATCTTCAGGTGAAAAAGCCATAAGGTATTCTCGTCTTTCTCTAGGATTTAACTTACCAATTTCTTTATTTCTAAACATTATAGAAGAACCTTCGGTAATTATTTCTCCACTCAGTATTTGAAATAATTCATTTTGTCCATTTCCTGAAATTCCAGCTATACCTAAACACTCTCCTTTTTTTAAAGAAAGATTTAAATTATTTAAGTTTGTTTCATATGGGTCGTCACTTTTAAAATTTAAATTTGAGATTTTTAAAATTTCCTCGCTATTCTTAAAATTATTAATTTTTTTTTTAATAGTATTTAAGTTTTCACCTACCATTTTATTAGCTAAACTCTCGATTTTTTCATCAATCGTATTACTAACCGAAACTACTTTGCCTTTTCTCATTACGGCTACCTCATCACAAAGTGACAAAACTTCTTTTAACTTGTGAGTAATATAAATAATTAAAATTCCATCTTTAGAAAATTGTTTTAAAGATATAAATAAATCATCAGTTTCTTGTTCAGTTAAAACTGATGTAGGTTCATCCATAATCAATACTTTTGGATTTCTAATTAAACACCTTATAATTTCCACTTTTTGTTTTTGACCTGCTGATAAATTTAGAACTGGAATATCTAGATCAATTTTAAAATTGTACTTTTCTAATATACCGTTGACTAAATCTCTTAGATCTTCATCTTTTTTGTCACTGTCGATGCTTAAATTTTCAAATACTGATAAAGTCTCAAAGAGGTTGAAATGTTGAAAAACCATTCCAATATTATTTTTTTTGGCATCTAGGGGAGAGTTAAGTTTTATGCTTTCATTATTTAAGAAAACTTCGCCCTCATCAGGTTTTACTACTCCAGACAAGATTTTAACTAGCGTAGACTTGCCAGCCCCATTTTCTCCCAATAATGCATATATTTTTCCACTTCCAAATTCTAATGATACCTTATCGTTTGCAATACATCCTGGATAAATTTTTGAAATTTCTGATACTTTAAGTTTTGTGTTCATTAGAATCGGTTTGATAGTAATAAAAATAAAGAATTAAGTAATATAAATACATTATATTTATGCAATTTTGATGGAAAACTTATTTTTTTTTCAACTTTTAAGTTAATCTTTTGTCACATTTCAGTATTATAAATAAATTATGAAAATCAGATTCGCTATTACATTGATATCAATACTTTTTTTAACTGTAGGCTGCCAAACTATTCAGAACAAAACTGACGAAGTTGTAGAAAAAGAAAATAAAAAATATGGTTTATTTGTTGGTGGAGATGTTAATAAAATGAAGTTAGAATTAGGGGCTCCTAACGAAGATATGGTCAATGATATTGGCAATGAAGTTTTAATTTATAAAACAAAAAAATATGGTGTACCCTGTGAAAGAAGATTTGAAGTCAACGCTGGCGGAATTATTATTGCTTTCAGTTCAAGTGGATGTTTTTAAACTTGTGGGGCGAACCCCACAAGCAAGGTTAATCTTTATTACTTAATATCAATAAGTCTTTTTTTCTTGTGATCTGGTAAGATTCTTTCACAAGCAATTGTCAAAAGACCGTCCTTAAGTTCAGCTCCATTTACTTTTACATCATCTGCAATAGTAAAAGATCTCGCGAATTGTCTTTGTGATATTCCTTTGTGAATTATTTCACCATCTACATTTTGATCTTCAGATTTATTAAGCTGTTTAGTTCTAACAGTTAATATATTATCTTCGAACTCAACCTCGACATCTTTTTTATTAAAACCAGCTAAGGCAACTTCTATTGAATAGTTGTCTTTACCGGTTTTTCTTATGTTATATGGTGGATAATTTGATTGCATTGTCATGCCACCATTACCAAGCATACTTTCAAATTGGTCAAACATATCGTCGAAACCAATTGAAAATGGTCTTAGTGAATTAAAGATAGATAGATCCTTACTTGTCATATATACTCCTTTCGTTTAAGCAAGTTAATTTATGTAAGCCCCATTAGGCGACTTACAATTTATATATGGTGATTAAATATAAAATTTCAATACAAAATTATTTAAATTTTTTCTGCAATTTTTAAAGCAAAAGCATAGTCAAGAGCTATTTCTTCAATTGCACCATCTCTGCCAGATTTTCCTCCATGACCAGCGTTCATCTCAGTTTTTAATAATAGTAAATTATTATCTGTTTTATAGTCTCTTAGTTTTGCAGTAAATTTTGCTGGTTCATCAAACAGAACTCTATTGTCACTAAGACTAGTAGTGATTAAAATATTTGGATAATCCATTTTTCTAATATTGTTATAAGGAGCGTATGAATAAATATAGTCAAAATGATCCTTGTTATCTTTAGCATTTCCAAATTCATCAAATTCTCCAATGGTTAACGGTAGAGAATGGTCAAGATTAGTAGTTAAGGAGTCTACAAACGGCACAGCCATTATTAACCCTAAAAATAGCTCAGGCTCTGCATTTACAACTACCCCCATCAGCAACCCTCCTGCTGAACCACCCATACCTATAATTTTTCCTTTAGAAGTATATTTTTTTTCAATTAAGAATTTTCCAACAGCAATATAATCTTCGAATGTATTTTTTTTGCTTAAAAGTTTTCCTTCCTTCCACCACTTCATTCCTCTTTCCATTCCTCCCCTTATATGTGCTGTAACCCAAATTATATTTCTATCAATGAGGCTTAGTCGTGTAGATGAAAAACCAGGAGACATCGAATTTCCATAAGAACCATAGCCATATAGTAGAAGATTTGATGATCCATCCAGAATTGTATCCTTATGTCTTGTTATAGTTATTGGTATCATTCTTCCATCATGAGATGGACATTCAATACGTTCAACCACATAATCATTTGAATTATGTCCAGAAGGAATCTCTTGTTCCTTAACGAGTTTTTTTTCTTTTGATTTTAAATTATATAAATATGTCCTTCCCGGTGTTTTAGGGGAAGAATATGATAAATATACATTGTCGGTATTTTTATCTTTTTGTATCAATGATATACTTGGCACAATTACTTTTTCGTCACTAAAAATTATCTCTTCTTCTTTATTTGTCTTCGGATCACGTAAAATTATTTTTCCAAGTGCATCAGATGTTTCAGATCTAATTATCCAATTACTTAAAAATATTAAACCTCCTATCAATACTTCATCTTTTGCAGAAACAAATGTCTCCCATTTTTGTTCAACTAAATTAGTACACCTATCAATTTTAAAATCCTCGGCATTTTCATTTGTATGTTTATAAAAATAGTTATCCCAAGAATTTACTGAGTAAATTATACCTCTTTTTCTCTTTTGGATTAATTTAGGATTTGGATTATTTTCATCAACTCTAAAGTAATATTGTTCCGAGGTGTTATGATCAGAGCTCGTAATCATAAAATATTTTTCATCTGAACTTAAGCCAATACCAACTGTAAATGCTTCACTTTTTTCTTCAAAGATCAATAAATCATCTTTTGTTGATGTTCCAATTTTGTGTCTATAAATAGTTCTAGGCCTGTGATGTGCGTCTAATTTAGAGTAAAATATATATTTATCATCCAAACTAAATTCGATGCTACCACTAGTCTCTGCAATTTCTTCAGTGACTAAATTTCCAGATTTTATATTTCTTATATAAATTGTGTAATACTCAGATCCTTTTAAATCTAAAGAATATCCAAGAAACTCATCGTTAAAGCTTACCTCTAAGTCTCCTAAACCAAAATATTCTGTTTTAAGCTTATCCTTCTCTTTATCGCCATTCCATATTTCCTCAACTTTTTTCTCACCAATTTTTCTTCTTAATTTAATGGAATAATTTCCCTTTGTAGTAGTTTTAGTCCAATACTCGTAATTTTTATCTTTGTAAGGAAGTGACTCATCATCCAGTTTAATTCTTGCTTTAATTTCATCAAAAAGTTTTTTTTGAATATCTTTAGTATCTTTCATTTGATCAGAAAAAAACTCATTTTCATCTTCCAAATATTTTCTTACTTCAGGCAAAAGTTTGGAGCTATCCTTTAAAACCTCTAGAATATTGGGTTGATGGATCCAACTATAATCATCTGTCCACGTCTTGTTGTGACAAGATTTTATTTCAGGTTTCTTTTCAAGCTGTGGTAATTTCATTTTGAATTGAATTAATATATGAATATTTTTTTTATAACACTGATTATTTTTGTCATTGTATATGTTCTTCTGACTTGGTTTGCTAGGACCTCAGCTAAAAAAATTTCAAAATTTATAAGAATATTAATTATTTTTTCTGCGATAGTATTGGCCATTATAATGGCCTATGCTGGAAGATATATATTTTCATTACCTTTTGTACTCGCAATCTTACCATTGATAAAAACTAAAGCTGGAATATCTTTATTTCAACTTCTCAGATTATGGGGTCTTTTTAGAGTTTTAAGAAATTCGGGAAGATTTAATTTTAATAATTTCAATCAATCAGTTAATAAACAAAACTTATCCTTAGATGAGGCTTACAAGATACTAAATTTAAAATCTGATATAAAATATACCAAAACCCAAGTAATGCAGTCATATAAATCAATCATGAAAAAAATTCATCCAGATGTAAGCCCAGAGCTAACTAGGCTAGCCTCAATAGTGAATGAAGCTAAAGAAATTGTAATAAAAAATATTAGCTAATAATTGATTTAAATTTTTTAAAAATTTTCTCTGGATTAATTTTCTCTTTACCCCTTGAATTATGGGAAACATTCTCCATTCCATCAGGAATTATTGGATACATATTTGGACTGTAACTACCATACAGTAATGGGGTGTCAGACATCAAAACTATTGTTGGAACATTTAAAGCAGCAGAGAGGTGACTAAAACTTGAGTCGTTACAAATTGATATTTTACAATTTTTAATAATAGGTAATATTTCTGAAATTGAATTATTATCTAAAGAAATACAAATCTCTTTATATGATGACATTATACTTTTAAGTATTAGCTGTTCTTCTTGATTTTTACCTGTTGCTAAATAAAATATACAGTCATAATCCTTAAGAGTTAGTTCTATAAATTTTTTAAATTTATTAGCTGGTATCCTTTTCGAAGAACCAGAGCCACCAATTCCTAATAAAATATTAATTTTATTTTTTGAAATAGAGAGATTTTGCTCAGCTAGTTTAATTAAACTTTCATCAACTTTAATTCGAGGATTACTTTCTACTTTTAAATCAATCTTTTCTAATAATTTTTGAGCAGCTTTAATTACATGTTGTTCTTTTTTTTCAAATAGGGGGTACTGAAATATACTTTTAATACCTGCGATTTTACAAATAAGTCTATATCTTATGGATGAATTAAAAATAAAAACTTTATCAAATGAATTATTTTTAATCTCATTTTTTAAATTAAAAAAACCTGATAAACCACTATGAAAATCATTTTTTTTATCTCTTTTTAAATAAATTATTTCTTTTATATATTTTAAATTATCTGTGTATTCTTTTGCTTTCGTACTTTCTTTTATTAAAAGTGTTACAGATGTATTATATTTTTTTGAGATTGCTTCAACGAAAGGTAAGAAAATTACCATATCTCCAATACCCATACGGTTTTGTATAACAAGTATATTCATATGTTTTTATAACCTTTACTAATTTGAATTTTTATATAAATTTTAGCTATGCAACAAATTAAAGGTGTATATGCTGCAGGATTATCAGTGTTGGATGAAAATCTTGCATTAGATGTTAAAAATACCATTAAACATGCAGAAAATGTTATTGATTTAGGTTGCCATGGAGTCGTTTTCTTTGGCAGCACTGGTCAGTCTCAACTGATATCTTTAAGTGAAAAAATTCAATTAATAAATGAGCTCCCTAAAAGTAAGTACAAAAATAAATTTATAATTGGAACTGGTCTTAATTCTTTAATTGATACTATCAATTTAATGAAAATTTCGAAATCAATGGGTTTTAATAATTTTTTAATTATGCCTCCCGCTTATTACAAATACGGTGACGAAGAGGTAATGAATTTTTATTCAAAGATAATAAATGAAATCAACGATTGTAAGATTATTTTATATAATTTCGAAAAGCTTTGTGGATACAAGTTTAGTATTCAATCTGTTGAAAATTTAGTTAAAAAATTTCCTAACCAAATCATTGGTGTGAAAGATAGCAGTTATAATTTATTTGAAACTTTAAAAATAAAAAATTTTTCAATCTTTCCAGGATCCGAGGCAAAATTACTAAAAGGATTAGAGCTTGGATGTGATGGAATAATTACAGCAACTACAAATGTTACGGGTCACCTAGCTAGAGAAATTTACGATAATTTTTATAATAACTTATCACTGGAAGCAAATCAAAATTTGTGTGATGTGAGAATGTCATTTGATAAATATAACTTAATTTCAGGACTACATACTCTAATGGCACAAAAAAATTCAGTTTATAAAAATCTTTTGCCTCCATTAAAATTATTAGATGAAGCAGAGAAAAATAATCTTCTAGCAAATTTAAAGAAACTTAATTTTAATATGGAGATATTAAAAGCAGCATAAAATGAAGTTAGTAAGTTTTTTAAACAATTTATTTAAACACGATGGTTTCGAACTTATTGATTCAAATTCAAAAAAATATGTAATTGGAAAACCTATAAAGGAAAAACCAATAGTACTTAAATTACTTGATCAAAAATTAATGCAAAAATTACTTTTATATCCTGACTTATATTTCGGTGAAGCTTATATGAATGGATCTCTAGTTATTCTGAATGGAACAATTACAGAATTTTTAGATTTAGCATTTAAAAATATTGGTAGAGGAAACATAAATTCTTATGGAGCGGTAATTAAAAAATTGAGAGGCACTTATAGATATCTTACAAGCTTTAACAAAATAGCAAAATCTAAAGAAAACGTAGCTCATCATTATGATATATCTGAAAAACTTTATGATTTATTTTTAGATGAGAATAGGCAATATTCATGTGCTTATTTTAAAAATGATAATGATACTTTAGAGCAAGCTCAAAATAATAAAATTCATCACATAATTAAAAAATTAAATATCCAGCCAGATCAGAAGGTTTTAGATATTGGTTCGGGATGGGGAACTTTAGCTTTAGCAATAGCAAGGGAGACAAAAGCTTGCGTTACAGGCATAACATTGTCAGAAAATCAATTTGAATATAGTAAGAATAAAGCAAAAGAAATGAACCTATCTAACCAGGTTGAGTTCAAACTTATTGATTATCGACAACTAAACGAAAAATTTGACAGAGTGGTAAGTGTTGGAATGTTTGAGCATGTAGGAAGAAAATTTTATAAAACATATTTTAATAAAGTCTTTAAACTCTTGAACGATAAAGGAATAGCATTGATTCATACGATTGGTTCATCGATGGCGCCACGAGATCCACAACCATGGATACAAAAGTACATTTTTCCTGGGGGTTATACTCCTAGTTTAAGTGAAGTTGCAAACCCTATTGAAAACTCAGGTTTAATTGTGTCAGATATTGAAGTTCTCAGAATGCATTATGCACATACCCTTAGGAATTGGAAAGAAAGATTTTTATCAAAAAAAGACATAGTTTTAGACATGTTTGATGAAAAATTTTTTAGAATGTGGGAATTTTACTTAGCTAGTTGTGAAATGGCATTTAAATGGGGGGATCAGGTTGTATTTCAGCTTCAATTATCAAAAGATAACACCTCAGTTCCTAATACTCGGGACTATATTTATTAAAATATTACTGATAAATAATTAACAGTAATAATGAAAAAAAATAAAAAAAAAAAAGTTAAGAA
>CABZCA010000001.1 GCA_902524115.1 uncultured Pelagibacteraceae bacterium | reverse complement strand
TGCTATTTCTAAATCAAAAATTATAAATAATATTGCAACCAAATAAAATCTGACATCAAATTCCATTCTAGAGTCATTGAAAGGTTCAAACCCACATTCATAAGCTGAAAGTTTCTCAGGATCAGGTTTGCTTGGAGCAGCAATATAATTAATTGCTACAAAAGCAAGACTTAAGCATAAAGCTATTATCAAAAATAATATTATCGGTAGATAATCTTTTAAAAATTCCGCAAGCATTTGATTCCTATGTAACAACTATTATATCAACTAAAAGTGAAGATATGTCACATTTTTATGCTAAGTTTTACTCGAATAATGGCGGGAGTGAAGGGACTCGAACCCTCGGCCCCCTGCGTGACAGGCAGGTGCTCTAACCAACTGAGCTACACCCCCACAGGTGTAAATGGTGGGTAGTAAAGGACTCGAACCTTTGACCCCCTCGGTGTAAACGAGATGCTCTACCAACTGAGCTAACCACCCAAAATCTTGGTACTATTACATCAACGGATTAACAAAGTAAATTGTTTATTACTGAATACTAGCTTGAGATTTATCGTCTTTTTTACCCTCTGAAATTTTATCTACTTCAGTCCATTCCACTGGTTTTAATTCTTTAGTAAGGGCAATTTTAAGCACTTCATCTGCTGTTTCTACAGGTATAATTTTAATATCCTCTCTTACTTTTTTTGGAATATCTACTAAATCTTTTTCGTTTTCTTTGGGGATCAGTACCTTTTTAACTCCTGCTCTATGAGCTGCTAATAATTTTTCCTTTAAACCACCTATTTGTAAAACCTGTCCTGTAATTGTTACTTCACCAGTCATAGCAATCTCTCTATTAACAGGAATATTTGTAATTGATGATACTATGGATGTAACCATTGCTATACCAGCTGATGGTCCATCTTTAGGTGTAGCTCCTTCAGGAACATGGATATGAAAATCTTTTTTTTCAAAGAAAGGTGGAATTATACCATATTCTAAGCTTTTTGATCTGACATATGATTTTGCAGCCTTAACAGATTCTTGCATCACATCCCCAAGTTTTCCAGTTATTTGCATTCTACCTTTGCCTGGCATATTGACAGTCTCAATTTTAAGAATTTCTCCCCCTACTTCAGTCCAAGCTAGTCCTATTACTATTCCGGTTTTATTTTTATCTTCTACTTCACCAAATTTGAATTTTTTAATCCCTAAAAAGTCTGGAATATTTTTATCGTTTACTTGAACCTTTTCAACTTCACCACTTACTACTTTTTTAACAACTTTTCTTGTTACTTTAGAAATTTCTCTTTCTAAATTTCTAACACCGGACTCTCTTGTGTAACTTCTAATTATCTCTTTTATAGTCCCATCTTCTAAATTCAATTCACCCTCTTTCACACCATTTTCTTTTACTTGTTTAGGTAACAGATACTTGTTTGCAATGTTTATCTTCTCATCTTCCGTATATCCAGGAATTCTTATAACTTCCATTCTATCAAGAAGTGGAGGTAAAATATTTAGAGTATTTGCTGTTGTTACAAACATTACATCAGACAAATCATAATCAACTTCTAAATAATGATCATTGAAAGCTGTATTCTGCTCAGGGTCTAATGCTTCTAGTAAAGCTGAGGATGGATCTCCTCTATAATCATTTCCTATTTTATCTACTTCATCTAGTAAAAATAAAGGATTTTTTGTACCGGCTTTCTTCATCATTTGAATTATTTTACCTGGTAAAGATCCAATGTATGTTCTTCTATGACCTCTTATTTCAGCTTCATCCCTAACACCTCCTAACGACATTCTAATAAACTGTCGGTTAGTAGCTTTAGCTATTGATTTTCCAAGTGATGTTTTTCCGACTCCTGGAGGTCCAACTAAACATAAAATTGGTCCTTTAATTTTTTCCATCCTTTTTTGAACAGCTAGGAATTCAATAATTCTCTCCTTAACTTTTTCTAAACCAAAATGATCTTCATCTAAAATTTTAAGACCTTTGTTTAAATCAATATCTACATCATTTTTTTTAAACCACGGAAGATCAATCATCCAATCTAAGTAATTTCTGACAACTGTTGCTTCTGCAGACATAGGACTCATGTTTTTTAATTTCTTAAGTTCTGACATGCACTTCTTCTCAACTTCTTTTGGCATTTTAGCTTTTAGAATTGATTTTTTTAAGTTAGTAGTTTCATCTTTACCATCCTCAATTTCACCTAATTCTTTTTGAATTGCTTTTAATTGTTCGTTTAAATAATACTCTCTTTGAGTCTTTTCCATTTGAGTTTTCACTCTTCCTCTAATTCTTTTTTCTACTCCAATGATACTTGTTTCGCTTTCCATCATTTTAATAACTGCATTTAATCTTTTCTTCACATCCAATGTTTCAAATATTTGTTGTTTTTCAGATATTGATGCATTTAGGTTTGAAACAATATTATCTACAATTTTAGATGGATCTTTTAATTGTTTAATATTACTAATAGTTTCAGATGAAATTTTTTTATTTACAGATGTTAACTTTTCTAATCTTTTTACAGCTGTAAGAGCTAGGGGTAATAGATCTTCATCTATATTTAAAACATCTTTTTGATGTTCATATGTGCAAGTAATAAATTTTTCGTCATCCTTGAAATCAATAATTTTTACTCTTTTAATTCCTTCAACTAAAACTTTAACTGTGCCGTCTGGAAGTTTTAAAAGCTGTAATATGTTACTTTCACATCCATAAGAAAATAAATCATTTTTCTTTGGATCATCAACCTCAGAATTTTTTTGAGTAACTAATATTATTTTTTTGTCACTTTTCATTACCTCGTTTAAGGCAGTAATAGACTTATCTCTTCCAACAAATAGTGGAATTACCATGCTTGGAAACACTACTATGTCTCTTAATGGTAGTAGGGGCTGTGTTAATTTAACTTCCATAAGTATAAATATGGATATTATATTTTATAATGCAATAGGAAACTTTTGTTTATTAACTCTTATTAAGCCGCAGAAGTCTTTTCTGTTTTTGATTTGTTCTTAGTATGAACAATAATTGGCTGAGAGGTACCCTTGGTTGCTCCACCGTCAACAATAACTTCTTCTATGTTATCTTGACCAGGAAGATCAAACATAGTTTTTAGTAATAAATTTTCTAAAATTGATCTTAATCCTCTAGCCCCAGTTTTCTTGCTTATAGCTTTGTTAGCAATATCTTTAACAGCTTGATCTTTAAATGTTAATTTTACACCTTCTAATCTAAATAATTCTTGGTACTGTTTTATCAAAGAATTTTTTGGCTCTTGTAAAATTTTTACTAAAGATTTTTCATCTAAATCATCAAGAGTAGCTGTAATAGGCAATCTACCAATAAATTCTGGGATCAACCCGTATCTTAATAAATCTTCGGGCTCTAGATTTTTCATCCACTCTCCAGTTTTTTTATCTTCTAAAGTTTTTACTTCCGCTCCAAATCCAATAGAAGACCCTTTGTCTCTTTGAGATATAATTTTATCAAGACCAGCGAAGGCCCCTCCACAAATAAACAATATATTTGTTGTGTCTACCTGTAAAAATTCTTGTTGAGGGTGTTTTCTCCCACCTTGTGGAGGAACGCTTGCCACTGTTCCCTCCATGATTTTTAATAAGGCTTGTTGAACACCTTCTCCAGATACATCTCTAGTTATAGATGGATTTTCAGATTTTCTACTTATCTTGTCGACCTCATCTATATAAACAATTCCTCTTTGAGCTTTTTCTACATTATAGTCTGCAGCTTGTAATAATTTCAGAATTATATTCTCAACATCTTCACCAACATACCCTGCTTCAGTTAATGTAGTTGCATCTGCCATGGTGAAAGGTACATCCAGTATTCTTGCAAGTGTTTGAGCTAGTAATGTTTTTCCACATCCAGTTGGACCTACCAACATAATATTAGATTTAGATAGTTCAACAGTTTTACTTGTTTTATTTTCGTAGTTTAATCTTTTGTAATGATTATGAACCGCAACTGATAAAACTTTTTTTGCATGAGATTGTCCAATCACATAGTCGTCAAGAACTTTACATATTTCTTTTGGTAAAGGTAATCCATCCTGATGTTTTACAAAATTATCTTTGCTTTCCTCTTTGATTATATCCATACAAAGCTCTACACACTCATCACAAATGAATACAGTTGGACCCGCAATTAACTTTCTAACTTCGTGTTGGCTTTTGCCACAAAAAGAACAGTAAAGAATATTTTTATTGTTGCTCATAATTTTTTAATTCGAATCAATTTTAATACTTTAATACATATGTTGTAAAGTAATCAAGTGGAGGTTGTGGACAAACTATATATTGTGACCTATTCTCTCTTTTCTACCACTTTATCTATCAGGCCAAAACTTTTTGCATTATCAGGAGTCATAAAATTATCTCTCTCTAATGCTGATTTAATTTCATCAACTGATTTTCCTGTATGTTTTGAATAAATTTCATTTAATCTTTTCTTTAAAGACAAAACTTCATTAGCGTGAATTTCTATATCTGTCGCTTGTCCTTGAAAACCAGCTGACGGTTGATGGACCATTATTCTAGAATTTGGCAATGAAAATCTTTTTCCTTTAGCACCTGCTGATAGTAGAAATGAGCCCATGCTTGCTGCTTGACCTATACATAAAGTACTTATTTCTGGTTTGATGTATTGCATTGTGTCATAAATACCAAGTCCAGCTGTTACTAGTCCACCAGGACTATTTATATATAAAGAAATTTCTTTCTTAGGATCTTCAGATTCTAAAAATAATAATTGCGCAGTAACTAATGATGCAACCGCATCATTTATGGGACCAACTACAAATACAATTCTCTCTTTAAGGAGTCTAGAATAAATGTCATATGCCCTTTCTCCTCTACTAGATTGTTCGACAACCATAGGGATCAGGGTGTTTAATTGTTCTGGAAATTTAATAGTCATAATCGATTCGATTAATCTTATACAACTTGTGATTACTTTTTGCTAACCTTTTTTGTTTTTTTAGGTTTTGATGCTGGGGTTATAGTTTTTTTAGTTTCTTTCGATTTTGTTTTTACCTCTTTTTTTTTATGATCTGTTTTTTTCTTATTTTTTTCATCTCCATCTTTTTTAGCAAGTTTAGCTTGCTCTTTAATGTTGTTTTCATTTTCTTGTTTTAGAATTTTCTCAGCTTCTTCTTTGGTAATTTCTTTTTTAGTAATTTTTGCTTTTTTCTTAATTTCTTCAATTATTTTTTCTTCGTAAATTTGTCCCCTTAAACTATCTATGGCTGCAGGATTTTGTTCATAATAATCTTTAATAATCTTTTCTTGACCTGGCATCATTCTAAATTGTTTTTGTATTTCCACATTAATTTCTTCCTGTGAAACATTAATTTTATTTTCTTCACCAAAAGCATTTAAGATTAATCCAGTTTTAATTCTTTTCTTAGCCTGTTCCTCTAGTGATTTTTGGTTCTTTTTAACTTCATCTTCCTTCATTCCCTGAGATAATATTTTAACTTCCTGTTCAATTAAGTTACCAGGTAATTGGTCTAATTTTTCTTTCTCTATTTGCTCAAGAATATTTTTCTTTGTAATCATGGCTAAAGAATTTTTATATTCATCATTAATTTGTTTTAAAATAAGTTCTTTTAAATTTGCTAAATCTTTTGCACCCATATTTTTTGCAAAATCATCATTAATTTTTACTTCTTCTGGAATTCTCACAGCTGTAATTTTACACTCAAACACAGCACTTTTGTTAATAAGGTCTTTTTCAGGAAAATTTTCAGGCAGATTTACTTCTACATTTTTTGTAACACCTGACTTAACACCTTCTAATTGTTTATCAAAACCTTTTATAAATAAATCTTTTCCAAGAACTAATTGAGTATTTTTACCCTCGTTACCCTTAAATTCTTTGCCGTCAATAGTTCCTTTATAATCAAAAATTACAAGATCATTCATTTTTGAGATATAATTTGCTTCTGCATCTTTAAAATTGTTTTGATTTTTTGCAATTTCACTAATTCTTTTATCTGTCTCTTTGGGATCAATTTTTACAACATACTCATCTACATTAATTGAACTTAGTCCTTTGGCAGAAACCTCGGGTAGTTCAGTAACTGAAATGATGTATTCTAAATCTTTACCTTCACCAAAAGACTTTAAATCTATTTTAGGTTGTCCAGCCGGTTTGATTTTATTTTCTTCTAGAGCCTTTGTTGATGTATCTTTTAGCAACTTATCAATTACTTCACCATAAACAGCTTTACCAAATTGTCTTTTTAATATTTCAGTAGGCACTTTACCAGGTCTGAAACCCTTTATTACAACATCCTTTCTTATTTCTTCATATTTCTCGTCCATAAAGCCTGAGATAGTTTTTTTGTCTATGAATACTTTAAGATCTTTTTCTAAACCTTTTTTATTTTCTACTGTTACTTTCATATTTTTTTTATGGTAGGCGAGAAAGGACTCGAACCTTCACAGCTTGCACTATTGGTTCCTAAGACCAACGCGTCTACCAATTCCGCCACTCGCCCAGATTTATGCTGTTTTATATAGTATTGATCTAATTTGTCCAATCAGAATAATAGTGTAAAAAGATATAAATATATAAAAAAATGATAATTTCACCTTGTATAAGTATTTGCAAAATGGATCCTGTAACTGGATATTGCTATGGCTGCGGGAGAGACAATGATGAAAAGAAGATTTGGAAAGACCAAAATACAAAGGATGAGTGGAAAAAACAAAATTTAGAAGATATTCAAAAGAGGATGCAAGGATGGCAGTTCGAAAGTTTCAAAGAATCTTATGAACATAAAAAAAATAATGGAATGTCACTATTTAAAAAGAAACAACTAAATGACTCAGACTAGATTAGTAGTAATAATTTATATAATTGGAATTCTTATTGGAGCTTTTGTTTTTGATTTATGGGGTGCTGAAACGAGTGCTATCAAAAGTTTAGCAGCAATGTTTTGGACAGCATTATTGCTTATAGCTATTGTATTTGCTGATAAAAAAAAGGAGTAATTAATCTTTTTGTATTAGTTCACTTATGAATAGATCTCCATTGCCATCTTCTACTGCTTTATTGTAAAAAGATTTTTTTACATCTGCTAATTTTTCTGCATTACCTAACCCTTTTAGCATTTCATGGATATAAGTAAGATCTTTTAAAGTATTGGAAGTTGAAAATTTAAATCCAGTATAATCGTCCTTAAGCACATTATCAAAAATTCTATTTAAAGCTGTTGAGTTTCCAGATCCTAATTTCGCTACTGCAAAAAGTTTTTCTAAATCAATGTCTAATTTTTTCGCACTCTTGATGAATTCTATAACATTTGTTGCAGTACCAAGTGACAAAAAATTATTTAGTAACTTTGACTTTGCTCCTTTGCCAACTTCTCCAAAATGGAAATAATCTTTACAAAAAGTTTTTAAATAAACTTCAGATTTTTTAAAATTTTCCTCCGATGCTCCAACAATACCTCCACAAACACCTTCCTCTGCTTGGACGGGACCACCCATTACAGGGCATTCAATGTAGTTAATTTTTTGTTTTGAAAAAATCTTTTCCATTTGAATAGATCCATTTTGTTTATGTGTTGTAACATCAACAATTAATGTATTATCTTTTAGTAAAGTTGAGACTTTTTCAGCAATACTTAAGGCGATAGGTGTATTAGTCACACAAAGAAATAATGCATCTAAATTCTTTTCACAAAGTTCATTGTAAGACTTTGCCTCAATAGCACCATCACTTACAATCTTATCTATCGGTGCCCTTTTTTTGTTTGCAATAACAAATAAGTTATTTCCTTTTTTTAAAATATTTTTGGCTATCCCATAACCCATATAGCCAACACCAATAAAACCTACATTCATAATCTAAATTAATTATAGTATAAGACATAGAGATTAAAAATTAATATTTATGACTAATGATTTTGAAAAACTTGAAAATTTGATAGTGGGCTGCAAAAAATGCACAAGGTTGGTCAGTTTTAGAAAAAAAATAGCTAAAGAAAAAAGAAAACAATTCATAAATGAAAAATATTGGGGAAAACCAATAACAGGCTTTGGTGACCCAAAAGCCAGAATTTTGTTTGTTGGTTTAGCGCCAGCTGCGCATGGTGGCAATAGAACTGGAAGAGTTTTTACAGGAGATAGATCGTCTGATTTTTTATACAAGTGTCTTTATAAAGCAAAGTTATCTAACCAGCCAAATTCAGACCACAGAAATGACGGACTTAAATTGAGAGATATATTTATAACTACTGCTTTAAAATGTGTCCCCCCTGGAGATAAACCAACAAAAAAAGAGCTAAACACCTGCTTTAAATATTTTAATAAAGAAATTGAATACTTAGAAAATTTAAAGATTGTTGTTGCGCTTGGGAAAATAGCATTTGATGCTTGTATACAATTTTACAAAAAAACATTACAAAATTGACTCAAATATTAAATTTGGGCATAGTAAATTCTTTAAACTCCCAAATAATATTTTATTGGTAGGTTCTTATCATCCAAGTCCAAGAAATGTAAATACAGGCAGAATTGATATAAATAAAATGACTAATTTATTTATTAAAGTAAAAAATACTATTTAGTTAATTGTTTTTTGAGTTTTTCTGGCATTTTGGTTGGTTTGCCCTCTTTATTAATAGTAGCTAAATGAACATCTGCAGTTAAAATTAAATTATCTTTTATAAAAATATCCTGCTTCATTTTAATTAATACATTCTTTACTTCTATAATTTCAGAAAAAATATCAAGTTTATCCTCTAACCTTGAAGGTTTTATAAAATTTAAATTACAAGATTTAACAATTATATATATTCCATAATTTTCTTTCAGGTTAGAATTTGTAAAGTTTACAGAAGCTATGGCATCAGTTCTAGCACGCTCTATAAATTTTAAATAATTTGCGTAATAAACTACTCCACCAGCATCTGTGTCTTCATAATAGACTTTAAAACTTGATTTAAATTTTTTCATAAAAATAATGATATCAAAGTGAAAATATTTTTTATACTAATGATTAATACGATATGAAAATATATATAATTTGGTTAATTGGAGTAATATTATGGAACTTTGGTTATCCTGAAGCTGCTCCAATCCTTGATGTTTTGGCTGCAATAATACTATCTTTATTAAGTTTTGTTTTAAAAAAGTATCTTAATTAAACTTTTACTCAGAGGAAAAAAAAATATTTTGGTAATAACTAATTGCTGTTAGTTTTGAATTATCAGTATCTGCCATAATTGCAATTCCAGAAAGCTCTTTAACTTCTAAATCATGAAATTTTTTAAAGTCTTCCTTCACATTAGCTTTTACTGTAACCCATTCATTTAAATTTGACTTTGTTGAAGCCAATACACTATCTATAGATTTCTTTGTATAAGGGCTGGGCCATGTCTCTCCTACATTTGAATTGCTTGAAAAAACATAATTAATAGCTCTATTTGATAGTGGTGTTGCACCAGTTTTTTTGATTACAAAAACTCTAGCAGCAAAATCATGTCCCTTTTTTGTATTCTCTTTTATGCTTTTAAGATCTTTTTCTATCTTCCAAGTAATATTTATAAAAGGGGTTTTGTCTAAATTAATTTTTATTTCTTTGCCTACTCCTGATGCCGCATTAGCTGCCACTGCTTTTAAATAATTTCCGTTCTCATTATTTCCAATAGAATAAACTGTTTTTGCATCAGCTCCTCTTACTTTTCTAACTTCTAATAAATTTAATTCCTCCTCAGTAAAATCAAAAACTAACAGTTTTTCGGCACAAACCGAGGACATAATTAAAAGATAAATTGCTATTATTTTAATAAATTTTGTAAGCACACGTTTCATATAATTAAATATTTTTAATTATCAACTATAATTTAAAATTTACCTTTAAGGTAAAAGAACAATTTTTGGTGAAGAGCAGCTTCCATTATGAATTTGTTTAAAGGCCTCTGCACCTTTTTTTAATTCTCTATACTCTATCCAATCTAGTCTGCCAATTTGTCTGTCTGCTAAAATTTTGATTGTATTTTCAAAATCTTTGTTAGTATAACAATATGTACCAATGAAAGTTACCTCTTGAAGAGTTGCTTTTCTAAAATTAAACTTTCCTGCTGGTTGGGTTAATCCAATATGAATTATTGTACCCCCAGGTTTAATAACCGATATAGCTTGTTGTCTTGAAACTTCTAAACCTACTGTATCAAATACAACATCAAAGCTGTCATTTTGTATTTCTTTGTCTGAAGGGTTAACAAACTTACCATCAAAATATTTTGCACATTCGCTTAGTCTCAGGTTATTGGGGTCAGACATAATGATATTTTTATTACCTTTAATTTTAGATAATATTAGCGAGCACAATAATCCAATAGCTCCGGCACCCTGAACTAAAGTTCTGCACTCAGAAAGAGGTTTTTTAAGAGAGTTTTCTCCCATAAGTACAGCATGTAGTGAAACTGCGGTTGGTTCAGCTATAGCCGCTTCATTAAGATCTAAATGATCTGGCACCTCATATATATTTTGATTAGGAGAAGAAACCAATTCTGCAAAAACTCCTTGTCTCTCGTAAGGTCTGTTCATTCCTAAAAGAACTCTGTGTGGACATAGATGTTCTCGCCCACTTGTGCAATATTCACACTTTACGCATGTTATTAAGGGATTTAATACAACATTTTTTCCCTGGAATTTGCCATTTTGTATTACGCCACTCACCTCATGACCAATTATTAATGGTGGAATACGTCTTTCATCTTTTCCATGATACGCGTGCATATCAGATCCACATATTCCTGAAGCATGAACTTTTAATATACTTTCTCCACTTGTCTCTACAGGATCTTTTTCATCTCTGTAAACCAATTCTTCAACACCAGTGTAAACTAAAGCTTTCATAATTATTTTTCATCTAGAAGATAATATATAAAAAACGATACGACAAATCCTAATATCCAAGAAAATGATTTTATATCTGAGAAATTGATATTCCATAATAATGAAAATGAGAAAATAAAACCTATAATGAGTGAATACACAGCTTTATAGTTCCAACCATTTGAATACATATATTCATTTCCATCCCTCAAAAAAAACAGATCTTTGTGATTTACTTTCCCTTTTTTCACCAGATAGTAGTCAGCAACTATAATTGCAAAGATTGGACCAAAAAATGCTGCAAGGCTATCAATTATATTTATTACACCTATTTGACTTAAAATAGATGGCCACAAACCTCCGGCAATAAAACCAATTAATAAAATTAATACTCCAGAAGTTTTGAGATCTAAATTATTTGGAATAAAATTTATTATACTATTTTGCGTAGGAACATAATTAGAAATTAAATTAGTAGATAAAGAGGAAAAAATTATAAAAATTAGAGCAAAAACCGTTAAGCCCGTGTTATCTAATTTTCCAATAATATCCATTGGCTTAGTTAATATTTGATCAACAACAATGAGCTTTTGATTAAAAACAACATCTACTCCAACAACTATAGATGTTGCTAGAAATGAAAACAAAATCATATTTAGAAAAAGATTTAGATTTCCCAATTTTAAATCTTTTTCTGTTTTGACATATCTAGAAAAATCTCCAAAATTTAACAACACAATTGAGAAGTAAGAGAAAATTGTACCCGTTAAAACCAAAAAAGGTAAAACATTAGATTTTGAAAAAAAATTTCCCTCTGTTGTATTTGATTTAAGAGACTGAAAAATTTGTGTGTGATTTTCAGATGTTAAAATTAAAAAAAAGATAAATAAACCTAAATAAACAAATATGGCTGAAAACTGTAAAAATCTTTGATTAAACCTTTGTCCATTTGTAAATAAAAAATATTGTAAAACAAAAGTTAGTATTAATGAAATCCAATCAATAATATTTAATCCAAGAAAAAAAAGCTAAAAATAATTGACCATCTAGAATTTGACTATCTAAGTTATAGTAAATAAAAATTCTAATTAGATATGTAATTGATTTTGATATGAAAAATGTTTGAATACCAAACATAAATACGCCAATAACAGATCTTAAAAGACTTAGGTATTTGGCTCCATTTAAGCCCATAGACATTCTGAGCACAACAGGAAAAGGTAATCCATGCTTTTGTGATGGTTTGCCGACCAATGAAATAAAAAAATAAACTAATACAGAAGCAGCTAATGAGGAAGTTAAGACCAGCGCTGTACTAAGATTATATATTAAATATAATGAAGCTATTAACGCAAAACCTGCAATTGTTTGGATACTATTAGCCCAAAAGCAAAATAAATCAATTGATGTCCATGTTTTATTGCTTGGGTTGACTGTAGCTAATTCAAAATTTTTTAATTCTATATTCTGAGTCACTAATGTAACCTTAAACTAAAATTTTTATATGTCTATAATTGTGGTAATTGTAATTTTGTAATTTCATGAATTTTCTAAAAAACAATATTGGCTACGTTTCTATGTTCGTGGCAGTGATAGGCTTCGGGTCAGGTCCACCATTTGTAAAATTAGCATTACAGGAATTTTATGTAATGGATTTAATGGCGGTACGATTCTCTTTAGCATTCAGTTTGATGTTATTGTTTGCTTTGATCATGAGGGCAGATTTAAAAATTAGAAAAATCGGGTTTACCCCCTTCCTAATGGGTTTATTAAACCCTTTTCTAGTTACTTTAAGCTTTCATGTTGGTCTTCTGCTAACCTCACCAGTAAATGGAGTTGCTTTAATTAGCACTTTGCCAATATGGCAACCATTTGTTGCAAGAATTTTTTTAAAAGAAAAAATTGAAATAAAAGTAATTATTGGAGCATTTATAACAATTATTGGAACTTTAATTCTACTTACAAGTCAAACAAAGTCAGGACAAGGAAATTATGTTGGTGATTTAATAATTTTTTTAGGAATGATTTGTGTTTCTGTAAATGAAGTTTTGGGAAGAAGATTTATGCAAACTAAGGTTGATCAATTGGGGGTTAATACTTATCAATATTTTATTGGTGCTATACTTTCTTTATTAGTTCTTTTTATAATTTGGCCAAATTCAAGTTTTGAATATCAAAATTATTTAAATTTTTCACCTCCAGTTTTAGCGGCTATAACTTTATCTTGTATAACATTTGGAGCATATTTATTTTATAATTTTGCTCTTAGAAGAGTTCCGGTAGGAAGAATTAGTTTGATGTATCCTTTAACAGGCCCTATTGGTGCAACAATGTCCTGGTTAATAATCGACTCTCCGATTTCAACAAAGGTTTTTATATCTTTAGCAATAATTTTAGTTGGAACTATTATACCTCAAATAAATAAGTCTAGCTAAGGTGACGGGTACATTACCCCAGGCAACCATAATGCTATTTTTGGAAATATTATAATTAATATTAAACCAATTACCTGGATAACCATAAATTGCATCATGCCAAGATAAATATCTTTTAAATCCCACTCTGGAACTACTCCTTTTAAGAAATAAGCAGATAATGCAACTGGGGGTGAGAGCCAGGCGGTTTGGAGATTAACGGCCACTAATATTGCAAACCATGTAAGATTAAATCCTAACTCTATTACTAAAGGTAATACAATTGGTAATACTATTAAAACTATTGGTACCCACTCTAAAGGCCATCCCAATAAAAAAATAGCAGCCATTATAATTGCTAATATTACATATCTATTTACCTCTAAATTTAAAAGGAAATCAGTTAACAGAGATGGAGTTCCTAATTTTGAGAATACTGCTCCAAAAAAGTTCGATGCAGCAACTAAAAACATTATTAAAGCTGTAATCTCTAAAGTTTTTAAAAGAGCATCTTTCAAACCTGGCAGAGTTAATTTTTTATATGCTAGTGCAAGTAAGATAGCGCCAAAGGCTCCCATACCAGCCCCTTCAGTTGGAGTAGCAAGACCAAATAGAATACTTCCTAGTGCAAAAAAAACTAAACCTGCAGGAGGTATTAATCCCATAATAAACTCATACCAAACCTTAGCCATATTTGTTGGTTGTTCGTTTGCTGGTAAAACAGGGCCAAGTTTTGGATTAAAATAACATCTTAATGTTGTGTAAGCTGCGTACAGACATGCTAATAAAATACCTGGCATTATTGCTGCAGCAAATAAGTCAGTCACAGGAATTTCTAAAACAGGTCCCATCACAACTAACATAATACTTGGAGGAATTAAAATTCCAAGAGTTCCACCAGCACAAATCAATCCAGCTGAAAGTCTTGTATCATAGCCAGTTCTAATCATAGTTTTACCTGCCATAATTCCTAAAATTGTTACAGATGCACCGACAATACCTGTTGCAGCTGCAAAAATTGTTGAAACAAACATTACCGCATAAAACAATGCTCCTCTTGTCTTAGAAAGCATTAATTGAACAGCATTAAACAACCTTTCCATTAGACCTGCTTGCTCCATTAAAATTCCCATAAAGATAAAAAGTGGTACGGCGGCGAGTGTATTCTCCGTCATAATCATGTTGAACTGAAGTGTCATTAAGTAAAAAACTAATTTACCAAAGCCCCAATATCCAAAAACAAGTCCTAAAAATATTAAAGTAAATGAAATTGGGAAACCAACAAAGATTGCAAATAACATGCAACCAATCATTATTGCTCCAATTATTTCTGGGCTAAAGAAATCCATTATGGCCATCTCCCTTTAACAAATGCATAATAAGTTTTTAAAATTTCGGATACACCTTGGACTAAAAGTAAAAATGCACCAACTGGCATACAACTTTTCAAAGGCCACATAATAGGCATCCATGTTGTATCCATGGCTCTTTGAATTCTAACTTTACCACCTAAGCATTCTTCTAAATTTGATCTTCCACAAATTGAAGTATAAGCATAATCAAAGCTTACAAAGAAGAAGACTAGAAAACCTGGAATAAAAAATATTAAATATAAAAATAAATCAACTCTTGCTTGATTTTTAACTGACCAATTTCGATAAAGAAAATCAGCTCTAATATGAATACCTTTTGATAATGTGTATGCGGCTCCTAGCATAAATAATGCGCCTGCCAACATTCTACTTATGTCAAATGACCATAAAGTTGGTCTATTAAAAAAAATGCCTTCCAATAACTTCATGGATCATTGCATAAATCAGGAAAATAGTTAGCCAGGCAAATATCTTGCCTGTAATCAACATTTTCGAATCTATAAATTCTATTGTTTTTGCCATCCAAGGAGTCATATCCTCAGGCATTTTTAAACTTGTTCTTCTTTCGGCTATAAGCTCATCTGTAATATCTAGATCTTCTTTAACTTTTGGTTCTGAGTCTTTATCAACCATTTAACAAGTTTAGTTATTTAAATTAAATTTTTAAAAAAAACGGGGATTTTTAAACAATCCCCGTTTTTATATTTTACTTACTGTTGTGATGCGAATGCAGTTCCTATTGATGCATCAGATGTTTCCATTTGTGCAATAAAAGGTACTACAATTTTAGCATGTGCAGTCATGTGCTCATAAACTTCTTTAAAGAAAGCATTTGATGCAGCATTCTTTTTAAGAGTTGCTTGAGCAGCGTTCATGTACTCAGTGAAATAATCAGCTGGTGTATCCCAAAGTTTTACACCGTGATTTTCAGTAAGATCGATTAACGCTTTACCATTTTCTACAGCCCTATTAGTAATGTTTCTAGTGATCATCGCTTCAGATGCAACTTCCATTGCATATTTTTGATGGTCAGTTAAAGAATTGTAAACATCTCCATTAATATAGATATCACCATTAACTACGTTTTGGTGTAATCCTTGTAGATAGTAGTTTTTAAGAACTTTTTGAAAACCAAAAACTGAGTCTGGTTTTGGACAACACCATTCAGCAGCATCGATAGTTCCTTTTTCAAGTGCTGGTAATATATCACCACCTGATAAAGATACTGATGCAATACCGATATCTTTGTATGTTTGTCCTGGAATTCCTGGAGGAGTTCTGAATCTGTATTTTCTGAAATCATCCATGTTTTTAATTGGCTCTTTGAACCAACCTAATGCTTCAGGTCCTGATGATGCCATCACGAAACCTTTAACATTCATTCCCATTTCGCTCCATAATTGGTCGTATAATTCTTTACCACCATTATCGAAATACCATGCTAACCAAGATTTAGTACTTAAACCAATCCCTCCTCCAGCAACTGGCGATCCAAATAGCATCGCAGCTGGGTGATAGTTTGACCAGTAGTGAGTCCATGCTGCACCACCATCTACTAGACCTTTGTCAACAGCTTCTAGTGTTTCTTTCATACCAACAACTTCACCTTTAGAAAGAAGTTCAAATTTTAACTCTCCACGAGTTAATTTTGTTACTCTGTCAGTCCACATTTTCACGATTTGTCCATCGTATGATGTTTTAGGAAAAGTAAGTTGGATTTTTAATGTTTTAGCTGAAGCAGATCCAATTACTGAAACTGCGATTACTAAAGCTAAAATCATTGAAGTGATTTTTCTCATTATTTATCCCTCTCTTTATTGTTATTAAGTCTTAATAATTGTGGAAGTAAAACTCATTGGTCGCCAAATGTAAAATGATTAATTGCTACACTCTTAATTAATACAACTTGAGGTTTTATAGTGGCTATTTGTTACCCTTAGGGTCAAAAGGATAGTCCCAAGCATCTCCACCTATTTTTTTAGATATACCTGAATAATCTGTTTCGCTATCACCCCCCTCACAAAATTCATTAAAAATATCTAAGGCATGTTTTCCTAATGGTGTTAATGCATTTACTGATTTTGCAGCATCATTAGCCAGTTTAAGATCTTTTGTCATCATTGCAGCTGAAAAACCAGGACGATATTTATTATTTGATGGAACACCATCAGTTAAATTAGGTAACGGAGTATAAGTTGATAATGCCCAATTATTTCCTGATGCGTTCTTCATGATTTCGTGAACTTTTTTTAAATCCATCTTAAGTCTTTTTGCCAACATTAAAGCTTCTGATGCTGCTATCATTGAAATTCCTAAAGACATATTATTACAAATCTTTACTCCAACTCCACTTCCTTGTGGTCCTGCATGTAAAATTTTTTGTCCCATAATATCCATTAATGGCCTTGCTAAATCTACAGCTTCATCATCTCCGCCAACTAAAAAATTTAATTTTCCAACCCTTGCACCCATAACACCTCCAGTAACAGGTGCATCAATCATTTTAATTCCTCTATTTCTTGCTTCCTTGCCAAGTAGTAATGAAGTTTCAATATCAATTGTTGAACAGTCAATTATTAGAGTATCTTTTGAAATTTTATCTATTATGCCTTTATCTCCTAAAAATAGTGATTTTACATGTTTACCTTCTGGCAACATTGAGATTACAAAATTTGCACCTTCAAGCACCTCATCTAATGAATCAACAACATCTAAATTAGCATCTTTTGCTTTTTGGATCATTTCTGGCGAAACATCGTAAGCTTTAACTTTTTTGCCAGCTTTAACTAATTGGTCTGCCATTGGGTTACCCATGTTACCTACACCAATAAATGCTATTTGATCTGTCATTTTTAATTATCTATATTTGATTTTCCTCTATTAATCAAAACTGTTTTACTTTGAGTAAAATGATTAACCATACTATCAAATGCATACTCTTTTCCTAGGCCACTCATTTTTAATCCACCATATGAAACATTTGCTCTAGGCGCTACACATTGATTCACTTGAACGAAACCTGCTTCAATTTCTTCAACAAACTGTAAAGCTCTAGATAAATTTTGTGTCCACAATACCGCTGACAATCCAAATGGTGTATCATTTGCACTGTTCATTACTTCATCAAATGTTTTAAATGGTATTGCACAAGCAACAGGACCAAATATTTCTTCTTGGCAAACTGGAGAGCTTACTGGAACACCTGACATCAATGTAGGTTCATAAAAGAAACCATTTTTATAATCACCACCTGTTAGTTGATTGCCACCATGCACAATATTGGTTGTAGAGTTTTTTTTGGCAATATCCATATAATGTAAAGTTCTTTTCAGCTGTTCTTCGGAAATAATTGCTCCTATATCAGACCTTTCATCTAGAGCATTACCCATTTTTAATTTACTTAATTTTTCAACAGCTCCATACAAGACTTTGTCATAAATTTTTTCTTGAATATAAACTCTTGATCCAGCAGTACATGCTTGTCCTTGTCGTGTATATCTCATTCCATCAATAACCCCTTGGATTGCAATATCTAAATCTGCATCACTCATTATTATATTTGGATTTTTTCCTCCAAGCTCTAAAGTAACTGGACATAATTTAGGAGCTGCTTTTTGTGCTATAATCTTTCCTACAGTAAAAGATCCAGTAAACGTTACTTTTCTTACTTTTTCATGAGTTACCAGAGGTTCGCCACACTCTTCTCCATAGCCTGAAATTACATTTAAAACACCCGGAGGAAGTTCTTGTTGAAATATCTCAGATAGTAGAAGAGCACAAAAAGGAGCTTGTTCAGCTGTTTTTAAAACAACACTATTTCCTGCTACAATAGCTGGAGCGATTTTTGCTACTGTTAAAAATAATGGAGCATTCCAAGGGACGATTGCACAAACAACGCCAATTGGATCTCTAGTGGTGTAATGAATGCTATTTGGAATATTGGTTGGATAATTTTCCCCTTTTAACTCTCCAGACAAACCAGCAAACATATTTGTAAGTTCAATGGAAGCACCTGTTTCTGGTATGGCCTGTGTTCTTAAAGCATTACCTGTATCTAATGATAATAAAGTTTCAATTTCAGACTTTCTTTCCTCTAATCTTTTTGCTCCAGCAGCAACCATTTTTCCTCTTTCCCTTGCTGGTATTTTTTTCCATTTTTGAAAAGCTTTGTGCGCCGACTCAACTGCAATATTAACATCATTTTTATCACATTGAGGAGCAGAACCAATATTTTCACCTGTGCTTGGATTTAATACTGGTATTTTATTTTTTGATTGAGCAGATGCTAATTTGCCATCAATTAAAATTTTATCCGTTAATCGTTTTGCATTAATGAGCGATTGTTCAAGATTTTTTTCAAAGTTACTCATTATCTAATTCACCTCTTCTAACTTTTGAAGAGAGCCACCCACCATCAATTTTAATTTCAGATCCATTTATAAAATCAGATTCATCACTTGATAAGAATACTGCTGCTCCAACTATATCTTTTGGTTCTCCCCATCTACCTACCACAGTTTCTTTTCCCCAGGCTTCGCCATGTGTTGGATCTTCAGCATATTTTTGATTAAATGAGGTAGAAATTAAACCTGGACAAATAGTGTTTACATTAATATTTTTTCCAGTTAGATCGACAGATAATGCTCTTGTTAAGCCTAAGACACCGCTCTTAGCAGCTACATATCCTACCCTATCTGGCCTTCCCATAAAACTTGCTATAGACCCAAAGTTAATAATTTTACCTTTTCCATTTTTAATCATATGAGGAATTACAGCCTGACTAGCAAGGAAAGGTGCTGTAAGATTTACAGAAATCATATCATCCCAATCTTGTTTTGTATGATCTAAAAGTTTTTTAACATGTCTAATTCCTGCATTGTTTATTAGAATATCAATTTTACCGTAATGTTTGATAGTTTGATCTACCATCTCGTTAATGCTCTTTTGATTTGAAACGTCAGTTTTTATAATTATTGCTTCACTGCCTGCATCTATAATTTTTTTTTTAGCTTTTTCTGAATTTTCAATATCTATTTCTGCAATAACAATCTTTGCACCTTCTTTTACAAGACCGAGACAAATTTCTTGTCCTATTCCTTTTCCGCCACCTGTAACTATTGCTACCCTATCTTTAAGTTTCATTTTCTAAATGATTTGACGTTATTTTAAGAAGGAAACTAATGCTTTTTCCTCACTAATCCAAGCTTTAATTCCTCCATCTAGAACATAAACATTTTTAAAACCAAGATCTTCTGCAAAAGCATTGCCTAAAATTGATGCTGTTTCACCATCATGACTAACAAAAATAATTTCAATATTTTGAGACTCTGCTCCAGCTAAAGCTCTTACTCTATCCATTAGATAAACATTAAATTTTCCATTTTTATCGAAAGCTGTTTCTTGAAACGACTCTTTAATTACACCAGTTTTAATCCATTGATCTTCTGTTCTGATATCTAAAACTACTGCATTGTTTTTCAATAAATTATTTAATTCATCAGATGTGATTAAATTATAATTTGGATCTAGAACATCAATAATCTTGAACTCAAAAATAAGATCAGAATTTGGTGGTATTATATTTCCAGCGCCTGTTGCTCCATATGCTAGTTCAGCAGGTATTTTAATTTTTCTAACAGTTCCTTTATTGGTTCCAACTATACCCATTTCAAAACCAGGTATAACTTCTTTCATACCTATTTGAACAACTAAAGGTCTGTCTTTTCCAACGTTGGTATCAAAAATGTTTCCATCAACAAAAGAACCTGTGTATTCGATTTGAACCCATGAGTGATTAATAATTTTTTTTCCTTCACCAGGCTTATCAACAATAATTTCTATTTCTGCTGCAAAAACATTACAAATCAAAAAAAAATATATTAATATGAAATTGATTTTATTCATTTAGGTTATTTTCAATTCTTTATAATTTGTCTTCTCAACTTTTAAACAAGCTTTTCTATATTTTGGCATTCCACCAGGATAGGGTAAAAAAGACTTAGACTTGCCAGGTATATTGTCGCCTTTATACCATGAGCTTTTAGCTTTCATAAATAATGTTTTTTTAACTGAGTTCATAATTTCTTTTTGCCATTTATTTGCTGCTACGTTTGTACTTTCTATACTTTGTCTTTTATTATTTTCTAAAAATTTAATACATTTAGTAATCCATTCAACATGCTGTTCTATTTGCACTGGTACATTTGTTAATACTGAGGGACTTCCTGGGCCACTAACAATAAATAAATTTGGAAAGTTAGGAACAAGAAGTCCTAAAAAACTTTTAGGTCCACTTTTCCAATATTTAGTCAATTTAATTCCCTTTTTTCCAGTTATATTTAATTTTTCAATTGAACCTGTCAAAGCATCAAAGCCTGTTGCAAATATAATTTTATCTAGTGTGTATTCATTTTTTTTTGTCTTTATTCCTTTTTTAGTAATTTTTACTATTGGGTTTTCTTTTAAATCAACTAATTCCACATTTTTTTTATTAAACATCTCATAATAATTTGTATTTAAGGTTGGTCTTTTAGCAGTAAATGGGTGGTCAAAATTAGTAAGGATCTTTGCATACTCTCTATTTTTAACTGTTGAGTATATTTTATTTTCAATAAATTTAACTGCTGTTTTATTTGCTTTGATGGTTTTTACTATGTCATTAAAAGTTGCTCTAAAGGATAAAGTTCCATAATGCCAAGATTTTTCATACATCTGATTTCTTCTAGCTTCGTTAAAATCAAATGCAGATTTTTTTGGAAATTCAAAAGGATGGCCACCTGGTGTTCTTTTTAAAAAACTTCTTAATTTATTAAAATTTTTTTTATAGTTTTTAATGTTTGTATTTGATAATTTTCTATTTCTTGCTGGAATACTAAAGTTTGGAGATCTTTGGAATAAAACTAATTTTTTTGCTTTTTTGGCAATTTCAGGTGCAATCTGTATCCCAGTAGAACCCGTTCCTACCTGTCCAACAATTTTATTTTTAAAATTAATATTTTTTTTGGGCCATCTTCCACTGTGGTGTAGTTGACCTTTAAATTGATTTATTCCTTTTATTGCAGGTAAATTAATTGAGGAAAGGGACCCAACTGCACAAATTAAATATTTTGCAAAATAAATTTTCTTATTGTTCGTTTTTATTTTCCATAAGTTTTCTTTTTCAAAATATTGTGTAGATATTACCTTTTGTTTAAAAACTATGTTTTTTTTAAGATTATATTCTTTCGAAAAATATTTGAGATATTTTAAAATTACTTTTTGTTTAGGATATCTTTCTTTCCAAGTCCAGTTTTTAAAAATTTTTTTTGAAAAAGTAAAACCATAGGTAAAACTCTCTGAGTCACATCTCGCCCCTGGGTATCTATTCCAGTACCATGTACCTCCTAGATCATCTCCCTCTTCTAGGACCAATGTGTTTAATTTTAATTTATCTCTCAAACAATGAAGTTGATATAGCCCTGAAAATCCAGCACCTATAATTAATGCGTCTAAATATTTCATATATAACTACTCAATGTTATTATTTAATTTATAAAGTATATGTTAAAAGATTTTTAAAAAAATTTAATTATAAAAATATTATGGAAAACTTTGATTATGTTATTTTAGGTGCTGGATCTGCTGGATGTGTACTAGCAAATAGATTAAGCGCTAATCCAAATCACAAAGTTTTATTGATTGAGGCTGGAAGTAGAGACACAAACCCTTGGATCCATATTCCAGGTGGATATTTTAAAACAATGTTGAACCCGAAAACGGATTGGTGTTTTCAAACGGAAAAAGAAGAGTTTTGTGATAATAGAGAAATGGTTTACCCAAGAGGTAAAACTTTAGGTGGAAGTTCCTCAATAAATGGAATGCTTTATATTAGAGGTCAATCGAACGATTTTGATTATTGGAGACAGCTTGGTAACGTTGGTTGGTCATGGGAAGATGTGCTTCCCTATTTTAAAAAATCTGAAGATTTTCAATTTGGTGAAAATGAATTTCATGGATCTGGTGGTCCTTTGGCAGTTCAGCAAATAAGAGGAACTTTTAAAGTTTGCGATCTATTTATGGATGCAGCAGAAGAATTTGGTCACAAAAGAACTGATGATTTTAATAATGGTGACAATGAAGGAATGGGTTATTTTCCTTTTACTGTAAGAAATGGTCTAAGATGTAGTACTGCCGTAGGCTATCTCAATCCAGTTAAAAAAAGAAAAAATTTAAAAGTTGTTACAAATGCTCATGTTAAGAACATTGAGTTTGATAATAAAAAAGCAGACAAAGTGAATTATTGGATTGGTGAGAATGTAATTACTGTTAAAGCAAATAAAGAGGTAATTTTAAGTTCTGGGACTATAGGCTCACCTCATATTCTTCAAGCTTCAGGTATAGGTCCAGGTGAACTTTTAAAAAAAAATAATGTAAATGTAGTTAAAGATCATCCTGGAGTAGGTATGAATTTAACAGATCATTTAATGTTAAGACCAGTTTATAAAGTTAAAAATTTAGAAAGCTTAAATGATATCTATTATAGTATGACTAAAAAGCTTATGACTGGACTAAAATATTTCTTATTTAGAAAAGGACCACTAACGGTCGGGGCTAGTTATTTATGTGGCTTTGTAAAAAGTGATGATCATTTAGCAACTCCTAATTTGCAATTCCATGTATCTCCAGCTAGCACAGATGTCTTAGGCAAAGGCTCCCTTCATAAATTTACAGCATTTACTCCTAGCATCACAAATGTAAGACCAACTAGCAGAGGTTCAATTAAATTAAAATCATCCGATACAAGAGTATCTCCGGAAATTAAGATGAATTACTTATCTACAGACGAAGACAGAGAAATTGCAGGTAAAGCATTAAAAATCACAAGAAATATTGTTATGAATTCAAAAGCTTATAAAGAATATGAGCCTGAAGAATATAGGCCTGGAATTCATATTACGGATAATGAGGAATTGGCTAAAGAGGCTGGAAAATTTTGTAGTACTATTTTTCATCCTGTGAGCACATGTAGAATGGGGACTGACGAAAATGCAGTTGTATCTGACCGATTAGTCGCTCATGGCTTAGAAAATTTAAGAATTGTTGATGCATCTGTCATGCCATCAATAACCTCAGGAAATACTAATGCACCTACTATTATGATTGCTGAAAAAGCAGCAGATATGATAATAGAAAATGCTAGATGACCGAAGAAATAACAATTTTTTTTCAAATAATATTTATAGATTTAATTTTAGCTGGAGATAATGCCATTATCATTGGAATGGTTGCCTCTAAGTTTCCACCAGAACAAAGAAAAAAAATTATTTTTTGGGGCATTGGTGGAGCAGTAATACTAAGAATTTTATTAACACTTTTAACCGCTTATCTTTTACAAATCACAGGTTTAAGACTTATAGGTGGTCTGTTGCTTCTTTACATAGTTTATAAACTTTATGTCGATGTAATTAAGAATTCAGGTGGTGGTGAGGAAAATATTAAAGTTGATAACTCATCAATTTTGAAAGCAGTTTGGACCGTTTTGCTAGCTGACTTTACGATGAGTTTAGACAATGTGCTCGGTGTTGCTGGTGCTGCCAAAGATCATTATTATCTATTAATATTTGGTCTTGTTTTATCTATTATATTGATGGCTACAGCTGCAACATTAATTTCCAAATGGATAAAAGATTATAAATGGATAGCATGGGTTGGTTTATTTGCTATATTGTTTGTGGCAGTTGAACTAATTTACACAGATTTAAAACTTTTTATTTAAATGTATTTAAAAAAAATTAATCTTAAAAATAAGTATGCTCTTGTAACGGGGGCTGGCAAAGGCTTAGGAAGAGCTTGTTCTATTGCAATGGCTGAGGCTGGTGCAACAATAATAGGACTAAGCAGAACTTCCTCGGATTTAGATAAACTAGAAAAAGATATAAAAAAAGTAAAAAGTAAATTGATAAAAATAAACTGTGATGTAATGGATTACAAAGATTTAAGTAAAAAATTAAAAAAAATAAAAATAATTGATATTTTAGTAAACAATGCTGGGACAAATATTCCAGAACCGTTTGATAAAGTAAAACAAGAAAGCTTAAATTATTTGATAGATTTAAATTTAAGAGCTGCATTTAATGTTGCTCAAATAGTTGTAAAGAAGATGATAAAAAATAAGAAAAGAGGTGGATCCATTATAAACATGTCATCGCAACTTGGTCATGTAGGTATGTCTGGTAGAAACGTTTATAATATGACTAAATTTGGTATTGAAGGACTAACTAAAGGTATGGGTGTAGAGCTCGCCACAAAAAAAATAAGAGTAAATACCGTAGCGCCAACCTTTGTTGAAACACCTATGGTGAAAAAATTTTTTAAAAATAAAGATTTTAAAAAATTAGCACTAGAAAATATTCCTATGGGTAAAGCCGCAAAAGAGAGTGACGTAGCAACTGCAGTTTGTTTTTTAGCTTCAGATGCTGCAGCAATGATAACAGGAACATCTATAAAAATAGACGGTGGGTGGACCGCAAAATAATGAAAAAAATATTGCTTATCATAGCAATTTTATTTCCAACAAACATTCTAGCGATTGAATTTACTGGTAAGTTTATTCAAGGACATTATATTTTAGGTAAAACTGATCCAAGTTCAAAAATTATAATTGATAAAAAAAAAATAAAAGTATCGAAAAATGGTTTCTTTGTATTTGGTATAGATAGAGATAGAAAATACGATATATTAATTACAAAAATTTCAAATGGTAAAACTAAAAAAATTACTAAACGTGTATTTAAAAGAAAATACAATATTCAAAGAATAGATGGATTACCTGAAAATAAAGTAACACCCCCAGAGTCTGTATACAAAAGAATAAAAAAAGAGAATGGAAAAATAGGTGAAGCAAGAGCCATAAATTCAGATTTAAATTATTTTAGCAATAAATTCATTATGCCTGTTAAAGGAATAATTAGCGGAGTTTATGGAAGTCAAAGAATTCTAAATGGTAAACCAAGATGGCCTCACTATGGAATAGATATTGCTGCAAAAAAAGGAACGCCAATAAAGTCATCTGGAACTGGAGTTGTTACAATGGCTGAAAATGATCTTTATTATACTGGTGGAACAATCATAATGGATCACGGCCATGGCATATCAACAATCTATTCACATTTAGAAAATGTAATGGTTGACGTTGGAGACTTAATAAAACAAGGTGATATAATTGGTACAGTAGGTTCTACTGGCAGATCAACAGGTCCTCATCTAGACTTTAGAGTTAATTGGTTTCAAACTAGACTTGATCCAATGACAGTTATTCAATAATCTATTACTATGAAAAATGGTATCCAAGCAGTTTCAAAAAGACTAGTTAATGCCTACAACAAAAATAAATTAATCAATCCAATACCAGAGAAGTTTTGCAAAAATATTAAACTTGCACATAAATTAAGAATGTTATGTGAAAGTAAAATTAATGATAGCAAAATAGGATTTAAAGCAGGTGGAACTATTTTTGCTCTGTTAAAAAAGTTAAAAGAGAAAGAACCTTTCCATTCAACAGTATTTCAAAAAAACCTTATTAAATCAGGAGGTAAAGTTAAGGTAAATAAATATGCTCTAGGTATTGAAGTAGAAGTTTATTACATAATTAAAAAATCCTTTTTTGGTTTCAAAGGTAGGCTAAATCCAAAAAATGTCACAAAATTTATAACCCATATGGGTCCTTGTATTGAGGTAGTAGGCTTTAGACAGAAGAAAAAAAGTATTAAGTTTTTAGGTGATTTATGCAGTGATTTTGGAGTAAATATTAAATTTATTACGGGACCAAAAAAGAAGTTTAAAAAATTAAATTTAAATAATTTAAAAACAAATTTAAAAAATAATAAGGGTTTAAATATAAAAGGTAATACAAATACTGTTTATATAAACCCTCTTAATTCTCTAAAATTTGTCTTAAATAAAATTAGGAAAGAAAAAGTAAAATTAGAGAAAGATTTCTACGTGTTCACAGGCTCAACGGTAGGAGTTGTTCCAATAAAAAATAAGGGCGAATATATAGGCAAAGTTGATAAAATCGGATCAGTTAGAACCACTATCAATTAATGGGTCTTCATTTTTCCTCAGAAGAATTCAAAAGTAGAAAAAATAAAGTTATTACTAAATTAAAAGAGGAAAAAATAGATGCCTTGGTCATGTTTAGACAAGAGTCTATGTATTGGCTGACTGGTTACGATACATTTGGTTATGTTTTTTTTCAGTCCTTAATATTAGACCAAAAAGGTAATTTAATATTATTAACTAGAGCTCCTGATTTAAGACAAGCACAAAATACCTCAAATATAGAAAATATAAAAATTTGGGTTGATAAAGATGATTCTAATCCCACAGAAGATCTAAAACAAATCTTAAACGAACTTAACTTAAAAGATAAAAAGATCGGTATTGAGTATGAAGCTTATGGACTTACTGGACGTAATGCAATTAATTTAAATAAATCATTAAAAAATTTTTGCTCCTTAGATGATACATCTGAATTAATAACAAAACTCAGAGTAATTAAATCTCCTGAAGAAATAGTTTATGTTAAGAAAGCAGCAACCCTCGCCGACAAAGCTTTAGATGAAGTTTGGAAATTTTCTAAAAAGGGAGTGAGTGAAAGTAAAATTCTTGCTGAAATGAATAGAGTAATTTTTGAAGGAGGTGGGGACTATCCTGCAAATGAATTTATAATAGGTTCTGGTAAAAACGCACTACTATGTAGATATCAATCAGAAAAACAAATACTTAATGATGTAGATCAACTAACTATTGAATGGGCAGGCACGTATAGACATTATCATTCTGCAATGTTCAGAACTATACCGATTGGAAAAGCAAATCCCAAACATTATGAAATGCACGAGGCTTGTGAAGAAGCACTAAAAAATTGTGAAAATACATTAAAACCTGGCAATAAAATTGGAGAGGTTTTTGATATGCATGCAAAAATATTTGATAATTTAGGTTATAAAGATTGTCGGATGAATGCATGTGGATATTCATTAGGTGCAACATTTTCCCCTAATTGGATGGATTGGCCAATGCTTTACACAGGCAATCCTTATGTAATCCAACCAGGAAATGTTTTCTTTATGCACATGATTCTAATGGATAGTAAAAATGAGTTAGCTATGAATCTAGGTGAGACTTACATTGTTACTGAAAAAGGAAATGAAAGACTAGGTAATCAAAAGACAGACTTAGTTATTCTCTAAGTATTAAACAATTTTAAAACTCAGTTTGGTCATAATAATAAGTTATCTAATTGAAAATATTATTTGTAAAAGATACTTTATTAATACCATATCTCATGGTGAAAAAGAGGCCGATATCGCATCGGTTAAAAGCGAGTTTTGGAAAAACAAACAAGGAGAGTGTATGAAAAGAATGCACAGAGTTTTAAGTTCGTTTAGCCGAGGCTCAAAGAACGCTAGGCTAAATCAATTAATGTTTCGAAATTTGAAAAGTGTAGAAACTAATGCCAACGGTACAAGTGGATACGTTATCAAATCAGGAAAAAATTCTGGGGAAACATTAGGACACTTGAAAAAAGAGAGTAAAAAAATATAGCTTAAAGAATGAGATATGGGGCATGTAAAAATAACTGCCCCATATTTTTTCTTTCTATTTTACTGGGGTCATAATTTTTTGACCTTCAACTCCCATAGCAACAACAATTGCTTTAACAGGAACATCTCCAATATTTTTAGATTCATGAGCTACACCTACATCTTCAATAAACGCATCTCCAGCTTTATAAACATAGCTTTTGCCACCTTGAGTAAGTTCAATTTCTCCTTGTTGTATCATTATTAAAACAGGGAACGAGTGAGTATGCGGAACTACAGGGCCTCCTACAGGCACAGTAAATTCAAAAGCTGTGATCTTTGCTTTTCCTGATGGATAAACAATATCATTACCCATACCAGTCTGACTAGTTGATAAAATTCTTTTTACATGACCATCAGCAAAAACAGAGCTGTTTAAACCAAATGATACAAATAAAATTAGAAATAATTTTTTCATAAAATACCTTTCTGATTAATAAAGTTAAACTATCAAGCGATAGAATTTAATATATATGGCAAAATGTAATCTATTTACTCCACTCAACTTTAAACATAGCTTCGTTGCGTCTCATCATAGGAAGCGTAAAAGGCCCATTATAGGTTGCTCTTATTGGAGGTCCTTTAATGATTACTTTATCCTCTAAGAGTTTTTTATTAAGAATTTCCTTATGTTTGAAGAAATTATTATCTGACGCTCTTCCAGAATATTCTATTACAGCAAAAAAACCTTCTTCTATTGTTGAAATTTTAACATCTGAATTTGTAGGTATAGGCGCATTCTCTTTTGTAAATTTTGATGGAAGATAAAATTGCATATAGTATCCATTATCCTTCTCACCCTGTGTTACTGGAACAGTCATTTTAATTTCTTGGTATTTATTATTCTGACCCGAGATATATTTAAAAAGTTTTCTAAAACTACTGTCATCATTTCTACTTAAAACTTCGACAACTAGACGGTCTTTATAATGTCTCACTTCGTATATTTCAGATTTATATACTACATCATATTGAGATTCCTCATAAGCCATTGAAGTAGAGTAAGGTAAAATACAGAATATATAAATCAAAAAAGATATTGATATTATTGATTTTCTCATCTAGTTCGATCCTAACTCTTGCAACCTATCAGATAAATAAGTTTGCTCACTATTATTTCCTGAGGCAAGTTTGATCATTGCATTCACAACTATCTCAACTTTTATTGGAGTATATTTTTTAAATCCACCAAAAAAGAATAAGGATAGAAATTTCATCACTGGAATTCCTAAAACTTCAACAATTCTAAAGTCTTTTCTGTTGCCAACTAAAAACGAGGGTTGAATAATGCTTAGGTTGGAAAACTCAATCTTTTTTAGCTCCTCCTCTACTTGACCTTTATTTTTTAAATATGTACTTGAAGCTTTTGGGTTTGCTCCAATTGAGGAGACATAAATAAAATTACTAATTGAATTAAATTTTGCAATTTTTGCTAATTGTACAGGCAAGTCATATTCTATTCTTCTATATTCGTTTTTATCGGGTGTGTCTTTGTGAGTTGTACCAATACAAAAAAAACAATCATCACCTGTTAATTTTTCTTTTAAAGTGTCTAAATCTAAAAAATCTGTATTGATCACTTCAACTTTTGAATTATCAATAGAAGGTAATTTTCTAACAAATATTTTTATTTTGTTGTAAGTATTATTGTTGATTAAATTATCTAGTAAATTAGATCCAATTAACCCAGATGAGCCAAATAAAACAGCAGTTTTCATTATTATTTTAAATACTCTTCTTTCATAAATTTTTTTATTCTATTTGCTCCTTCAATTATATCCTCAGTGCTTCTAGCGTATGAAAACCTTATTGTAGAATTTCCTCTTTTTTGATCGAAATCAAGTCCAGGAGTTATTGCTACTCCTGCTTTATCAAGCACTTCTTTACAAAAGTTAAGGCTATCTTTCGAATACTCTGAAATATCAATGTAGATATAAAAAGCACCATCTGGGGGAGAAAATTTATTTAAACCAGCCTTAGGTAACTCTTCTAACAAAATTGATCTATTTTTTTTATAAACCTCTACATTTGTATTTAATTCCTCTTTTGCATCCATGGCTGATAGAGCAGTTAATTGACTAACATGAGGAGGACAAATAAAAAGATTTTGAGATAATCTTTCTACTTGTCTCACATGATCTTCAGGAACAATCATCCAGCCTACTCTCCAACCTGTCATAGAAAAATATTTAGAAAATGAATTTATAACATAACATTCATTTGAAATTTCTAATGCAGATGTAGGATTATTTTCATATTGAATTCCATGATAAATCTCATCACTAATAAAACTTACTTTATTTTCATGCGCAGTATTAATAAGTTCTTCTAGTTTTTTTTTATCAAGCATTGAGCCAGTGGGATTAGCAGGAGAAGCTACTAATAAACCATTTAAATTATTTTCTTTAATATCTTTAGGTATGGGCTGAAATTTATTTTGTAATTCTGTAAAAATATCAACTGGAATTAAATCTTGTGACTTTAAAATTTGTCTATAGCTAGGATAGCCTGGAGCGGCAATGCCTACTCTATCTCCAACATCAAATAATGCTGCAAAAGAAAGTATAAACGCTCCTGAAGATCCTGTTGTTATAATTATTCTGTCTGGGTTTAAATCAATATTGTACCAATCTCCATACAATTTAGAAATTCTATTTCGTAATTCTGGCAAACCTAAAGTAACTGTATAGCCAAGATCATTATTAGAAATTTCATCTGAAATAAATTGTTTGGCACGCTTTGGTGCTGGTGTTCCTGGTTGACCTACTTCCATATGAATTACATGCTTGCCATTAGCTTCTGCTTTTCTAGCAGACTCCATTACATCCATTACAATAAATGGGTCTACATTACTTCTTTTAGATTTCTTCATTTAGTTTCTATTTCTGGATTAAATATTATAAACTGATCTTAAACACTCTTGCTGTTTTTTCGTCTGAAATATTTAGAATTTTAAACTTGGATGTTTTTTCTAACTTTTGACCTTTATTAGTTACAAAAGATTTCATTTTTTTTACTTCGCCTTCAGGCATTTTTCTAGTGTATTTTAAAGTATGCTTTTTTGATCCTATAATAAATATTGTTTTCATAAATCTTAAGTTAATATATTACAAAGTATCAATTGATCCAATAATATTTAAATTCTTATCGGTTATTACTATTTCTCCTGAAGAAGTCCCTATATTTAGCATTGAAGATATAACAACAAAATGAGTAACAAAAATTATATTTTCTTTACCATTCCATTGATTAATAAACTCTTTTAGTTGAGTTATTTGCCTCTCTTCATTTGCTTCAAATCTAATATCATAAAAAGAATTTAGTGCACTTAATGTTTCATAATTTTTAAAAGCAAATTTAGCTGTATCTATACATCTGCACCATTCACTTGAATAGACATTTTCAATTTTAATCTGGTTTTTATTAAATATACTTCCAATAAATTTTGACTGATCAATTCCTCTTTGATTTAAATTTCTTTGGGTAGAACAATCATTTAAATCAAAATTTTCTGGATCTCCATTCCCTGGTGCAAGCGCATGCCTAATAAAAATTATTTTTCCTCCCTCTTTTAAAGAAGTAAGGACTTCTTCTGCAGAATAAGCAGAATTAAACGCAAAAATATTAATAAAAAATATTATTAGTAGTTTTTTCATTTACACAGATTGATTTTTAATCAACTCTTTAATCTGTGGTATCATAATTTGTGGTGACCTCATGGACGGATAAATCTCTTTTACTTTTTCATAACTCTTTAAAGCCTTTTCATAATTTTTTAACTTAATTTGTACGAGACCCTGTCCTGATAATGCTCCAAAATGTCTTTTCTCCAGTTTTAATACCTTGTCTATATCATTTTGAGAATCTTGATATTTGCCCATTAAATAAAAGACAGTTGCTCTTTTATTCCAAGCTTCTGCCCAAGCAGGATCTTTTTTAATCACAGTTGTAAATATATCTACAGCAATTGAATATTGCTCCTGGTTCATAAATTTTGTTCCTCTTGATAGCAAAGAAGTTAAATTTTGATTAGTTGGATGTTTGGTCCAAATATCCCAGATTTTCATCTCTGTATCAATTGCAATTGAGTGGTTTTGAATTTTTAACTTTTCAAATAAGTTATTTAATCTTATTTCATTTTCATTAGAATTTGATGAGGTACTAATAAAAAAAATAGCAAGAAAAATGGTAATTATTATTTTCATTTAGAAATTATTTTCCACCAACAACCATGCCTTCAACCATCATTGTCGGTGAATTTGTTGCATAGTTAAATTCTAAATCATCGGCTAAAGTTATGTTTTTAAAAATATTATTTAAGTTTCCAGCAATTGTAATTTCACTTACTGGATATGAAAACTCTCCATTCTCAATCATCATACCAGATGCTCCTACAGAATAATCACCATTAATAATATTTGTACCATGACCGATAGTTTCTTTAATGTACAAGATTTTATTTTCTGATTTGATTAGATCTTCAAATGTTTTTGATCCATTTTGAAAATACAAATTTGTTGTACCACTTGCCCTACCATTAGATTTTCTGTTTATTTTTTTCCCATTATAAGTATCAATTAAATAATCTTGAAGAATACCGTTCTTAATCAAATCAAGGTTAACTACTGATATACCTTCGCTATCAAAGTAACGAGATCCATTGGCTTTTCTTATATTACCATGATCTTGTATATTTATTTCAGGGTTAAAAACTTGTTGATTTAATTTATCTTTTAAAAATGTAGTACCTTTTGCAATTGCACTTGATGATATTGCACTTGCAAAAATAGATAGAAAGTTTTTTGAAATTCTTTTATCAAATATCAGACTAATTTTTTCACTTTTTATTTTTTGTGGATTTAATTTCTTTACTGCATGCTCTGCTGCAATAGATCCAAGTTGTTTAGGTTTTAAAATATCACTGTAAAACCTTTTACTTGTATATTCATAATCTCTTTCCATGCTACCGTTGCTTTTTGAAACAACTTCACAATATGCAGTAAATTGTGAAGTTTTATATCCATCAGCAAATCCATTTGAATTAGCTAATAAAAAATTTGATTTATTCTCACCAAATCCAGATCCATTAGTATTTATTATTTTATCATTTGAAAAAGCTTCCTCTTCTGCCTCTTTTATATAATTAATCTTGTCTTCATTACTTAAATGAGTTTCATCATACAAGTCTAAGTCTTTTAATCCTTTAAAATGTAGGTCTTTATCTGGTAATGAATTATATTCATCCTCAGGTGTAATCTTCATTGTTTCAATACATCTATTTACTAACTCATCTAAATTACTTTCTTTAAGATTTGATGAGGCTATTGAGGACTTTTTTTTACCTAAATAAGTTGTTAGGACTACTCCAAGATTTTCAGACCTTTCAGATCCATCAAGTTTTTTATTCCTTACATTTACATTTTCAGAAACAGAACTTTGCACTAATATATTTGCATCAGATGAACCTAATTTTTTTGACTTACTAAGGCATATATCTGCAATTTTTTTTAAATACTCTTGATCTTTAATCATTTTATTAGAGTTGAGTTCCACCAACAGTCATATTATTGATAAGTAGAGATGGTTGTCCGACACCCACTGGCACACCCTGTCCAGCTTTACCGCATGTTCCAATGCCAGGATCTAACATCATATCATTTCCAACCATTAAAATTTCTTTTAAAGAAGATGGTCCATCACCAATTAAAGTAGCTCCTTTAATTGGAGATCCAATTTTTCCATTTATAATCTCATAAGCTTCTGTGCAGTTAAAAACGAATTTTCCAGAGGTAATGTCAACTTGACCACCACCAAAACTTACAGCAAAAATACCTTTATCTACTGACTTAATCATTTCTTCTTGGGTGTTTGATCCACCTAACATTATCGTATTTCTCATTCTAGGCATTACGACATGTTTATAGCTCTCTCTTCTTCCATTTCCTGTTGATTTTGTATTCATAAGTCTTGCATTTAGTCTATCTTGCATGAAATTTTTTAAGATACCATTTTCAATTAAAACTGTTCTTTCTGTTGGCGTTCCTTCATCATCAATATTTAGACTACCTCTTCTATTATCTAATGTTCCGTCGTCGATTATTGTAACTCCATCGCTCGCAACTTTTTTACCAACTAAATCATGAAAAGCGGAAGTTTTTTTTCTATTAAAATCACCTTCTAATCCATGACCTACAGCTTCATGAATTAAAATTGCAGGCCAACCAGGTCCTAGAACAACTTTCATTTCTCCCGCAAGAGAAGGTTTGCTTTCTATATTTGTACTTGCAATTCTAAAAGCTTCATCGCAAACTTTTTTCCAATTATCATTTTTAAGATATTCATCATAATCCTGTCTTCCACCAATACCAAAAACACCAGTTTCTTTTCTACCATTCTTTTCAACCATTACTGACATATTTATTCTAACTAAAGGTCTATTATCTGATAATAATTCTCCTCCAGATCTAATGATCTCAACATTTTTCTTTTCTGCTAGAAGGCTAGCTGTTACTTGTTTAACTGAACTATCTTTTGATCTGGCATATTCATTCATATTGTTCAGCAATTCAATTTTTGATTTCATTGACTTGCTCTCAATTGGATCAACGTCTTTATAAAGCTTCTGATTAGTTTTTTTAATTTCTGAATTATATGTTCCGCTATTATTTTTTAAGGTTGACTTAAGATTTGCGCTAGAATTTTTTAATGATTTTTCAGAAATTTCGTTTGAATGAGAATAAGCAACTGTATCACCTGTTACAGCTCTAAAACCATAACCTAAGTCAGATGTATAATTTGAACTTTTAATTTTGTTATCATCTAATACAATTGTCTCAGATTTTGTATCCTCTATATATAGCTCACCATCATCACAATTATTTAGAGTTTCAGAAACAATGCTATCTGCTTTTTCTGAGGTTAATTCTGAATTTTTAAGTAAAGAAGACATTAGCTATATTTAAAGGTGAATTTAATATTATCAAGAATGATATGCGCGATTATTGATCACATCAAGTAAGGCTAATTACTTAATTTTCTTCAAAAAAAATTCAGTTAAATGTTTAATAGTTGCGTTTGGATTTTGCTCTGGAATGAAGTGACCTGAGTTTATAGGATAACCTATAACTTTTTTTTCAGTATATCTTTGCCAAATTTTTAATGGTTTGAACTGCTTTCCAATTACTCCCTTACTTCCCCATAACACTTGGACTGGAATATTTAGTTTTTTCTTTCTATCTTTTTTGTCATGATCCAAATCAATAGTCGCAGACGCCCTATAATCTTCACAAGATCCATGAATTCTTTTTGGTTGTTTGAAACATTTTAAATAATTTTCTTCAACGTTTCCAAATTTGTGATTACCTGACCATTTATCTAAACAACTTTTCATCCATTTACGTGGATCGCTCATTATCATTTTCTCAGGTAACCATTTTGGTTGAATTAAAAAAAACCAATGAAAGTAAGCTTTTGCGAAATCTCTCGTCGTTAGTTCGTACATATCTAATGTTGGACAAATATCTAAAACACTAAGAGCTATTATATTTTTTCTATGGTCTCTTGCTAACCTGTGAGCAACTCTTCCACCTCTATCATGTCCCGCAACAAAAAATTTGTTAAACCCTAATTTTATCATCATCTGTTTCATGTCGCTTGCCATTTCTCTTTTTGAGTAGTTGTAATGTTTGCTATCTGATGCTGGAGCAAGACTATTTCCATATCCTCTTAAATCTGCAGCAACCACTGTAAATCTTTTAGATAACTCAGGGGCTGTTTTGTGCCACATTAAATGTGTTTGTGGATATCCGTGTAGTAAAAGTAATGGTGGACCTTCACCACCAACTCTACAAAAAACTTTGCCCTTTTTTACCTTTACGTACTTTGACTTAAAACCATTAAACATGCCTAATAATATGTATTTTTTAAATTAAAGCCAATTAAAACGCTGCATCAATATTAATAATTAATTTGAATTTGCTTTGAGCCCCTGTATAAATTCGGACTCGTGAGAATTGAAGAAGAACTAAAATTAGACTACTCAGATGTACTTTTTAGACCTAAAAGAAGTACTCTTCAAAGTCGTAAAGATGTAAATCTAAAAAGAACTTATAGATTTAAGTATAGTAATAATGAATGGTCTGGAATTCCTATCATGGCCTCAAATATGGATGGTGTTGGTGAACTTGGTGTAGCTGAAAAGCTTTCTGAATACGGAATGATCACTTGTTTAACTAAACAGCATAACATTCAGAAAATAAAAAAATTCAAAAAAATAAAATCTATTCATCCAAATATTGCTTTAAGTATAGGAATAAAAAAAGAAGATTTTGAAAATTTAGATAAAATTTTAAAAGAATATAGTTTCATAAAATTTATCTGCATTGATGTTGCTAATGGTTATTCTGAACACTTTAGTAAATTTTTAAAATCTGTAAGAGATAAATATCCTACTAAAACTATTATTGCTGGTAACGTGGTAACAGCTGATATGGCACAAGAATTAGTATTATCAGGAGCAGATATTGTAAAAGTTGGAATTGGACCAGGTAGTGTTTGTACTACAAGAATTCAAACAGGTGTTGGTTATCCTCAGTTAAGTGCTGTCATTGAATGTGCTGATGCTGCCCATGGTTTAGGGGCACATATAATTGCTGATGGAGGTTGTACTTGTCCGGGTGATGTCGCAAAAGCTTTCGGTGGTGGTGCAGATTTTGTGATGCTTGGAGGAATGTTTGCTGGTCACGATGAAGGTGAAGGTAAGCTAATAAAATCAAATGGTCATAAATTTATAGAATTTTACGGATCAAGTTCTGACATAGCAAATAAGAAACATTATGGGGGTTTGTCTAACTATAGAAGTAGTGAGGGTAGAACAGTGAGAATTAAATATCGAGGAAAAATTAAAGATACGATAAATAATATTCTTGGTGGTGTCAGAAGTAGCTGTACTTATGTGGGAGCCCCTTCTCTTAAACAACTTAGTAAATGTACTACTTTTGTAAGAGTAGCTAAACAATTTAACGATACTTTTACTAAGTAAGGATGAAAGAATACAAAATCGCCTCAATTGCTGGAGATGGTATTGGAAAAGAGGTTGTTCCAGAGGCTTTAAAAATACTTAAAGAAGTAGCAAATCAACATCAATTTAAATTAAAGATAGATGAATTTGATTTTTCATCATGCGATTATTATGAAAAGCATGGAAAAATGCTACCTGATGATTGGAAACAACAAATTGGTAATCATGATGCAATATTTTTTGGTGCAGTAGGTATGCCAGATAAATATCCAGATCATATTACTTTATGGGGTTCCCTACTACAGTTTAGAAGAGAATTTGATCAATTTATTAATTTAAGGCCAGTAAAATTATTTGAAGGAGTAAATGCACCATTAGCAAATAAAAAACCTGGTGACATAGATATGATGATAGTGCGTGAAAACACTGAGGGTGAATATTCTTCGGTAGGTGGAAAAATGTATCAAAATACTGAAAGAGAAATTGTTATACAAGAAACTATAATGTCTAAACATGGAATAGATAGAGTTCAAAAATTTGCATTTGAATTAGCAAAAACAAGAGACAGAAGAAAATTAACTAATGCCACAAAATCAAATGGTATTTCTATAACCATGCCATACTGGGATCAAAGATTTTATGAAAATAAAAAAGATTTTCCTGAGATAAAAACAGATCAATTTCATATCGATATTTTAGCTGCAAGATTCGTTTTAACACCAGAGTGGTTTGATGTTGTCGTAGCATCAAATTTATTTGGAGATATTTTATCCGATTTGGGTCCAGCATGTACGGGAACAATTGGTATAGCTCCATCAGGAAATATTAACCCAACAAATAAACATCCTTCTTTATTCGAGCCTGTTCATGGATCAGCACCTGATATTGCTGGAAAAGGTATTGCAAATCCAATAGGTCAAATTTGGTCTGGCGCTATGATGTTAGATTATTTAGGCGAAAAAGAAGCTGCCACACGAATAGTAAGTTCAATCGAAAAAACTTTGCTAGAAAAACAAAATAGAACTAAAGATCTAGATGGTGACAGCAATACAAAAGCATGTGCTAATAAAATCTTAGATAATATTAATTAACTTAAGTTGTTAAATATTGAATAGCAAAAAATATGGTAGCAAATGATGCAAAAGTTGAGATAAATAAAGCTTTTATAATATTTTCAGGACTTACATTATAAGCAGAGCATAATACTACAGCTGTATGACCACATGGTGCAACACTAACAAAAAAAGCACCAGGAATTTTTTCAGGTTGTCCAGCATCAAATATGATAAAGCCAACTATCAGGAGTATGATTGGGGAAACAACTAATTTCAATATGGATATAGAAGTAGTTAGTTTATTAATAACTTTATGGGTGTAAAAAGATAATGTGATACCAATTGCAAAAAGTCCTATAGGCGAAACACAAGCTGCCAAAACAGAAAGCACGTAATCTATTGGCGTATCATCGATATTTATCTTAAACACAAATAGTAAAAGACCAATTAAGATTGAAAATATCATTGGATTAAGAACTATGTTCTTTATAAATGTAGTTAATCGAATATTTTTTTTAGTAGTAAGTTCTAAAAAAAAAGCAATTACCGATAATAAAATAACCCCATCCATTAATATTATACTTGTTACTTGAGTAATTACTTCAGTTCCAAAATAGATTTTTGTAATAGGTAATAATAATGTAACATGATTTGATAGTGCTACCATCAATGCCCATATAATAGACTCTGGAATAGGTCTTTTAAAAAACTTTGATGTTAATAAAAATGTTAAAAACCCAAGACTTCCTTGCATTAAAAAGTAAGAAACTATTTGTTTTATATCAACTTGGCCAATTTCACTTTGAGCAACAAATTTAATAATTAAAGCAGGAACCGCTACATAGAATAAAAACAAATTTAAAACTTTTGCATGACCTAAATCAAAAATTTTAAGTTTTCCAAAAACAAAACCAAATAGTGTGATAAAGATAAAAGGTGTTAACCCAAGAAATATTGAATACATTTTATTAAAGTATTGTTATTCTATGAAGTATTCTATTACCTTTAAACGGTGTAGCCTGATGGAGCATGGCTCTATTATCCCAAATAGCAAGCTGATCTTTTTCCCATTCTAATGAATATTGAAAGGTTTTTTTTGTCTGATGATTGAATAAGAATTTCTTTAGTTCTTTTTTTTGTTTAGTCATATGTGTATTAAATTTTAAAAAGTGCCCTGGGCTACAGTATATAGTTTTTTTATTTTTAATAGTTCTTATTAATTTATGTCTTGAAATCAGTTCTTTAGATATTTTTCCTTTTTCTTTTTCTCTCTCAACTGTTGTAATTGAAATTGGTCCATGTGAAGAGTAGATGCCTTTTAATTTTTTAAGCTTATTTTTATAATTTTTTGATAATTTTTCATAAGCTAAGTACTGCGAAGAAAAGTCAGTATTAGCAACACCTTTTTTAGGTACTAGTTTTGAAAGTAACATCGTGTATCTAGGAGGTTTTTTTGTATAAGAGGAATCTGTGTGAAATTGTTCACCAAAGCTAGGTCCTTTATCAGTAGATTTACGTTGTACAACAGTTATTTGAGGATATTTTTTATTTAAACCTTTCAATCTTGGATAATTAGCTGGTTTACCAAATTTTTTTGCGAAATTAAGATAATTCTTGGAAGTAAGTTTTTGATTAGGAAAATAAATCATTCCATACTTATCCAGTGTTGATTTAATTTCTTTTAATTGCTTATTATCAATTTTATTAAGGTTACAAATAATTTCTGCGGCTCTATTTTTTTTTGAAATTATCTTTAACATTAAATATTTTTTATATTTTTTTGATTTAAAGGTTTTTTGATTATTGTTACAGGGTATTTTTTCTTTTCAACTTCAATAGATAAATTTTTATTAATCAAGTCTCCAATAGAATTTCCAGAGTTGACATAACCAAATGAAATATTTTTTTTAAAATTAAATGAATAATTTCCTGATGTTGTTCTGCCTATTATTTTATCATCTAAGTAAATTGGCTCTTCATGAAGTAATAAAGGTTCTCCAGGTCTGTTATCTTTTAATACCATCATGGCTAATGATTTTATAGGTTTTTTATCTTTAATTTTTAATAATGCTTCTTTTCCAACAAAATTTATATTTTTTTTATAACTGATTGCAAAATTAAGTCCTGCTTGATATTGATTTTCTTCGGGCGATATATCATGTCCCCAATGTAAGAAACCACTTTCCATTCTCATAATATCCATAGCATGCGCACCACAAAGTGATAAGCCATGATTTTTACCCTCTTTAATAATGGCTAAAAATAATTTTTTGCTTTCATCTATGTTTGTATATAATTCGAATCCTATTTCACCTACATAAGATAATCTTTGAGCCCAAACTTTAACTCCGTCAATAGTAACGAATTTTCCATGACTAAATTTTATACCTTCATTTGTAAAATCGTCATTACTGATATTGGATAGTAATTTTCTTGAGTTGGGTCCGTATAATCCTAGGCATGTTAAATCTTCTGTTACATCTTTAAAATTGACCTCTTCTGAAATATATTTTTTTATATGAAATTTATCATGTTCTCTTGTTGCTGCTGGACCTATCACTCTAAAATGGTTTTTTTCAAGACAAGTAACAGTAACATCGGTCTCTATTCCTCCATCTTCATTTAACATCTGGGTATAAGTTGCTCTACCCTCAACATCTTTTATGTTTGCAGTACATATTTTTTGTAATTCTTCGTGAACATTTTGCCCTTCAAGGTCAAATTTTGAAAAAGGAGATAACTCAAATAATCCAACGTTTTCTCTGGTATTTTTAGTTTCATACTCAGCTGATGGATACCAATTTTGATAACCAAAACTATAATTGTAATCAGCCTTTTCGTCTTTTAACGCATACCACATAGGTCTTTCAAAACCACCCGAAGTTCCAAAACAAGCTCCTAATTTTTTTAGTTCCTCTTGGTAGGGCAATACAATTTGGTTTCTTGATGTTTTATGTTGTTTAAATGGCCAATGCATTCCATATAAATCACCAAGTGTTTCTGTCACTCTTTCCATTATGAATTTTTTTGATGAATGAAATTTTTGAAATCTTTTAATATCTAATGAAAATAAATCTTCATTAATGTGTCCATTAATCATCCATTCTGCAGTAACTCGTCCAGCACCTCCTGAACTTGCAATTCCAATACTATTAAAACCACAACATGTAAAAAGTTTTTTAATCTCAGGAGTTTCACCTAAAAGATATTGAGTATCAGGAGTAAATGATTCAGGGCCAGAAAAAAATTTTCTAATTCCAGCATTTTCTAGCATTGGTAATCTATGAAAAGATTTTTTTAGATAAGGTTCAAAATGATCAAAATCATCTGGTAATTCACCAAAGGAAAAATCATCTGGAACAACACCAGTATTTTTAAAGGCTGGTTTTGCATTTGGTTCGAATATTCCAACTAACATTTTGCCAGCGTCTTCTTTAAGATAGAGACAATTATTATAATCTCTTAAAACTGGTAAGTTTTTTGGTAAATCTTTTATTGGTTCCGTGATCACATAAAAATGTTCATTGGGATACAATGGAATACTAACATTCATTTTTTCGCCTATTTGTCTAGACCACATACCTGCTGCTAATACAACATACTCACAATCAATTTTTCCTTTATCGGTTTCAACTCCAACTATAGAATTATTTTTAACAAGAATTTTTGTTACAGGTGTTTTTTCAAAAATTTGTGCTCCTTGCATTCTAGCAGCTTTTGCTAAAACATTGGTTACGCCTACAGGATCAGCTTGACCATCCTTTGGCATAAAAACACTTCCAATAATGTCATCATTATTTACAACAGGATATAAATCTTTTGTTTGTTTTTTATCCAAAACATGCACTTCAACATCAGAAAGTTGAGCGGTAGTTGCTTGTCTCAACAACTCTTGCATTCTCTCTTTTGTGGTGGCTACTGTAATAGCACCATTCTGTTTTAACCCTATAGATAATTCAGTTTTCTTTTCTAATTCTTGATACAGATCTAAAGTATATTTTCTTAATTTTGTAATAGTAGATGAGGCTCCTAATTGACCCATTAAACCAGCTGCATGCCATGTAGTTCCAGATGTTAACTGATCTCTTTCCAAAAGTACTACATCTTTCCAGCCAAATTTAGCTAGATGATATGCACATGATGTTCCCGCTACACCGCCACCAATGACTACAACTTTTGCACCTTTAGGTAATTCTTTATCCATGAGTATATTATTACCGTATTATAATACTTAAAAACAGACAATGTGGTCAATATGGATTGGCCTTTTAATGCCAAACTTTTCATCTACCTCATGTTGGTGAATGTGGTGAGAATGAACAAATACTGGGATTTGTAAATTACTCTCAGTTTTAAGAGTGTATATAAAATTTGTTCCTCTAAATTTACGATCAACAACTTCTAACTTTAGATTACTTTTATCGTCATGCTCTAAATCTTCTGGTTGTAATAAAAGTTTTACATCTGATCCGTTTGGATAATGTTTAACAAAATTACCTTGGATTATGCCAAGATCTTTATTTTCTAAACTATTTTCACTTATAACTTTTGCAGGAATTAAAATTCCTCTATTTAAAAAATTTACCACTTCTACTGAATTAGGAAAATGATAAACATTGTAAGGATCATCAAATTGCTTTAATTGTTTATTTAAAATTATTCCACATTTGCTTCCTAAATAAAAAGCTTCATATGAGTCGTGAGTGACAATTATAGTTGTTATTTTTGATTTACTTAATAATTGTTTTAACTCAACTTGTATTTCCTCTTTAAAGCTTTGATCAACGTTTGAAAGAGGCTCATCTAAAAGTAACAAGTCTGGATTTGAAACTAATGACCTGGCTAATGATGCTCTTTGAGCCTCCCCTGCACTAATTTCATGTGGATATTTATTTAATATTTTTTTTAAATTTAAGAAATTAATTATTTCCTTGGGATTAATTTTTTTTTTCTTTTTACTTTTTTTTTCAGTGCCAATTAAAATATTTTTTTCAACATTGTAATGTGGGAATAAACTATTTTCTTGAAATGCAAGCGATATATTTCTGTCCTCTGGTTCCATATGAATTTTTTTAGAGGAAATGGTTTTATTATTAATTGTTATGGTTCCATTATTTATTTTTTCTAAACCAGCTATAGTTCTTAAAATTGTAGTTTTTCCTATTCCTGATGGACCTAATAGACAAATAATATCTCCTTCATTTTGAATTGAAAAAGAAACATTTTTTACTTTTGTAGTTCCACTAATATTAAAATCAACATTATTTATTTCTAAAAAATTTTTAGTCATTATGTTCTTTTAAAATATAATTAGAAGATATTGTAATAAAAAAAGCTGCAATTAAAATCAAAAATAATGACGGCACCGCTGCTGCTTCAAGCATATCCTCTGAAGCCGAAATATAAGCTGTAGTTGCGAAGGTTTCAAAATTAAAAGGTCTTAAAACTAATGTGATTGGTAATTCTCGAATTATTTCAAGTGAGATCAAAATTACAACAAAAAGAAGAGAGTTTCTCAAATAAGGAATATGAATATTGGTAAATGTCTTTCTTTTTGAGTATCCAAGAAGATATGCACTCTCATCGACAGAAACATTTATTTTTTCATAACCTGATTTTATTCCGTTGAATGCTAGTGAGTAAAAACGAATGAAATAGACTATGACTAATCCTAATATTGATCCAATAAATACTTTTTTAATTGATAGAAATCCAAGCGATTTAATTATGTTATTATCAAACCAAGCAATAAAAGTTATAAAAGCAACAGCTAGTATTACACCAGGTATTGCATATCCTGAGATTGATAATGTTGAAAGAAAGTTAAGAGTTTTATTTTTTGAAACTCTGTTACCATAATTTGATATCAATGCGAAAGTAATTAAAACAAAGCTAGATAAAGTCACTAAATATAAAGTATTTAATAAAAGATTAATTACATTAACATCAAAAAGGTTCTCTGGAAATTTTATTGTCCAATACAACATTTGTCCTAAAGGAAATAAAAAACTTAAAAAGAATAATAAAAAACAAAATGAAAAAGCAAAAAAGGAATTTACGCCTGATAGTTTTGTTTTCTCCTTTTGTTTAAATCCACCTCTAGAGTCCAAATGATATTTTGCTTTTTTTCTAGATAAGTTCTCTGTCAAAAATAGAATAAATATAAATAGTAATAAGAAAAAAGATATTCTGTTTGCAAAAGCTAGATCATCGAATGTTATCCAAGCGTTATAAATTCCAGTTGTTAATGTATTTACCGAAAAAAAATCTACAGCGCCGAACTCAGCTAGTGTTTCCATTGCTACTAATGATAATCCAGCAACAATTGCTGGTCGAGCTGCAGGTAAAATTACAGAGAAGAAAGATTTAATTTTTGAAAACCCTAAATTTTTACCAAGTTCTATTAAGTTTTGTGATTGATATAAAAATGAGGATCTAGCAAGTATATAAACATATGCGTAGAGAGAAAAAGAAATTGATAATATCAAACCGAACATGCCATCAAACTTTGGTATATGTTGATTATACTCCCCCTCACCAAATATATTCCTCAATATAGTAAATGCTGTTCCGTAATTATCAAAAAAAGCAAATAAAGAGTATGCGTAAATATAAGGGGGAATCGCAAAGGATAGAATTAATGCCCATTTAAAGAAATTAACTCCTGGAAATTTATAAAATGAAACTATGTATGCTGATCCAACCCCTAAAATAAATGTTAAAATTAAAACACCGACTAAAAGTGATAATGAATTAAAGATGTATTCGTATAAAAAAGTATTTTTAAGTATTTCAAAATACCGAGATGTATCCTCAAAAAAACTTAAAGAAACTGTTAAAATAGGAATAATGACTAAGAATGAAATTAATACAGAGCTTAAAAACCACAAATTTAATTTATTTGAAAACATTTAAAAAACTAATTTTTTTTATTTTTTTGAGAGGTATTTAATACAATTATCTGGAGTTGTCTCGATGTAAGGATCATCATCTGAGCCATCATTATTTATACCAGGTTCTTGCCACCATTTTTCAACAATTCCATTATTAATTATGGCCATATATCTCCAACTTCTTTGACCAAATCCATTGTGATCTTTAGAAACTAGCATACCCATAAATTTAGTAAAAAGTCCTGAACCATCAGGTATAAGTTTGATATTTTTTATTTGTAATTTTTCTGCCCATGCGTTCATTGTGTAAGAGTCGTTTACCGAACAGCAGTATATTTCATCAATTCCAAGCTCTATTAGTTTCAAATAATTAGTCTCAAAACCTGGTAGTTGTTGAGAAGAACATGTAGGCGTAAATGCACCAGGGAGGCTAAAAATTATAACTCTTTTTCCTTTAAAATAATCATCAGAGGACTTATCGACCCATTTTCCACCTATAGAACATTCATTGAGAGATGATGAGCTATCTCCTACTCTTGTTTTGAAAATTACTTTAGGTATTTGAAGTCCAATCATGTCAAAAATTCTTGTGTAAATTTAAAGGTGCCTATGAGGATAACATAGACACCTTTATTAAGAAAAGTCAGATATTGAATACTTTTAGAATGTGCGGAAAATCTTTAGTATTTATCTCTGAAAGCTTTCTTTTATTTATTCTTCTGTTAATTTTTTTACACTCCTCAGCACATGGAGTACATGGCTGGGCTGACTTATTAAAATTAACATCAGGCATAAATTTTTTCTTAGTCTTCAATGTTACTTCCAACCTGCAGCTGTCATTACTTCTAATGCATCTGCTTGTTTATCTCCATAACTAGCAACACTTGTAGTAAGATCTTGTTTAAAATCTAAACCTAGATTATTTACTACTAGTGGGCTTGGCGAAACTCCAGCTATCATTGGAAACTCAAAAGTATTATTTGTAAAGTGCTCTTGAGACTCTGGTGACAATAAGAAATCAACAAGTGCAATTGCATTAGCCTTATTAGGAGCTCCTTTAACTAAAGCTGCACAACTTATGTTCATGTGTGTTCCTCGATCATTCTGATTAGGAAAAAATGCTTTAACTTTTTTTGCCGCTTCTTGTTGTTCAGGTCCTTTATTACCAGATAACATTAAAGCTAAATAATATGTATTAGCTACTGCAATATCAGCTTCTCCAGCTGCAACTGCCATAATCTGTGCTCTATCATTTCCTTTTGGATCTCTTGCCATATTAGCTACAACACCTTTTGCCCATTCACCTGCAGCTTTCTTTCCATTATTTTTAACTAATGAAGCAACTAAAGATTTATTGTAAATATTGCTAGATGCTCTTATTGCTATTCTGCCTTTCCATTTTGGATCAGCTAAGCTTTCATAAGTTAATCCAGATAACTCTGCACCACTTACTCTTTCAGGTGAGTAGTAAACAATTCTTGCTCTTTTAGCTACTCCAACCCAGTGAGTTGTTCTAAAATTTTTAGGTACAGAAGATTTAATTGTAGGAGAAACAAGTCCTGCTTGTGTCATTCCTTTTGCTTTAAAAGCACCACATCTTCCAGCATCAGCTGTAATGTAAAGATCAGCAGCGGAGTCAGCGCCTTCTTCGATCATTCTTTTTTCTAATGCGCCAGATTTACCATTAATTAAATTAACTTTTATACCTGTTGCTTTTTCAAATTTACCATAAAGCTCTGCGTCTGCTTTATAGTGCCTAGCATTAAAGATGTTTACCTCATTAGCTATCGCAAAAGTCGATACAAATAAGGATAAAATTAATGCAAAAATTGATATTTTTTTCATTATTCTCTCTCTATTGGTTATTTTTGTTTATAATAGTTCTGAGAATTATTCTCATTGATAATGATTATCAATCTCAATATTGACGCACCAAAGACCCTGTTTTTCTTGATATTTTAAGATTTAAATTCTGAAATTTTACTGTAAAGAAAGTTTCTGAATGTTGTAACCCTTGCTACATTTTTTAGAGATTCTGGAAAAACGAAGTGAGCCTCTGTAATCGGACCCTCAACACTGGGTAGAACTTTAATTACATTTCGAGATAAAGAAACTAAATAATCTGGAAGAGCCGCAAGGCCTACACCACTTTCGACTGCTAACAGTAAACCCATAACGCTATTTACTTTCATAACAGGCTTTCTTTTTTTATTATCTTTAATACCAAGTTTTAATGCCCAATCTGGGTTAAACACTGGTGATGGGGCTCCTCTACCAAATGATATAAAGTTATGCTTGCTTAAATCATTTATAGATTTAGGCATACCATGTTTTTCTAGATACTTGTTTGAGCCATATATATGGTAATTTATGTCCATTAGTTTTCTTTGAATATAATTAAGTTGCTTTGGTCTTCTCATAAATATTCCTATATCGGCTTGTCTTGTGCTTAAATCTAACTCTTTATCGTCAAAAATTAATTCTATTTCAATTTCTGGATTTAATTGCATAAACTCTTGAATTCTCGGGGTTAACCAGTGAGTACCAAAACTTCTAACAGTTGTAATTGTTAGTTTTCCGGTTGGTTTATGTTTTTGATCTCCTAAAGTTGTTTCTACCTCTTTAATTTTACTGATAACTTCATGTGCAGTTTTATAAACGTATTCACCATTTTCTGTGAGTGTTAATCCTCTTGCATGTCTTTCAAATAACTTTACTTTTAAATCTTCTTCTAAAGATTGAATTTGTCTACTTATTGCAGATTGGCTTAAATTAAGAATTACAGTAGCGCTTGTGAAACTACCAGCTTCAGCTACTGCGTGAAAAATTTTTAATTTATCCCAATCCATTATTTGTTTACATCCACTAGAATTCTATTTTTTAATTTTCCTTCAAGCATTTCCGGAAATACATTCAAAAGTTCCTCAAGCCCAACTGTTTTAATTGATTTTTCAATAATACCAAAATCTACTAAACTTGGTACCTCACCCCATACGAATTCTTTTCTTTTGTTGCTCACATTAACTGAATCTACGCCCCATAATTTAACAGCTCTGATGTAAAAAGGAACAACAGATGTATTTAGCTTGTTAGTTCCACTTGCATTTCCACATACTGCAACAATTCCTTTTAATCTTGTCTGTGAAATTGCATTTGCTAAAATATTTCCACCAACAGTGTCAACAACACCATCCCAAGTACCTTTGCCAATTAATCTTGGCTCACCTTCAAATTCTTTACGATCAAGAACCGTTTTTGCTCCTAATTCCTTTAAGTACTCAGCTTTTTCTGGTTTTCCAGTGATTGCGGTTACATTGCATCCCATTTTAGATAAAATATTTACAGCAACCATCCCTACTCCACCTGTTGAACCTGTTACAAGAACATCGTTAACTTTACTTTGAAGTAATAATTCTTCTTTTGCTTTTACAGCAAATGCGCACAACATTGCCGTAAAGCCCGCAGTACCCATCATCATTGCTTGCTTTAAATCAATACCTGAAGGTTTCTTTATAAGAAATTCTTTTTTGACTCTTGCATATTGAGAGAATCCTCCATGAAATAATTCTCCAACTCTGCAACCAGTAAGTATTACCTCATCACCTTCTTTAAATTCGTCTGACTTGCTTTCTGCTACTGTACCTGAGAAATCAATTCCAGGAATTCTTGGAAACTCTTTTACTAATTTTGCACCATCTTTTAAAATCAAAGCATCTTTATAATTTAAATCAGAGTATTGTATTTTAACTAAAATCTCACCCTCGTTTAAAAAATCAAAATTTAATTCTTTAACTTCTTGAGAAAAATTTTCACCATCTTGGTTTACAACCAGGGCTTTGAAAGATTCAGGCATGTATAATTAAACTCTATTTTGCAATAAATCGCAAATATCTATTCTGATAACTAAGATCGTCTTTAAATTGACCTAAATAAAAATTAGTAACAGTTGTAGCTTGTTCTTTTTTAATACCTCGCATAGTCATACACTGGTGTGTTGAGTCAATAGTTACTGCAACACCTTTTGCATCTAATGACTCCATTAATGTATTTGCGATTTGAACAGTTAATCTTTCCTGTGTTTGTAGTCTTTTAGAAAAAACCTCTACTACTCTTGCAATCTTACTTAATCCAACAACTCTCTCATTTGGAATATAGGCAACGTGTGCAATACCAATAATAGGTGCCATATGATGCTCACAATGACTTTGTACTGATATATTCTTCTGTACAACCATATCACTATAACCTTCAACATCACCGAATGTTTTGCTTAAAATTGCTTTTGGATCTTCGTGGTATCCTTTGAAGTATTCTTTGAATGCTTTTGTTACTCTCTTAGGTGTCTCTAACAAACCCTCTCTTGTTGGGTCCTCACCTATCCATTTTAAGATTTTTACAAATGCTTCTTTAGCTTCTTCATCAGAAACTGCATCTAAGTTTTTCTTATTTTCGTTTTTTACTAATTTCATGATGGGTTTTTATATATATAAATCCTTAAATTTAAAATATTTATTATATTCAGTAATATGTTAGATAATGCGACTTATATATGTTTAAAAAAAGAGAAAATGTCGCTGATATAGAAGAAGGTAACCTATTATCTCCAAAATTCGATAATGATGGTTTAATCCCTGTAATTACAACTTGTGCAGAAACCAAAGAGATTCTAATGCACGGTCATATGAATGTTGAAGCTTTAAAATTAACAATAGAAACAAAAGAAGCTCACTACTGGAGCAGGTCTAGAAAAGAAATTTGGCACAAAGGAAAAACTAGTGGCTTTACTCAAAAAGTTAAAGAAATAAGAATTGATGATGACCAAGATGCAGTTTGGATCACTGTAGATATTGGTGATGGTGCAAGTTGTCATGTTGGTTATAGATCATGTTTTTATCGATCAGTTCCAATGGGTGAAATTGAAAATGGACGTAAAGTAGAAATGAAATTTGAAGAAGAAAAGAAAAAATTCGATCCAGAAGTTGTTTATAAAGGACAACCTAATCCTACTAAAATTTAATGAGTGAAGCTCAAAAAAATGTTCTTGGAGAAGATCTTGAAGAATGTTCTAAAAATCCATTAACTGGTTGGTTCAGAGATGGTTGTTGTAACACAGATGAAAACGATCGAGGTTTACATACAGTTTGTGTAAAAGTTAATGATGAATTTTTAGAATGGTGTAAAGAGGCTGGTAACGATTTAATAACGCCTCATCCTGAATTTGGTTTTCCTGGATTGATTGATGGAGATAACTGGTGTGTATGTGCCAGTTGGGTTGCAAGAGCTTTGGAAGCAGGAATTGGATGCTCTATATATTTAAAAAAAACTCACGTTAACACCTTGAAGTTAGTGCCAATTGAAACTTTAAAAAAGTTTGCAATAGATCTTTCTTAGCTACATATTTCCGTACTTAGGTCCACCTCCACCCTCTGGTGTAACCCATGTAATATTTTGTGACGGCTCTTTTATATCGCAAGTTTTACAATGAATACAATTTTGAGAATTAATCACAAATTTCTCAACATCATTTTCTCTTTGAACCTCATAAACTCCAACTGGGCAGTATCTTTGCGCAGGCTCATCGTATTTACCTAAAGTATATTTTATTGGTAAATCTTTATCTTTAAGTCGAAGATGTACTGGCTGATTTTCAGCATGATTAGTTCCTGTTAGATAGACTGAACTAGTTTTATCAAATGTAATGACATTATCTGGTTTTGGATAATCTATTTTTGGCATTTCACTTGCTGGTTTTAAAGTTTCGTGATCAGCATGTTTGTGTTTTAGTGTAAATGGCAATCTTCCTTTAAATAAAATTTGATCAATGCCTGTAAATATTATTCCAAGAATTAAACCCCAGCTAAAGCTAGGTTTAACATTTCTAGCCTCATATAACTCTTTATAAACCCAACTTTTTTTGAATTTATCCTCATAAATAGATAATTCTTTGCTAGATTTTATGTGATCAATAATAGTTTCTGCTGCAATCATTCCACTTTTCATTGCAGTATGTGATCCTTTAATTTTTGGCATGTTTAATGTACCAGCGTCACAACCAACTAATAATGCACCTGGCATAAACATCTTGGGTAGACTTTGAAAACCTCCTTCTATAAGTGCTCTTGCACCAAATGATATTCTTTTACCACCTTCTAATATTGATTTGATCGCAGGATGAGTTTTAAATTTTTGAAATTCATCAAATGGTGAAAGATGAGGGTTTTTATAATCAAGACCGATGACATATCCTAAAAAAATTTGTTTATTTTCCGCATGATAAACAAAACTTCCCCCGTAGGTGCTATTATCTAATGGCCAACCTGCTGTATGCATCACTAGACCTTCGTCGTGATTTTCTTCTTTTAATTCCCAAATTTCTTTAAATCCAATTCCATACTGTTGTGGATCTTTTCCTTTATCTAAATCAAATTTTTTGATTAATTCTTTTCCTAAATGTCCTCTACACCCTTCAGCAAAAACTGTAACTTTTGCATGAAGTTCCATTCCCGGCTCATAACCGTCTTTTTTATTTCCTTCTTTATCTAAACCCATATCTTGAGTTGCAACACCTTTAACAGAACCATCGTCATTATATAAAACTTCACTTGCAGGAAAACCTGGGAATATTTCAACTCCAAGACTTTCAGCTTGCTCTGCTAACCATCTACATAAATTAGCAAGACTAATAATATAATTATTATGATTTTGTTGCACTTTAGGTAATAACCAAGTTGGCCAACTTATTTTTTTTGTCTTACCTAGAAATAGAAACTTTTCTTTATTAACTTTAGTTTTAATTGGTGGATTAAAATCTTTCCAATTTGGCAATAGTTCATCTAAGGCTCGTGTTTCAAACACGTTCCCGGATAAAATATGTGCACCTATTTCAGATGCTTTTTCTAAAAGGCAGACATTAATATCTGGATTTAACTGCTTTAATTTTATTGCAGTTGAAAGTCCCGATGGCCCGCCACCTACGATTACAACATCGTATTCCATCACTTCTCTGGACATGCTAATTTCTTACAGTATTTGTTATTTTTGTATAGTGTTTAATTTGTTCAGTTCCTCTAAGAATTGAGGAAGTGCTTCGAATAAATCAGCTTCCAGGCCGTAATCTGCGACACTAAAAATAGGTGCTTCACCATCTTTATTTATAGCAACAATAACTTTGCTTTCTTTCATTCCTGCTAAATGTTGAATGGCTCCAGAAATTCCTACTGCTATATATAAATCAGGCACAACTACTTTTCCTGTTTGTCCCACTTGATGTTCGTTTGTGATATATCCGGCATCAACTGCAGCTCTTGAAGCTCCAATTGCTGCGTTTAATTTGTCCGCTACATCAGTTATTAACTTGAAATTTTCACCATTTTGTAAGCCTCTACCACCTGAAATTACTATTCTGGCTGTGCCTAATTCAGGTCTATCTGATTTGATTTCTTCTCTATTTATAAATTTTGTATTTTCGGTTTGATCTGCTGCATCAATTTTTTCTATTTCGGCAGATCCACCGGTTGTTTCTGCTGCTTCAAATGATGTTGGTCTAATAGTAACACATTTTCTCTCATCATTACTTTTAACTGTAGCAAATGCATTTCCTGCATAAATTGGTCTTAGAAATGTATCAGGAGATATAACTTTTATAATATCACTTACTTGTGAAATATCCAATAATGCTGCAACTCTTGGCATAAGGTTTTTTCCAAATGTATTTGCTGAGCAAATAATATGTGAATATTTATCAGCGTGTTTTAAAATTGCTGCAGTATAATTTTCAGCAATATAATTTTCATAAATTTCATGATCTATATGCAGAACTTTTTTTACTAAAGGAACTTCAGATAAAGATTTTGCAACATCATCTGCCTTACTTCCAATTAACAATACATGAAGATCTTGATCTATTTGTGATGCAGCTGTAATTGCATTCAATGTAAATGGTTTTACTTCTTTGTTGTTATGCTCTGCTATTAATAAAACTGACATTAAATTACCTTTGCCTCATTTTTTAATTTTTGTACTAATTCCTCTACACTCGCAACTTTAATACCCGCTTTTCTTTTTGGCGGTTCTTCAATTTTAATATGTTCTATTCTAGGGTTTGTATCAACTCCTAGATCTGACGCATTAATCTGTTCAATAGGTTTTTTCTTAGCCTTCATAATATTTGGCAGTGACGCATATCTTGGCTCATTTAATCTTAAATCACATGTAATAATAGCTGGTGTATTGACTTCAATAGTTTCTAAACCTTCATCCACTTCTCTAGTAACTTTTAATGATTTATCGTTTACTTCTATTTTTGAAGCAAAAGTTGCTTGTGGCCAATTTAAATGTGCTGCTAACATTTGACCCGTTTGATTACAGTCATCATCAATTGCTTGTTTACCCATAAAAACTAAGTCTGGATTTTCTTTTTCAACAATTTTTTTTAAAATTTTAGAAACAGCAAGTGGCTCAATGGTGCCATCAACCTTTACATGAATCCCTCTATCCGCTCCTACCGCTAAAGCTTTTCTGACTGTTTCTTGAGCTTTCTCTTCACCAACAGTAACAGCTATTATTTCTGTTGCTTTACCAGACTCTTTAATTTTTACAGCTTCTTCAATAGCATTGTCATCTGGTGGGTTTGTTGACATTTTAACGTTATCAGTAACAACTCCACTACCATCCTCTTTAACTCTAATTTGAACGTTATAATCAATAACTCTTTTTACAGCGACTAAAATTTTCATTAAGCTCTCAATAATTTATTTTCTGCATCGTAAGGACTTTCTTCTAAAATTGTTGCCTCATGCATTTTACCAAGTATATCAATCCTTAGTTTTTGTCCAACATTTGCTAACTCAGGTTTAACCATTCCTAGTGCGATAGATTTTCCTAGTCTAAATCCAAAGTCACCACCAGTTGCACGTCCTACAACACTACCATTTTCATAAATAGGGTTATTTCCTAATACATCTGCATCACTAGTTTCATGAACCTCTAGAGTTACAAGCTTGTTATCAAAGCCTTTTTCTCTCCATTTATTTAAAGCATCTAGTCCAATAAAACTTCCTTTGTTTGGATGAATAAATCTATCTAATCCACTTTCATAAGGTGAATATTCAATTGATAATTCAGTTCCAACTAGTTTATAAGATTTTTCAACTCTTAAACTGTTCATAGCTCTAATTCCATAAGGCTTTAGACCTAAATCTTGACCTGCATCCATAAGTTTATCAAAAATATGATTTTGATATTCAATAGGATGATGAAGTTCCCATCCAAGCTCTCCAACAAAATTGACTCTCATTGCATTAACGGGTGCAAAGCCAACGTCAACTTGTTTTGCACTTAACCATTTAAAATTATCATTTGAAAAATCATCATTTGACACCCTTTGCATTAATTCTCTTGCTTTCGGTCCTGATACCACAAGAACACCTTTACTATTTGTTAAGTTCTCAAATTGAACTGATCCATCTTTTGGCATCCAGCCGAATATCCAATCGTGATCCAATCTTTGATAAGCTCCAGCAGAAACAAGATAAAAACTATTTTCCGTTTCTCTCATTATTGTAAATTCTGAGTGAACACCTCCCTTTGTATTCAATGCATGACATAAATTAATTCTACCAACTTTTTTTGGTAATTTATTAGCTACTAACTTATCTAAAAATTCTTCAGCTCCAGGTCCTTTAATTCTACATTTAGCAAAAGCAGTCATATCTAGTAGACCAACATTTTCTTTTACATTTTTGCACTCTTTTTCAACTGCCTTAAACCAATTAGATCTTCTAAATGACCAATCATCCTTTTGCTCCATGCCATCAGTTGCAAAAAAGTTTGGTCTTTCCCATCCAAATTTTTGACCAAAAACTGCACCAAGATTTTTCAATCTGTCATAACATGGCGCTGTTCTTAGAGGTCTTGCGGCTGGTCTTTCTTCGTCTGGAAAGTGAGTTATAAATACATGACTATATGCCTCTTCATTTTTTTCTTTAAGATAAGATTTTGAACAATAATCGCCATATCTTCTTGGTTCTACTCCAAGCATGTCTATTGTAGGTTCTCCATCAACAATCCATTCAGCTAGTTGCCAACCAGCTCCACCAGCTGCGGTAATTCCAAAGCTATGACCCTCATTAATCCAGAAGTTTTTTAATCCCCATGCTGGACCAACTATAGGATTTCCATCTGGAGTATAGCAAATAGCACCGTTATAAACCTTTTTAACACCTACTTCTCCAAATGCTGGAACTCTATGAATAGCTCCTTCAATATGAGGAGCGAGTCTATCTAGATCTTCTTGGAAAAGTTCATATTCAGATTCCTTTGAAGGACCATCTACATAACAGGCAGGAGCACCGTCTTCATATGGTCCTAAAATTAAACCACCCGCTTCCTCTCTCATGTACCATCTGCTATCACTATCTCTTAAAACTCCCATTTCTGGAAGACCTTCTTTTTTTCTTTTTTGAATTTCTGGATGCGGTTCTGTTACAATATATTGATGTTCAACTGGTATTACTGGAATATCTAAACCAACCATCTTACCAGTTTGTCTAGCAAAATTTCCTGAACATGAAATTACGTGTTCACACTCTATAGATCCTTTATCTGTTTCAACAACCCATCCATCCTTATTCTGTTTCATCGCAAGAACTGTTGTGTTTCTGTAAATCTCAGCACCTCTATTTCTTGCGCCAGTTGCTAGTGCTTGTGTTAGATCAGCTGGTTGAATATATCCATCTTCAGGATGTTGAATTGCTCCTATTAAATCATCAGTATGACACAAAGGCCAAATTTCTTTTACTTGATCTGGAGTTAAAAATTTTACATCTACGCCAATAGTTTGTGCAACACCAGCGTACTGATGATACTCATCCATTCTATCCTTATTGTTTGCTAATCTAATGTTTGACACAACACTAAATCCAACATTCTTTCCTGTTTCTTCCTCTAAGCTTTTATAAAGTTTAACAGCATATTTATGTAATTGGCCAACTGAGTAGCTCATATTAAATAATGGAAGTAATCCAGCTGCATGCCAAGTAGAGCCTGAAGTTAATTCTTTTCTTTCTATCAAAACAACATCAGACCAGCCTTTTTTAGCTAAATGATACAGAGCGCTAACACCAACTACTCCACCACCTACTACTACAACTTTTGCTTTTGATTTCATCATGCGATTTTTACTAAATTTTTACTATAAACTAAACATAATTCTAATAGTCATAATCATCATCATCGTCATCTCTCCAACCCATTTGGTACATTAAATATGCGGCAGTTATTACACTCACCACTCCTGCAGCCATACCAAAATTTACTCCCATAGTTTGCCCAAAATAATACCATCCTATTTGAGTGGCACCAATTGGTGGGATGCAAAGTATTGCCATTAGTATTGCAATTCGTACTGGAAAACTTGGTTTTTTCATTAAATAGAAGAGCCCATTGGCATTGGTTGAGATACAGCAGTAGTTAGCCAACAATTTTTTAAAAATCCGTCAATTTCATATTTTTCAACTTGCCATTTGAATTTGTAATACTTTTTATCCTTGTCCATTATGGTCACTTCAAATGTCGAAACACCTTTTGATTTATAAACTTCTACAATTTCATAATTTTCATGATTTAAAAGCATCGAATAAGAATCGGTCTTAATCATGTTTTTAAATCTCTCAATAGGTCCTGTAACTCTTTGATTGTTTGGGTGAGCAAAAAACCAGGTTTGAATGATACCGCTATCTTTTTCAGGACTATCGTTCTTCATTAAAGCGTTGAGTTGTATCTCAATAACTTCTCTTGGCTTTATCTCTGGATTTGGTTTTCTTATCTCAGCAGATAATTCATTAAATGAAAAAATAAATAGAAAAAAGATACTATAGATTGCTGGCTGTATTTTTAACATCTTCCAAAAATTCAATTCTTTTTTCATTTGAAACAAATGGTACAGCAAAATATCGTTTATAGGTAATGTCATAAATACCACACTTATTAAAGATGCCTTTTTTAATTCTTCTGAGCGGTAAATTTAAAAAAAAATCTGTAATTGAAAATCTTGGAGAGCCGTATGTACAGAAAATAATAGCTTTTTTACTTTTAAGTTTTCCTACAGCATAACCATGATTACCAATAAGTTTCTTAAAAGAAAAAGCCCAAGGTGGTGCTAATACTTTATCTATCCACCCCTCTAATATAGCTGGCATTCTATAGTTCCAAATAGGTGCTACAAGGACAATTAAATCAGTTTCATCTATTTTTTTTCTGTGATCTAAAACTACTTCATCAGCTTTTTCGCCAGCATATACTGGGTTAAACTTATCTTTATATAAGTCTATACATTCTACTGAATGACCTTTTTCTTCTGCTGATTTTATAAAAGCATCTTTGATTGCTGAATTGAAAGATTTTTCATTATAATGACCGTAAACCAAAAATACTTTTTTCATTAATCTTTTAGTACTGGAAAAACTGGATTAGATTTTTGAAAAAGTTTTTGATATTCCTGCTTTATGCATCTGTTAGAAATGAATTCAATTTTTTCTTTGTCTGCTATTGTCTCAGCTTCATCGCTATGAATTCCATACTGTAACCATAATACTTTAGTACCTTTTTGAATTGCTTCTTTTGCAATACCCTCTGCTTCATTTGAAGGTCTAAAAACATCAACTATATCGATCTCTTCTTTGACTTTATCTAAGCTTTCAACCATTGGTTCACCATTTACAATTTCACCAACTGCAAAAGGGTTTATGGGTATCACTTTATAACCAAAGTTTTGCATATACTTCATGACTACATTTGCTGGCTTTCTTTTTAGATTTTTTTTATCTTCTCCTTTTTTCTCAGAACTCACACCAATCATTGCAATTACTTTTGATTTTCTTAAAATAGATTTAATTTGATCGTCATTCATAATTTAATTTTAAAATAATTATTATTTATTTTTCCAGTTAGGTTTTCTTTTTTGTAAGAAAGCTGATATTCCTTCTTTTGCATCTTGTGAAGCCATATTTAAAGTCATCATTTTACTCGTAAATTTGTACGCATCTCCTAATGGCATTTCTAATTGTTTATAAAAAGCTTGCTTACCTATTTTAATTGTTAAATTTGATTTTGAAGAAATAGTTTTTGCAATTTTTAGAACTTCGGAATTAAGTTTTCTACTTGGATAACAATCATTAATTAAACCAATATCTTTTGCATATTTAGCATTTATTGGTTCTCCAGTTAAAAGCATCTTCATCATAATTTTTCTGGTTACTTTTCTACTAACAGCAACCATTGGTGTACTACAAAACAAACCAATATTTACGCCAGGTGTAGCAAATGTTGCTGTTGTTGTGCTGTAAGCTAAATCGCAACTAGCTGCTAGTTGGCAGCCTGCAGCATAAGCTGCACCATGAACTTTTGCTATGACTGGTTTTTTCCCCTCTACAATTTTCATCATTAATTTTGAGCACAAATTAAATAATTTTAAATGATTTGATCTATTTTTTATTCCACCAACTTCTTTTAAATTATGTCCTGCACTGAAACCTTTGCCTGCTCCTTCTAAAATTATTACTCTAGTACTATTGTCTTTATCAAGTTTAATAAAAGTTTTTAAAAGATCTCTTAACGTTTTAAATGATAATGAATTATATGTTTTTGGATCATTAATTTTTACATTGGTTATACCATTACCTAATTTTTTGATCTTAACATTCATAATGAACTTGTTTTTTCCTATTTTAACTTACCATCTTCTCTCATTTTAGCTCTAATTTTGGTAGCTGAAATTTTTTGTATTTCTTCAGATAAGACTATTTCCTCAATTTTATACCCCACACCTCTTCCATAGCATATGTTTGTTATATTTGGGACCATCATTACTTTAAATCTACCTTCAAATTCTGGATTTAATCTATCTTCTATATTTTTTTTTACTGTTTCAAAATCAAAAGGGTTATCATCAACTCCCTGAACATCTCTAATTTGAATACAAACTTGACCGGTTTTTTTAATAATTTCTTTAAATAAAGTATAGTGGCCCTCGTGGAAAGGTTGCCATCTTCCAAGCATCTGTGCAGTTGGTTTTTTATTATCCCATTTGTAACTCATTTGCCTATATCCTTTATAATTTTTTCAGCCCAAACACTAGCATCTTGAGACGTCACATGAAAATCATATTTTTCAGGATTAATAAACATCTGATTTGTATCTTCAAATCTTCCTTCTTTAATTGTATCTACCCAAATTATATAATCTGCAGGAAACAAACTCCTTGCTTCAGGTGTAGGACAAATAAAATCAGCAACAACAAAATTACCTTCGCTTTTTAATTTCAATGCAAAATCTGCCATTCTTTTTGCTTGTCTTTTTCTACCTTCTTCTGAGAAATCCCAATCATCTGCAGCTTTTCTAACTTCGTCTGCATTTAATCTTTTTGCATTAAGCTTTGGAGCCAATTGTTCAGCTAAAGTCGTTTTGCCTGCTCCTGGCAGACCCATTATTAAAATTATTTTCATTTAGAAATTTATAGCATTTGAATACCTACACCAGTCTTTGGATAGGTATAAAGATTATAATTTGCACAAAGTTCATCACCTGGCTTTAGATCTTTTATTGATACCATAAAGAAATATTTTGCATCAGGTTTCTCTAATAAATTATAATACATGTTTTCTAAATTATCATCGTTATCGTTAAATTTTTTTGCTTTAACAGTTGGATCAATTGGATCACCAAATTTTAAAGTCGGTAAAACATTTGATACTAGTCTTTGAATTGTTGGACTATCTGAGTGATTATAAAATCCACCTAATGGAGTTCTAATATATTTATTTTCAAATTGTTCGTCTCTAATGTGTGTAATACCAATAAATGTATTTGCTTTTATCTCCTGTGTTGCAAATAAACCAAGTCCTTCTATAGGAGAATGCTTAATCGTTAGCTCATCTGGTAATGGTCTATACATAGTTTCCGCACTTTCTATACAATGTTCTCAGCTACCCACTTGTGAAATTGATGAGTAGGATTATCCATATCAGGAGAAAAATTTCCACCATTATATGCATTGGAATTGCGGCCTATTTGCATCCGTTGAATTATATCTACATCTTCTTTCTGAATGCCCTCCCACAATTTATAATTTTGTTTTCTTAATTGCTTAAATTTTACAGATATAGCAGCTTTTTCACCGACATAATATATCTCCATATGTTCTAAAGTATTTTCATGATCTATTGGCTCTAGCCAATATGCATAATAATGATCTTTATGAATGCCTAACATAACATTAGGGAAAAGAGCAACATACTCTGCAATATTCTCTTTATTTTTTGGCCAATTAGGAAAGCTTGGAAATTTTTCCTTTCCTTTAAATTTAGGATTATAATTTGTTGTTCCTTGTCCAGCAAATCGATTAGGTAAACCTTGAATATGATAATGATCATCTATTTTGGAATATTCATTTAGTCCAGGATGTACCCAAGGCAAATGATAACTCTCGCAGTAATTCTCAATTGCAAATTTCCAATTACATTTTGCTTTTAATTTAAAGTATCCAAAATCATTAGCGTGATTTATTAACTCTCTATCTTTGCTTATCCAGAATTTAGACCATCTTTCATCTAAAGGTTTGATGTAGTCTTTAAAAGGGATTTGATTGTTGCTAATATTTATTATTATTAAATCAAGCCACACATAAGATTTTATTTCTTTAAGGTTGCTTTTAGATTTATCAAACTTTGAACTTTGATGTTTATTCATGCCACCAATATGAGGAGTTCCTACCAATTCTCCATCCGCTGTATAAGACCAGGAATGGTAAGGGCATCTGATTACATTTCTGATGTTGCCAGGTTTATCTACAAGCTTTACACCTCTATGACTACATACATTATGAAAAACTTTAATTTTATTTTTTTTATTTCTAACTATAAGCAACGGTAGACCTAAGAGATCAAATGGCTTTACGTCTCCTACTTTTGGCAGTGAGCTTGCTGCGCCAATTACTGTCCATTTATCTTCAAAAAGTTTTTTTCTTTCTATTAAAGTGTATTCTTTATTAATATAACACTCATTTGGTAGACCATGAGCTTTGCTAATGGGTTTCTTAACAACTTCTAATTTTTTCTTATCTATAATCTTGTAAATTTCTGACATTATTTAGTCACTTCATATATACCCAACCAAGCATTTACATTTTTGCTTGCTATATAATCTGACTTAAAAAATTCTAGTTCTTTCCACTTTTTTTCTTCAGTTAATTTTTGAATTTTCTTGTCAAAACCATACTCTTCATGAATACCTTCATTTATTGTAAAACAAATAAGACCATTATTTTTTATAATCCGTATGAATTCATCAAGAGCTGGTGGTTTCACGTGACCAAAAGTAAATGTTCCAACGCACATTAATGCATCATATTCATTGTCTTTTTCATTGATTGGTTTATTTAAATCTACTTTGTCTAATTTTTTATAAAGATTATTTGGAACTAAATCTAAAAGTTTTTGTGATAAATCAGCACCATAAAAGTCAGAAAATCCATACTTTTTTAACTCTAAACCAACTAAGCCTGTTCCACATCCAGCATCATAAATTTTTATATTTTTTTCTTTTTGGTATTTTACAAATACCTCTGAAGTTTCTTTTGGACCTGTGTAGTTCCAATCAACCATGTCTTTGTCATATTTATTATTTAGTCCCCACTCATCGTAGAATTCCATAACTTCTTTTGTTTCTTTAAGTTTGTAAATTGGAACTTTGTTACCAACGTCTTTCTGAGCCATAGAATTTAATATTTTTTTAACAATTTATTTATAAATATACAGGGCATAAAGACAATTTTCACACAACTATAAGTTGAAACTAGTTTGCAATTTATCTCTCTATATGTTCTGATGAAATATAATTAATTAATTAGGAGATAATAATGAAATTAAAAAGAATATTACTTTCTGCATTATTTGTTTTGGGCGTTACATCGTACGGTAATGTTGCTAATGCAAAATGTGGAGACATTACTATTGCTAATATGAACTGGGCTTCTGCAAATTTTATGGCTGAAGTTGATAAAGTTATATTAGAAGAAGGTTATGGATGTAATGTTGAGCTTGTGCCAGGTTCAACAATGCCTACTTTTACATCTATGCAAGAAAAGGGTGAGCCAGATATAGCTCCTGAGTTTTGGGCAAATGCAGCAAAAGTTGAGTTAGAAGCTGCTGTAGCTGAAGGAAAACTTCACTCGATAAATAAAGCGCCAATAACTGGTTTAGGTGAAGGTTGGTGGGTATTACCAGCAACTTTAGAGAAGCATCCAGAACTTACAACTGCAGATGCAATTTTAGAAAGACCTGATCTATTTCCACACCCAGAAGATCCATCAAAAGGTGGATTTCATATTTGTCCTCCAGGATGGAATTGTGAACTAAGTAACAGAAATCATTTTAGAGCTTGGGGAATGGAAGCCAAAGGTTGGGCTATAGTAGAAACTGGATCAGCAGCAGGTCTTGATGGTTCAATTGCTAAAGCTGCCGAAAGAGGTGAAAACTGGTTTGGTTACTACTGGTCTCCAACTGCTATTATTGGAAAATACAATATGCAAGCTGTTGATATGGGTGAGTACGCTGGTAAAGATAACTGGGATAACTGTTTATCAAAACCAGAGCAAGAGTGTGCAAATCCTTTAAAATCTTCATGGGTTAAATCTGAGGTTTATAGTGTTGCAACTGACAATTACAAAAAAACTGCAGGAAAAGAAGGTATGGATTATCTTGAGAAAAGAACATACCCTGGTCCAGTAATGAATGGAATGTTAGTTTGGATGGGAGAAAACCAAGCTGAAGGTGCAGATGCAGCAATTGAATTTTTGAAAACACAAGAAGATGTTTGGACTAAGTGGGTATCAAGCTCAGCTGCAAAAAAAATCAAAAAGGCACTATAATTAGTGTAAATATTACTGAACCCGTTTATAACGGGTTCAGTTAAAAAAATGGATTTCTTAAATTCGATACCAGTAATGGATAGAACAGCTCTTAGAGAGCTGAAAAAGGGTATCGATTTAAGTTTTAAAGAATTTTCAAGAGCTTATGGAGATGGAATAGAAAGTTTTTTTGATCCACTACTCTATTTTTTAATTTGGTTAGAAAAGTTATTAGTAAATAGTCCTTGGCCTTTAGTAATAGGAGTATTTGCATTATTAGCTTGGATTGGTTCTAGAAGTATTAAATTAGTCATAGGAACAATAGTTTGCTTCATTGTAATTGGTTACTTTGGAATGTGGAAAAATTGTATGGCAACAGTTGCTATAATTTCTGTTTCTACACTCGTTTGTATTGTTGTTGGAATACCAATCGGGGTATTAATGTCAAAATCAAGCAGAGCTGAAAAAACAATTCTACCCGTATTGGATATGATGCAAACAATACCAAGTTTTGTTTATCTTATTCCAATAATTATGCTTTTAGGCATAGGAAAAGTGCCTGGGCTATTAGCAGTATGTATATATGCCCTACCACCAGTTGTTAGACTAACAAACCTTGGAATAAGAGAGGTGGATAAAGAAACGCTTGAGGCAAGTGAAGCATTTGGTGCAACTCCAATGCAAAAACTAAAATCTGTTCAAATTCCGTTATCCTTACCCACAATATTTGCAGGAATAAACCAAACGATAATGATGGCTTTGGCTATGGTGGTAATTGCATCAATGATTGGAGTAAAAGGTCTAGGAGTACCTATTTTACAAGCTATTTCAAATCAGTATTTAGCACTTGGAATGATGAATGGTCTAGCAATAGTAGCTTTAGCGATTATCTTTGATAGAGTTACTCAGAAGTATGGAGAGAGGATTCAAAAGCACAGAGGTCAGAAAAAATAGCTCTGACATTTTAGCTTACGATTTTTCTAGACAGACATTTTAAAATAAATAATTATCCAATAATGAATTTTTCATTAGAAATTGGACCTCACACAGATCTTGATACTTTACCTGAGGTAAAAGATGTTTACGTAACTATGCTACCTGGAGGAGACTATAAAGAAACTGCTGATAAGTCTGGTGATTTGGTTAAGAAAGGATTTAATCCAGTACCTCACTTTCCAGCTAGATCAATAAATAATGAAGAAGAACTGAAGGACTACATCTCGAGATGTAAAGACTTAGGTGTAAAACAGATATTGGCTATAGGTGGAAGTAGAGACCCAGTTGGAAAATTTGACAGCTCGTATCAAATATTAGAGACAGGATTGTTTGATGGAATTAAGATTGGAATTGCTGGACATCCAGAGGGTAGTCCTGATATATCCGATACAGAATTAGAAAAAGCAATGATAGATAAAAAGCCTTATGCTGATTATATAGTAACCCAATGGTTATTAGACTCTCAGCCTATCGTTGATTTCATTTCTAAGCAAACGATACCAGTTCATGTTGGAATAACTGGGCCCATGAAAATTTCAAGCTTGATAAAGTTTGCAAATATTGTTGGTGCAAAAAATTCCATTAATTTTCTTAAATCTAATTTTAGTAAGGCATTAGATTTATTGAAACCTAAAGACCCTAATGATCTAATTGGGAAAGTTAAATCGCATACTGATTATTTTCACATTTATACATTCGGCGGCTTGAAGGAAACAAACAAGTGGTTGAAGGAGAATAACTATGTCTAATGAATTTGACTATAGTAAATTAAGACACGTAACATCAGTAGATCAATCTGATAGAAAAGTGCCTTATAACTTAAGACAAAGCGGACCAACAAAAGTTGAAATGTTAATATCAACACGTGTAAGAAAATCACCCTATTGGCATTTATCAATGAAGGCGGGCTGTTGGAGAGCAACTGTATACAATCGTATTTATCATCCCAGAGGATATGTAAAACCAGAAGATGGTGGTGCAATGGTAGAGTATGATGCGATCGTTAATCATGTAACAATGTGGAACGTAGCTGTTGAAAGACAAATTAGAGTAAAGGGTCCAGATGCAGAAAAATTTGTTGACTATGTAATTACAAGAGATGCTACAAAGATTTCTCCAATGAGAGCAAGATATGTAATTCTTTGTAATGCATATGGTGGTGTATTAAATGATCCTATTCTTTTAAGAATATCAAAAGATGAATTTTGGTTTAGTTTATCTGATAGCGATATAGGTCTTTATTTACAAGGCGTAAATGCTGACGAGAGATTTAATGTAGAAATTGATGAAATAGATGTAAGTCCGGTTCAAATACAAGGTCCAAAATCTAAAGCATTAATGAAGGATTTATGTGGAGATCAAGTAGATTTTGATAATATGCCTTTCTACGGTTTAGCAGAAGCTAAAATCGGTGGAAGAAGTTGTGTAATATCTCAATCAGGATTTTCAGGTGAAGCTGGCTACGAAATTTATTTAAGAGAATGTACTTTATATGCCGAGGATATGTGGAATGCTGTTCTTGAAGCAGGAAAAAAACATAGTCTTATGGTTATTGCGCCTGCACACCATAGAAGAATTCAAGCTGGAATTCTTTCTTGGGGTCAAGATATGGACAATCAACATAATCCTTTTCAATGTAACTTAGGTTATCAAGTTTCGTTATCTGGGAAAGGAGAATGGGATAAGAAGTCAGACTATGTGGGTAAAAAAGCTCTTGAAAAAATGAAAGCTGATTTAAAAGCAGGTCATAAACCATACAAACTTCAATTAGTTGGTCTAGAATTAGGTGGAAAGCCAATTGAAGAGTATGCGCCTGATTTTTGGTTGATTTCTGATGAAGGTGGTGGAGAACCTATAGGTTTTGTTACATCCCCTTGGTATCACCCTGAAAAAAAACAAAATATAGCCATGGGTTATGTGCCATTTGATGGAACATTAAACGCTAATGGGTTTCCAAAAGGAAAAGTAGGAACTAAATTTAAGGTACACTTACCTGAAAAATATTCTGAAACTCCAGGCAAACCTGTTGATGCTGTAGTTGTAGATATACCATTTAAAGAGTCTTACAACGCCAATACAAGAGAAGTTGTAAAAGGTTAATCAATTGAAGGGGGAGTTTAGCTCCTCCCTAATTAAAATGTTCGCACAATTTTTAGAAATTTTTTTTAAATCTTTAAAATTAGATAAAAGCTTATACAGAGATAATAATTACTTTGGTGAGGCTGCAATCTACTTTGCTGGTCTTATAATGATACTTGATGGTGTTGCGGGAGCAGTAGCGGCAAATTCAATTGTGAGAACATCAATTGGCATCTCAGGCTTGACAGCTCTTTTAACATGGTTTGTTTGGGCTATTTTTATTTTTGTAATTGGAGTAAAAATTTTTCCAGATAAAGGGAGTAAGGTTCCTTTTAAAAAGATTTTAATAGCTGTGGGATATGCTCATGCACCAGGTTTAATTAGGTTTTTTGCAGTAACACCTGACTTAGTTCTGCCAATTATTTTCCTTACTCAATTTTGGATTTTTGCATCTCTTATAATATCAACCAAACAAATTTTGAATTTAAAATCTAACTTGAAATCCTTTGGAATAGTATTTTTATCTTTTCTAATAATAGCTTTTCTATCTATAACATTCATAATTAATAGAATGAATTCAATTCCAATAAGTAATATTAGCTAAAAAGGAAAAACAGTTTTAGATGTTCTGCAAGATTTACATATTTTAAAACCAGTAAGGAATAAATTTTGAGTTACACTTTCATCTTCCTTTTTACACTCTTCACAAATATCATTTAAATCTGCTTCTAAATTCTTATTTAATTCTGCATCATATTCCTTAGTCATTATCTGTTAATCCAGCTCCTGCTGTTCGTTCCCTCGATTTATCACTTTCATCGACGTAAGTTTTTAGCGATAAATTATAAATTTCAGACCAATCATCTTCGGTAAAACTGTTCTTATTATCTAAAAATTTTAAGTTAATTTTATCTGATTTTTCCAATACGTCTCCTGTTAGATAGTTTGAATAAATAGACTCATTAAAATTAAACAAAAATTCTTTATCATCCATCTTTAAAAAAATTCTCTTACCAATAATTTCTGAAGTTCTGCTTACAAATGATAAAAATATAAGTGGAAAAGCAATCTTATTTATTTCAATTTCATTGAATTTAGATATTGATGAAGATTGATCAAAAAAATTTAGTCCAGATAATATAGGACAATAAAAAGTCTTTGGAGTATTTGAGGCCGATATTTCATCTATATTTTCAAAATTACTGATTTTATAAATTTTGTAGTATTGGTTTAAATTTTTAAGACCTGGTAGTCCAAACATTTCTAGTAATCGAATATTTTTTCCAACCTCCTCTGATATTCCCCAAGAAAAACCAATAGCTTTGGATGCTTTTTTTGTAGTTACTTCTATTTCACTAAAGCTTCTCATTTATTTATGATTTATAAATCCATTTATCGTCAAAATTTTCTAATTCTGAAGGCAAAGGTGCTCCTTGGAACATGCAAATACGCAACCATTTATCTGATCTAGGATCAAACTTTATAGCTCCAAAAAATGATAATTTTAATCTTAACATATCAATTGGAACTAGTTTGGACCCAATTGTGTTATCTTGGATTTCTGAATAAGGAAACTTTTCTGCGATAAATGCTCTTCTTACAACGTGTCTTAAATGATTATTATCTTTTAAAAACTTGCCAATTTTAGAACTATTTTTTTTTGTAAATACAGCTTCATAAAGTTTATTTATGTCTCTTGCTATTGCCAAAGGTTGTTCTAAATCAGATCCCTCATCAATATATCTGTCTCCTATTCTAGGCTCTTCTTTATTTTTTGATATAAACCAAAAGTTTTGATTATTTTCGTCTTTTAAAAAATCAATTTTAAGTATTTCAGAATATTTATTTTCTAATATGTTTCTTAAATCTTCAATAGTTCTATCAACAGGAATGTTAAAATGCTCTTCCTCATCAGAACTCATTTGCATAATTAATGGATTAACTATGTTATCATACGGCTCCATCATCATAGATACAATATATTCTATACATTCATCATTTAAATTTTTCTCTGACCAGTTGTAAATTTGATTAAATTGATATGAATTTTGAAATTTAAAATCTTCTTTCATAAATTTTATAAACTTTTTTAAATCTTCAATTAAACCTTTGACTTTTTCTTTTTGAAATTCGCTATCAGTGTGCCAACTGGTTATATTTTTTAAAGATTTAATTAGGCAATTATAAAAAATATCAATCTCATTTTTTGAAACTTGCTCTATTTCTCTTATTTGTTTCAAAGCAGTTTCTCTTGCATGTATCCAATTATTCAACAAAGTAGGATGATTAACAATAAAAGGAGCCATACCAAGGCCAGTGGAATTTCCTATTCCTAAGTTTCTACTAATTGCAGGATCTAATTCTACTGCTAGTTTTGGATTTTTATTTTTTGCAATATGATTAACCTGATCAAATGTAAATTGTCTAACGAGATAAACTAGCATCATCTCTAATCTAAAAGGTCCTCTGATTTCCTCTCTATTTTTAATTCTAAATCTGTCCGCTAAACCAAATTTTCCTGATCCATAAACTGCTGTTGTTCTATATAAATACCCAACCTTTGATAAAATTTCTTTATTAGGTTGCTCTCCATTTGATAAACAGTCAACCACATGGTCGAAAATTCTTACTGACTTGTTAGCTCTTGATAACGTTAATTCCTTATACGAAAGTCTTCCCACCTCTTGTTTTGGAACATTATTGTTAAGTCTATCTATGTCTTCTTTCGATGGAATTCCATCAAATAAGGTAAAAGCAGCATCCCACTTAGTGGCTATTACTCTGTCTGATCTTTCGTCATCTTTGATTTCATTAGCAAAACAAATGAGAGAATATGTTCTTTTGTTTTTTGTAAATGAATAAACTACTCTACCATGTCCTTTGTCATTTAGTTGAAATAAATCTCGGCTATATTTCCAATCTTTAAATTCAGATAAAAAAGATCTTAGAAATGATAATTTTGATTGATGAAAAGATCCCAATTTAGATAGTTTCATCAAAAATTTTGGATCTCTTAATCTTATTTCCATTAATTAATTCCTTTATAAAAATTAAACCAATTATTTCCTAAAATTCCTTCTACTTCTTGCTTATTAAAACCAACTTTTTTTAATCCACTTTCTAAATTATCAAACCCTCTAGCGTCCAAAAACCAGTCAGGTTGTTTTGGAAATCCAGGTTTTTTTTTACTTCCCTCTCCATAATTTGTACTTTTAGACCAAGTTCCATTTCTCATCCATTCAACAACACTGTCAGGTTGGTTCAAACATAGATCTGATCCAATACCAATATTTTTTACTTCCATTATTTCTGCAGTTTTAGCAACCATTTCACAAAAGCTTTCTAATTTACAACTTGTTCCATCTTTTAAATGATGAGAATATAATGACAAACCTAAGATACCTCCACTTTCAGAAAGTTTCTTTAACAAGAAATCTGATTTATTTCTTAAAGCTTGATGCCAGAAAGAAGGATTAGCATGGGTAATTGCAATTGGTTTTTCACTTATTTCTATTGCATCCAAAGTACTTTTCTCTGCTGAATGGGACATGTCCACAACTATACCTACCCTGTTCATCTCTTTAATTGCTTCTCTTCCAAAATTTGTGACTCCAGAATCATTTTTTTCATAACATCCTGTGGCTAGAAGAGATTGATTATTATAAGTAAGTTGCATAAATCTACAACCATGCTCATAAACTTTCTCTATTAAATTGATGTCATCCTCAATCGGTGAACAATTTTGAAAACCGAAAAAAATTGCTGTTTTATTGTCTGATTGAGCTTTTGTAATATCTTCAAATGTTTTTCCTAAAAATATTAAGTCTGAATTTTCTTCAAAAAATCTATCCCACTCTTTTACCCTTTGCAAAAATTCGTCATAATCTTCGTGATATACTAGAGTAACGTGTACTGCATTTAATCCAGCTTCCCTATTGATTAGAAAAATATCTCTAGACCAGTTACAATATTGAAGATTGTCAATTCGATAGTTCATATTTAAAGACCATATAAGTATAATATAATTTGTCGACTAGTTTAAATTTAAAGAATATGTTAATCTAAACTAATTCAAATTTATATCATGAAAAACAAAAAATATAGTCACAAGGTATCAATTGTTATGGGAAGTAATTCCGATTACTCAACCATGAAATTTTGTGAAAAAATTCTTAAATTGCTTAAAATTAATTATGAAATAAATATAGTTTCAGCTCATAGAACTCCAGAACGTATGTTTAAGTATGCAAAATCTGCAGAAAAAAATAATATTTCTGTAATAATTGCTGGAGCAGGAGGATCAGCCCATTTGCCAGGAATGATTGCGTCTCTAACAAGAATTCCAGTAATTGGAGTGCCAATTGAAAGTAAAAAATTAAAAGGTCTTGATAGTTTACTGTCAATAGCTCAAATGCCAAAAGGTATACCAGTTGGAACTGTAGCAATAGGTACTGATGGCGCTATAAATGCAGCATTATTTGCAGCATCAATTATCTCTACCTTTGATATGGGTGTTAAAAATAATCTCAACAAGTGGCGCTCTAAACAATCAAAATCTGTTAAAAAAAAACCTAAATAAATGAGCCAGCCAGTTTTAGGAATCATTGGAGGAGGTCAGCTAGGTAGTATGCTTTCTGAAGCTGCTAAAAAGATAGATATAAAAACTGTAGTGCTTAGCGATGATCCAGATGCTCCTGCCAAAAATTTTGCAAATAAAATTATATATGGAAACTATAATGATACAAAAATTATAACAAAATTTATTAATAGCGTTGATTTAGTTACTTATGAATTTGAGAATATTCCTTTTGATATATTAAAAGAAATAAATAAATCGAAGAGTGTCTTGCCCAAACCAGAAATAAATAGTTTAATCCAAAATAGACTAACTGAAAAAGATTTTTTAAATAAAAACAATATTAGAACAACTAACTATGCTTTAATTAAAAATAAGGATGAAATAAAAGATAATGAAAACCTTTTGCCTGGGTTGCTTAAAACTACTACTCTTGGATATGATGGTAAAGGTCAATATAAATTAAATAGTTTAATTGACATAAATGAAGACATTGATTTTACTAACGAATATATTTTAGAAAAGTTTATTAATCTTAAAAAAGAAATTTCAATTGTCATATGTAGATTTGGTAATCAAAAATATGAAATATATGAACCGATTGAGAATGTCCATGAAGATCAAATTTTGAAACATTCAAAAATTCCTGCTGAAATTTCTGAAACAATAAAGGTAAAATCTAAAGAATGGGCAATACAAATTGTTGAAGAGCTAGATTATATTGGAACCTTATGTGTTGAGTTTTTTATTGATAAAAATGAAAACTTATATGTTAATGAAATTGCACCTAGAGTTCATAATTCTGGTCATCTAACAATAAACTCACATAATGTTAGTCAATTTGAAAATCATATAAGAGCTGTTTGTGGTTTAAAAAAAATCGACACAAAAAAAATATATAATGCTCAAATGATTAATCTCATTGGTGATGACATAACAATTTATAGAAATAAAACTTTTAAAGAGAATGAGTTTTTTTATGATTATTTAAAAAAACAAGTAAAAGTAAAAAGGAAAATGGGACATCTAACAATTATTGAAAAATAATTTTATATAGGTTGTATTAAAGAAATATTGTTATTTGTTGGCTTATTTACATCTTTAGAAATTTCATAAAAAGAAAGTTTTGATTTTTGCGATTGTTTTAAATAATTTGAACCTGAAATTTCAATATTTAAATATTTATTAACATCACTTTCATTTAAGATAACTGGCTGTCTGTGATGAATTTCTGTTACATTTGAACTTGCCTCTTCAGTAATCATACAAAATTGATCTTCCTCATAAATACCAGCAATATAAATTAGCTTTTTATCCTCTCTTAAAAAGTAATAAGGCGTCTTCTCTTTTTCTATTCTCTTCCATTCATAAAATCCGTCGGCCACAGCAACACATCTTTGAAGCTTTATTAACTTTTTAAAAGAGACCTTTTCATCAATCGTCTCTAATCTTGCGTTAATTAGTGGTTTAAAGTCTTTTTTTTTAGCCCAACTAGGTACAATCCCCCAATTTAAATTTTCAAGAGTATTTCCATTGTTATATTTCTTAATAACTGGAAGTTTTTGGTAAGGATGTGCATTATAATTTTCTGAGTCTTCTACTTTAATTGCAGTTTTAACGATTTTACTTGTTTTTGAAACTGCATTGGTAATGACGTATCTTCCACACATATTTTTTCGTATTGGTTTAATTTTTTTTTAGATTATATGTTCATGCTAATGATTAAATCAATAGAAAATAACTTTGACCACCCAAAGGTAAATCATCTTTTAATAAAGCACTTTATTGAATTAAGATCTGTTTCTTCTAAAGGTAGCACTCATGTTTTAGATATCCCTGGACTTAAAGATTCGAGTATAAAATTTTGGAGCTTGTGGAATAATAATCATTTAATTGGGTGTGGAGCCTTAAAATTTATTGGACAAAATCATGGAGAATTTAAATCTATTAGAGTATCTGATGATTTTAGAAATAGAGGTATTGGTAGTAAAATAATCTCACATTTGATAATTCAGGCAAAAAAATTAGGTATAAAAAAGCTTAGTATTGAAACGGGATCTGGAAAATTCTTTTTACCTGCCAGAAAACTTTTTGAACATTTTAAATTTAGTGAGTGTAAACCATTTGCTCACTATAAAGAGGACCCTAATTCTTGTTATTACACTTTAGATTTATAATTTTATGGAAGATGAAAATAAAAAACCCTACATACTTTATGTTGCTGAGGCAATCTATTTAGAAATATTTCAAATTAAAAAACAAAATATTGATATTTCCAATATAGATGCAATTGAAAGATTTATGGGTTCAAAATTGTATGAGAAAGTAAGTAGTGGTAAATTTCATGATGAATGGTTTGAGAAACTAAAAGAAAACGATTTTGTTGATGATACCTCTGGAGAAAAAATTTCTAAAGAGGTTTTAAGGCTTTTGAATTTACAAAAAGAAGCAATGATTAAACAATTGATTAAATTTCCTGATTTATACTATGCAAAGAGTCATTTTCCCTTGGAAATATCGCAAAGAGCTACAAATCATTTGTGGAGAGTGTGCGAAAGTTATGAATTGTGGTGCAAAGAAACAAAAAATAATAGTCTAATTAAATTAAACCTTTTAGATTAAGAATAAATGGACAAAATCATTCAATTTATAGACTCAACACTATTTGATTTGGGTAGACAATTTAAATTGTCTTATTTACCTCCGTTAATGATTTACGTGGCAGCAGGTATATCTGGACTTACAGGAATAGTGGGTACTTTCTTTGTAAAAGATTACTTAAATTTATCTGCAGCATTTCTTGCAGGATTAGGTTTCTGGGCAGGAATACCTTGGGCTTTAAAAATGCCACTAGGTCATTTGGTAGATTTAATATGGAATAAAAAGAATTACATGGTCTACGTTGGCGCCTCATTAATTGGAATAAGTTTATTAATAATGTATGGGCTAATAATTCATACAGAACAAATGTCATCTTATTTAAAAGTTGAAACATGGTTTGTAATAAGCGTTCTTTTAGCTCCTATTGGTTATGTAGTTCAAGATGTTGTTGCCGATGCAATGACGGTTGAAGCAGTACCTTTAATTAGTGAAAATGGTGAAAAATTTACAACAGATCAAGTTAAGATTATGCATACAACGATGCAAACACTTGGAAGATTTGCAATTATAGGTGGAACAGTTTTGGTTGCTCTTGCCAATGTGATATTATTTAAAGGAGTAGACAATCTTGAACAGGCTGAAAAAATACAATTATACGGATCAATATATCTTTACGCATTAATAATACCAATGGTTTCAATTTTAGGTGTTATTTTTGCAGTGTATTTAAAAAATAAAAAGAAAAACATTTTAATTAGACAGGGTCTTTCTGATGAAGAAGGTAATTTTAATCATGAAAAAACAAAAGTTAATTGGTGGATACTAGGTGGTAGTTTAATTTTTGTAATTTTTACATTGAGTGTCGGTTCGTTAGGATTGCCATTTGCACAAGAAATTGTTTTTTTAGGTTCTATGTTAATCATTTTATTCCTTATGAATAAACTTATTAAAGAGTTACCTGAAAAGTTAAGATTTACTATAGTTGGAACTGCTATAATTATTTTTATATTTAGAGCCATGCCTGGACCTGGGCCTGGCTTATCTTGGTTTGAAATTGATGAACTTCAATTTAATGAACAATTTTTTTCAATACTGTCTTTACTTGCTTCTATACTTACATTAGTCGGAATAATAATTCTTAGACCATTTATGGCTAAAAATTCTATTGCTAAAATTATTGTTATTTTATCAATTGCTGGATCAATATTATTTTTACCAAGTGTTGGAATGTATTATGGATTTCACAACTGGACTTCCTCGTTAACAAACGGAATTGTTGATGCAAAATTTATAGCAATAATTAATACAGCATTAGAATCTCCATTGGGTCAAATATCCATGATTCCACTTTTGGCTTGGATTGCTAAAAATGCACCCTCCCATTTAAAAGCAACTTTTTTTGCAGTTTTTGCTTCATTCACTAATTTAGCTTTGTCTGCAAGTGCTTTATTAACAAAATATCTCAATGAAATTTTTACAATTACAAGAGAAGTAAAAGATAAGGTTACAAACGCAATTTTAACAACAGCAGACTATTCTGAGCTAGGATTATTGTTAATAACAGTAACAATTATTACCTTAATTATACCAGTGCTATTTGTTTTATTTATTCAGAAATCTCGATTTAAAACAGAGGAATAATAACTAATTACACTTGTAGCCAAATTCTAAAGAAGCATCAGTGATAGAATGGTACAGCGACTCCCCAAAACTTCTTAGAGAAAAAAGTCTTACTTTTTCTGGATCATCTTCAATCATATCAACTATAAAGGAAATTCCATTATAAGCTGAGTAAATGCTCATATTTTTTGTTAAAATATTAAAATTAAATGGACATCCTTTTTTTAAAACTTCTTTTACGTAAGGTCCCTCTAATTCTATCGTTGCTTTAGAATGAGAAAGGTCTGTAACAGCAAAATCATTTTCCTTAAAAGTGCTGTAAATTTCTTTTAATAATTCTTTTTTATTTGAAACTAAAAGCCAATTATTTGGTGAATTCCACAGCACTCTTATATTTTCATTTGAAACGACTGTTTGTGACTGATTTAAAAACTTTAAATTGTTAAAATTTATATCATCAATTTTAATAGAAGAATTTTTATACTGAACTACTTGAACGATTAGTAAATTTTTTAATTCTTTAATTTTTAATAATTCATTTTCAGATTTATTTTCAAAGTTTCCAAACGATCCCTCGACATGAACATTTTGTAATGCAGAAATTACCGTCATGCTCTTACTCTCTTTCCTTCAGGATCAACATAATGTGATGAAACGATTTCCACAGGAATAGTTTTATTTTTTAAAGGTGACATAGCAAATAGCTTTTGTCCTATCATATTTTTACCGTCTTTAATTATCGCAAGCGAGAATGGATTATCATACTCAACACTCCAACATGATGCTGAGACATGACCTAGTTTAGGGTTTGGAAGTTTCGCTTTAGGGTCTTTAACAATATATGAACCTTCAGGAATACTTGTTGTTTTGTCTAATGGAACAACGCCTACTATTTTTTCTCTATCTGGTTTTGTGAAAGATGATCTACTTAAAGACCTTTTGCCAATAAAGTCTTTTTTCTTGCTTACTAAACCTTCAAGTGATGCATCATGAGGGATTGTTCTGCCATCAAGTTCAGAGCCAGCAACGTGACCCATTTCTATCCTTAAAGTAGACAGGGCCTCAGTTCCGTATGGTTGTATTTGAAATTCTTTGCCAACTTCGATAATTTTTTCCCACATGAAATTACCATGATCTGACTCCACGTTAACTTCATAAGCAAGTTCTCCTGAAAATGAAATTCTATAAATTTTTGCTGGAATTCCAAATAAATCACCCTCTTTGTAACCCATAAATGGTAGACCCTCATTAGATACATCAGAATTCGGAAATAATTTCGTTAATAATGCTCTTGAATTTGGGCCTGCTATTGCAGCACCAGCCCACTGCTCTGTAGTTGAAACTACATTAACATTTAATCCTGGCCAAACTAGCTGCAAATAATATTCTAAATGAGATAGGACATTAGCCGCCTGAGCTGTTGTAGTTGTCATATGGTAATGATTTTCGGAAATTCTTGTTGTTGTTCCGTCATCCATTACAATTCCATCTTCTCTTAACATTACTCCATATCTTGCTTTTCCCACTGGTAGCTTAAGCCATGCATTAGTATAAACTCTATTTAAAAATTCTGCAGCATCAGGACCTTTGACATCTATTTTTCCTAAAGTAGTTACATCACATACACCTACATTTTTTCTTACATTTTTTGCTTCTCTTTTTGAAGCTTCAAATAATGTTTCATTTCCTTGCTTGTAATATCTTGGTCTTAACCAAACTCCAGCATCAACAAATACTGCATTATTTTTTTCATGCCATTCGTGCATTGGTGATTTTCTTGTTGGTTTAGAATGTTTACCAACTTCTCTTCCCACAATTGCCCCAATTGAAACAGGTGTGTAAGGGGGTCTAAATGTAGTGTGACCAACTTGTGGCACTACTTTATTTTCAATATCTGAGACTAATTGTAAACCATTTAAATTACTTGTCTTACCTTGGTCGGTCGCCATTCCAAGGGTTGTATATCTTTTCACATGTTCGATTGATCTAAAACCTTCTCTTAGCGCTAACTCTATATCAGTGACTGCAACATCGTTTTGAAAATCTAAAAATCTTTTGTAAGATTTACCTTTTGGTAAAGGAACACACCAAAACTTGTCGTGCTCTGAAGATTTTTTTTCGACTACAGTTGGCATAGAAACTTTATTATTATTTTCTGTTATTTTGTTTGAAACTTCGTATCCTTTATCAAATGCTTCGTTAATTGTTTCTTCTAAAGTAAATTTACCATTTGCTGATCCAATTGTATTTTCTTTCTGTTTAGATTTCTTTGGAATGAATGCATCTATCTTTTCATTAAATTCTGATTTATTTCCAGATTGGGATGCTAAGTGAATTGACGGTGTCCAAAACCCTGAAACACAAATACAATCACATTCAATATTTTCTATATTTGATAAATCTTTTTTATTATCAGATATTTTTGCAATATCTGCTGATTTGACTTTTTTGTATCCCTTGGCAGCCACTACTACATGAGAAAACTTAATTTCAATTCCTAAATTTTTGGCTTCAGTGACAATATCAGAAGATGGTTCTTTTCTAGTATCTAGAATTAATGGATTAACGCCATTTTTTTTGAACTCTATAGCAGTTTCATATCCACTGTCATTATTTGTGAATATTAATGGTTTTTTTCCTACTAAAACTCCATAAACCTTCATATATTCTTTAGCTGCTGAAGATAACATTACACCAGGAGTATCATTATTACCAAATACTAGAGGTCTTTCAATTGAACCTGATGAAATCAGAACTTCTTTTGCTCTTATGTACCACAAACGTTGTTTAGGTAAGTATTTTTGGGTTTGAGGTAAGTGATCACTTATTCGCTCCGACATTACCAACATGTTATGATCATAATAACCAAATACTTGTGATCTATTTTTTACAATCACATTTGACATTGACTTTAATTCTGTAATTATTTTCTCCGACCATTCAACACCAGTTTGATTACCAATATTTACATCACTAGTTAACAGGCTTCCCCCGTATCTTGGTTTATCTTCAGCTAAAATTACACGCGCACCATTTTTTGCTGCTGCGTATGCACTAGCTAAACCTGAAGGCCCTGATCCAGTGATCAATAAATCACAATATTCATATTTATGCTCATATCTTTCTTTATCATGTTTAATTGATGCTTCTCCAAAACCTGCTGCCATTCGAATAAAAGGTTCGTAAATTTTATACCAAAAACTAGGTGGCCACATAAAAGTTTTATAATAAAACCCAGCTGGAAAAAACATTTTTAAGAAATTATTAATTGCGCCAATATCAAAGTTTACACTAGGCCAACAGTTTACACTTTTAACTTCTAAACCTTCAAAAATCTCCTGTTCAGTAGCTCTAATATTAGGATCTCTTTCATTATTTCTTTCAAGCTGTAAAATTGCATAAGGTTCATCAACACCAACTCCAAAGAAACCTCTAGGTCTATGATATTTAAAACTTCTCCCAACAAGATGCACTCCATTTGCTATTAGAGCAGAAGCAATAGTATCTCCTTCATAACCAAAATATTTTTTACCATTAAATGTAAAAGAAATTTTTTTATCTCTATTTACCATTCCAATGTTATCTAATCTAAAATCTTGGGACATTATTCAGTTAGTTCATCTGCTTTATAAGTTTTAAAAATTTCGTGAGTTGATGTGTCTCTTTCAACTTTTATCCATTGTCTACAGCCAGATATATGATGCCATAACTCTAGATGTTTTCCTCTAGGGCTTTTTCTTAAATAAACAAAATTATCCCACTCTTGGTCACTAACTTCCTTATTAAGCTCTGGTCGTTTTACTGTTGCATCTCCACCATAAGCAAACTCATTCTGTGATCTTGATCCACAATGTGGACAGAATATATAGAGCATTTAAGATATCCAAGTTTTGGTACCAAGACCTTTTTCATCAATCAAATCACCAGTATTAAATCTATTTAAACTGTAACCTGCATTTAATTCATGAACTCTGTCTTGTGCAATTGTGTGAGCAAAAGTCCACCCAGAAGCTGGGGTAGCCTTAAATCCACCGTAACACCAGCCACAATTTAAGTATAAGCCATCAATATGTGTTTTATCAATAATTGGTGAGCCGTCCATGGACATATCCATAATTCCACCCCAAGTTCTAAGCATTTTCAATTTGCTTAGAAATGGAAACATTGCAATACCTTCTGTCAATACGTGTTGGAGTGTTGGTAAATTTCCTCTTTGAGAGTAACTATTGTATCCGTCTAAGTCTCCACCCATAACCATCTCTCCTTTATCTGATTGACTACAATAAAAGTGGCCTGCACCAAATGTAACAACATGATCGAGTAAGGGTTTTACAGGTTCTGATACACATGCTTGAAGAAGATGAGTTTCAATTGGTAATGTCATGTTTAACATTTCTGCTAAAATATTTGTACTACCTGCTACACACAAACCAACTTTTTTTGCTTTGATATCTCCTCTAGATGTTCTTACACCAACTATTTTTCCGTTAGTAACATCAAATCCTGTAACCTCACAATTTTGAATTATATCGACACCCATCGAGTCTGCTTGTCTTGCATATCCCCAAGCAACGGCATCATGTCTAGCAGTTCCAGCACTTGGTTGCATCAATCCTCCAAAAATTGGAAATCTTACATTGTCTGAAAAATCTGCCATTGGAATTCGTTTTTGAACTTCTTCCCTACTTAATAAAACTGCATCAATTCCATTTAGGCGCATTGAATTTCCTCTTCTAGAGTATGCATTCATTTGGGCATCTGAATGAGCAAGATTAATTATTCCTCTTGGAGAAAACATAACATTGTAATTCAAATCCTGACTCATCTTTCTCCATAGATCCATGCCAAACTCACTGAACAAAGCATTGTCATCATGCATATAGTTTGATCTAATTATTGTAGTATTCCTTCCAACATTACCTCCACCTATCCATCCTTTTTCAATGATAGCTACATTTGTAATATTGTGCTCTTTAGCTAAGTAGTATGCAGTTGCTAAACCGTGACCTCCGCCACCAATAATGATTACGTCATATTCCTTTTTAGGAGTTGGGTCTTTCCAAGCTACTTCCCAGTTCTGATGATCTGAGAATGCATTTTTAATTAGACTAAAAACTGAGTATTTTTGCATTTTTTAATTTTATCCAATTAAACATAAATTTTTTCTTATTTTTTATATATATATTTTTTAGATGTTTAAAATCCAACCAAAAAAGTATAGACATTTTGCACATTAAACAATTATAAATTTTAAACTAAATGTCAAAATCAGATATCCAAATAGCTCGTGAAGCAAAAATGAAACCTATCCAAGAGATTTTGGATGGCGTGGGAGTACCTGATAAAGCTGAGGCATATAGTCCAATAAGCAGATATATAGCTAAAATTAAACTTGAATACTTAGAAAAATTTAAAGACAAAAAAGATGGAAAATTAATACTAGTAACGGCAATTACACCTACTCCAGCAGGAGAAGGAAAAACAACAACTTCTGTGGGATTGTCAGATGGATTAAATAAAATAGGTAAAAAATCTATTGTTTGTTTAAGAGAACCTAGTCTTGGTCCTTCTTTTGGTATGAAGGGTGGAGCTGCTGGTGGTGGATATGCTCAAGTAGTTCCTATGGAACAAATAAATCTTCATTTTACTGGAGACTTTCATGCAATCACATCTGCACATAATCTTTTATCTGCACTAATAGATAACCATATATATTGGGGAAACAAATTAAATATAGATGTTAGACGAATAGTTTGGAAAAGAGTTCTCGACATGAATGATCGAGCTTTAAGATCTATAAATATAAATCTAGGTGGTGTAGCGAACGGATTTCCAAGAGAAGATGGTTTTGATATTACTGTTGCATCAGAGATAATGGCAATCTTTTGTTTGTCAAATGATTTGCATGATCTTGAAAATAGAATTGGTAATATTACAGTTGGTTATACTAGAGATAAAAAACCGATATATGCAAAAGATTTAAACGCTCAGGGTCCAATGACTGTATTATTAAAAGATGCTATTAGACCAAACGTAACACAAACCTTGGAAAACAATCCAGCAATTATTCATGGTGGACCATTTGCAAATATAGCTCATGGATGTAATTCAGTTTTAGCAACTAAGACAGCATTAAAACTTTCAGATTATGTAGTAACAGAAGCTGGATTTGGTGCTGACCTAGGTGCAGAAAAATTTCTAGATATAAAGTGTAGAAAATCAGGATTAAAACCAAGTTGTGTTGTAATTGTTGCAACTATAAGAGCTCTAAAAATGCATGGTGGAGTAAAAAAAGACGAATTGAAAAATGAAAATGTCGATGCAGTTAAAAAAGGATTGGTTAACTTAGAAAGACATATAGAAAATATTCAAAAATTTGGATTACCTGTAACAGTAGCAATAAATCACTTTGTTTTAGATACTGATAAAGAGGTTGATGAAGTTATCAAGTTTTGTGAACAAAAAGGTATTAAAGCCTCTATATCAAAGCATTGGGAAAAAGGTGGAGAAGGTGCAATCGATTTAGCAAATGATGTAGTTGAGCTATGTGAAAAAGATAGTGATTTTAAATTTTTATATGATGATAAAACATCATTGTTTAAAAAAATAGAAACAATTGCTAAGGAACTTTATAGAGCAAGCGAAGTGGTTGCAGATACTAAAATTAGAGACCAATTAAAAGCTTTTGAAGAAAGAGGTTACCAATCATTACCAATTTGTATTGCAAAAACTCAATATAGTTTTTCTACTGACCCAAATCTAAAAGGAGCACCCTCAGGCCATGTATTGCCAATAAGAGAGGTAAGACTATCTTCTGGAGCAGAATTTATCGTTGTTGTATGCGGTGCAATAATGACTATGCCAGGATTACCAAGAGTGCCAGCAGCGGACTCAATCCGTATTAATGAAAAAGGTGAAACAGAGGGTCTATTTTAAAAGATAATTAAGCCAGTTTTCAAGTTCACGCATTCTAAGATCTTTATTTGTAATCTTATTTTCTTCAGCAATCATTCTTACATGATTATTTATCTCTTGCTCATCTACAAAAGCATTGTTGTTTAAAAGGCGTTCTTTTCTGAAATGTATAAGGCTTATCATTTTATCGTAAGTAATTTCAGGATGATATTGAATACCCCATATATCACTTGCCGCAGATTGAAAATTTACTCCCATAACTTTATTAATAGGATTTGAGGCTAGCAATTTTGAATTTTTTGGCAATGTTGCAACTTCATCAAAATTAAAAGCGGGTGTATTAAAAATTTTATCTTTATTTTTATATATTGGATGTTTTAATCCATCATTATTTATTTCAATATTAAGTGCTATACCTCTGTGGGATCCGTTTGTACATCTTTTTACTTGCCCTCCTGCTACAGTAACAGCAACCTGGAGTCCCCAGCAGATAGCTAATATTTTTTTAATTTTTTTTTGACACTCTCTCATAAATTCGATCTGTCTTCTTATTTCGATGGTATCATTATAAATATTTAGACTACTTCCACCCCATATTAGTCCATCATATTTATCGAGATCAGTTACTTTTTCAGAAATATTTTTGTCAGATGAGGGATTTACAACATCAATTTCAATTTTATCAGTAAAATAGGCTATACTATCCTTAAGACTTTCTGTATGTGTTTTAATTCCACCATCAGTAAAACTCTGATTTTCCTCTCTTAAATTTCCCTCAACTATTAGTATTTTTTTCATTAAAATAAATCTCCTGAAATACTATGTTCATACATAGCTTTCATATCATTTATAGTCAATTTTTTTGGATTTGAAGATGTTGATGGATCATCAAGAGCCATCTTTGATAATTCATCTAAGTTCATTTTTTTTGCTTCTATTAAGTCTGATAGTTTATGTGGAATGTTTAATTCTTTTCTTAGTTCTAGTATCCATTCAAGAAAAGCATCAAAACTTTTACTTAAGTTAAGGTAATCACATATAGAAATAATTCTTTCCTCAATATTTTCTTTATTAAAAGTTAAAACATAAGGCATAAATATTGCATTAGATAATCCATGATGAAGATTAAATTGAGCATTAAGCGGATGGCTAAGTGAATGTATGGCTCCTAACCCTTTTTGAAATGCAGTAGATCCCATGCTTGCTGCAGCTAACAAATCTGATCTAGCATCTAAATCACTTCCATCTTTAACGGCTTTCAAAAGTGATTTTTTTATCAACCTCATTCCCTCAATAGCTATTCCATCAGCCATTGGGTGAAAGCCAGGAGCACAAAATGCCTCTAAATTATGCGCTAATGCATCCATTCCTGTCGCTCCTGTTAATCGGGGAGAAAGATTTTTAGTAAGAACTGGGTCCAATATGACAATAGATGGTAAAAATTTTGGGTGGAAAATAATTTTTTTTATTCCAGTTATTGAATTAATTATTGCTGATGCTCTACCAGTTTCAGAACCAGTTCCAGCAGTTGTTGGAACTGCAATTATTGGAGAGATATTTTTTTCATCTGCCCTTTTCCAATAATCCCCAATATCCTCAAAATCCCAAATAGGTCTAGATTGACCAGACATAAAAGCAATGGCTTTACCCACGTCTAATGCACTTCCACCTCCAATAGCTATTACACTGTCACAACTATTATTCTTGAATACTTCAACGCCCTCATCAACATTCTCACCAGTAGGGTTTCCTGAAAAATTTGAAAAAATACATAATTTAAATTTCTTTTCTAAATCATTTATTAAATCTTTTAAAAATTCTAAGTTAATTAAGTCTTTATCTGTTACTAGTAATGGATTTAAAGTTTTAACTTCACCACAAGCCTTTTCTAGATCCTTAGCTCTATCTTTGCCTACCCAAACAGTTGTTGGATAATTCCAATTGTAATTAGTCATTTTTGTTTTCAAGTATTAAGTCTAAAAATAATGCGGCAGTCCAAGAAAAATTTGTTGCACCAAATCCTTTACCAGTTTTACAGCTAAAGTATTCATTAAACCCTTTTTGCTTTACTAAATTAATAGTTTTTCTTTTTATTTGTTTAGCAAATTTAATATTCTTATTTTTTAAGCCTTGATATATTATCCAATTACAATTAATCCATACCGGACCTCTCCAATATCTTTTCTCTTCAAACTTTTGGTGATTTGGTTTTACACTTGATAATAAATATTTTTCTTTAGAACTGTGTTTTTTTAAGTTTTTAATAATTTTATTATTTAATACTTTGTCTTTTAAATCTGCAAATAAAATAAAATAATGAGTAATTGATGGAATGTTTATTTTTTTTTTATTTTTTATATCAATGTTTAAAAATATATTTTTTTTTTTATTATATAATTTTACAATTTTATTTTCGGATCTTGATATATAAGACTCTAATTCAATACTTTGTAAATTGAAGGTATTTAATAATTTAAGAAGATCTTTATTTGCTCGTAAAAATATAGAGTTAAAACCAACATCAACTACATTGAATAACGAAGCTTTATAAAGTTTTTTTGGATTATAATTATTTTTTCTCAAATGATTTTTGATAGTTACGTATCTATCGTAATCAATATCTAATGGTCTATATTCAGGATTAACAACTTTGTTATCTCCCCTTTTGTATTTAAGGTTTTTTGGGACTTTTACTTTGCTCATAGGATCATCCCATAATGGTGAATTATCATAGCCACTCTCCCAGGGGTGTAAAATTGAGACCAATCCAGAATTATTTGGATCCCTAAATTTAATAAACCATTTGTGATATTTTAATATTCCCTTAACTATTTTTTTAAACTCAGCTTTATCTTTATTATTAATTCTTTTTTTATCTAAAATTAGTTTTAAAATTATTGCAAGAATTGGTGGTTGAGTAATGCCAGATGAATGTATTTTATTGCCACAAGCCCAAACAGAATGGTTTGGATAATAATTAGTATTTAAATCGTGAAATAATATATGGGGTATCATTCCATCTTTCCATTGACCTCTTATAAGTGTCTTTATTTCATCTAAAGCATATTTAAGTTTAAAATGAGAATATCCTAATGCAATGAAACCTGAGTCCCAATTCCATTGTGCTGGGTACAATTTATTATTGGTTGGTAATGTATATCCTTTTTTTTTATTGCCTAATAAAACTTTCTTAGCTGATTTGATAAAATCTTCCATTAACCCTTTACACTTCCTGCAGTAAGACCACTGACTAAATATTTTTCAAAGTATACAAAAATTAACAAAACAGGTATTGTAACAACTACTGACCCAGCCATTAAGTATTGTCTTGGGGTTTCAGCGTCACCACTAAGATATTGTATTGCCCTTGATAATGTAAATGAGTTTGGATTGTCTAAGAACATAAGAGAAAATAAAAACTCATTCCACGCAATCATAAATACATATAAAGCAACTGATGAGATTGCAGGTATACTTAAAGGCAAAATTATTTTTATAATTATGCCAAACCAATTTAATTTATCCATGATTGCTGCTTCTTCTAGTTCTTTGGGAATGCTTCTAAAGTAACCTTGTAACATATAAATTGCAACTGGCAAAGTAGTTGCTGTGTAAACAATTAATAAACCGCCTACTGAGTTCCTTAACCCTAGTTGACTAAAAACAGTATATAAAGGAATAACCAATACAATAGCAGGAAACATATAAATAATTAAAATTGAAGTCGACAGAAAGTTTTTTCCAAAGAAATTTAACCTTGCTACTGCATATGCAGCTGGAATTGCAAATACTAAAGTAACTATCACTGTACCGACTGAAACAAATGTACTTATTAGTATGTATCTACCAAATTTGTAAGTATCAAATATTACAAAGTATGACTTAAATAATTCCTTAAAGTCTTGGTTAAAATTAATACTGAAATCTAAAGGGTTAATTAGTAAAGCAGCTTGGGTTTTAAAACTTGTTATCAACATCATGTAAAATGGAAATAAAATGACAAATGAAAATAAAACAATTCCAAAAAGAGTTAAAAAATCAAATACCACTATTTGAGATGAATGCTCGGTTGCTAAGTATTTTTGATTATACTTGTTAATTTTTAATGAAAAAAATATCAGAATTCCAAATATTCCAATATTATACCAAACTGGCATTAACTGAACGATATATCCATCAATAAAAGTAAATATAAGGGCAAAAAAAGTTGATTTTATTATATAATTTAATTTATCCCCTATAAGTGTATTTAAAAGACTAATAGCGATACCTAAAGCAATGATTATCGCAAAATTAAAATTTTTTAATTCAATTCCTTGTAGCGTTACTAAAATTTTCCAAATTGAAACCAAAGAAAACAAAAATATCGAAGAAATTAATGCGTAGTATATTAAACTCTTAGTTTTCATCGGCCCTCTTACCTATTAATTTAAAGTAAACGAACATAAATATTAGCAGCAAAGCAACTATTACAATTGATACTGCTGATCCCATACCAATATCGGAAATAGTAAATCCTTGCTCATAAACATTTATTGGCAAAGTTCTAGTTCCAGATGCACCTCCTGTTAATAAAAAAATATCCTCAAATTTATTAAAGTTCCAAATAAACCTAATCATAAAGAGAATGGATATAACAGCTGTTATTTGAGGAAGAGTGATATTAATAAATTTTTGTAAAGGACCAGCACCATCCACTTCAGCTGCCTCATATAATTCTTTAGGCACTGCTTGCAGTCGAGCTAATATAAATAAGAATGCTAAAGGAAAGTATCTCCAAATTTCAAAAATAATAACAGTTGTTAATGCTAATCGTAATTTAAGATCAAAACCAAAAAAATTTATTGTTAAATATTTTTGTCCTAGTAAATTAAGAGGTTCCTGGATGACTTGAAAATTTATCAGAAGATTATTTAAAGTTCCACTATAAGGATCTAATAATAACTCCCAAGTATAAGCTAAAGCAACAACTGGACCCACATACGGAAAAAGCAAAACACTTCTCATAAATGTTCTTCCAAAAAACTTCTGGTTTACAAGTTGTGCAGTGAGTATACCAAATACAATTGAACCAATTGTGCCAAAAAAGGTATAATAAAAAGTAGTTGATAATAAATCAAAAAAATCATTTTGAAAAAATACCTTTTTAAAATTCTTTAATGTAAAATTAGTATTTAATAGAATATTATCTGATTTACCTGTTAATTTTGGTTTAATAGTTTTTAATTCTTTTTTATTTAATTGTTTGCCATCAGAACTCTTTAATAATATTTGAAAATTTTCCCTGTATTTTGCATCCCAATTTCCAAATTCACAATAAATTTTATTTGATTTGACCCTGCATCTTTCATCTAAATTAATAGGCTTGATATTCTTAGGTAATTTATCTTGAAATTTAACATCCCTTATTTCTAAAATTAATGAACTATTTCTAAGTTTATAAATAACCTTTAATTGATCTGGATTATCTTTAATGGATTTTACAATTTTTTTTGCTCTAGGTTCAGGGATCCTGATATCTTTTAGACCAACCTCTTTAAAACTTATCCATACATTTGCAAATATTGGAAATAAGATGATTGAAAAAACAAGGAAAACTGCAGGTAATATTAATATATATGCAGTTCTTTTTTCTATTTTTGAAAGTGTATCACTCATAAAAAAAGCGGATAATACATATTATCCGCTTTTATTTAAATTTAAATTACTAGATTAAAATTGAGAGAGTTTTTGATTGATCATATCTACTGCTTGATCAATATCAATCTGTCCATCAACATAAAGTCTAGTTATTCTATTAATAAACTTGTTATTAATAATTTTAGAAGCTCTAGAAAGTTCACCTTCTTTTACACCCCATCTTTGAGCCTTATCCAATCCAGCAACGATATTATTTATAACATCCTCTGAATATAAGTCTGATAAAGGAGCTTTTCTATCAACTCCAACAGGTAGTTTACTCCATGCTTTTGTAAATGCCTCAGGATCGCTTGAGTTTCCTCTTCTCACAGGAAATTTACCTTCTGGTGCAATTGAAAGCGTCTTTGTATAACCTTCATCCATTGAATATTTGATAAATGCACTTGCTTCTTCTGTATCAGCATCTGCAGTTATTCCAAAATATCTTACATCAGCCCATGCGGCCCCTTTTTTATTATTAGGACCACTTAAGTTTGTAATAAAACCAGTTTTTGAAGCTAACTCCCCAGATGTTGGATCACTATTTATTGTTGGCGGCGCTGAGTCTCTTAAACCAGCTAATTCATCCATAATAAATGGAGACCAAATTATCATTGGAGTTTTTCCAGCAAAATACAATTCTCTTGATTGCTTCCAGTATAATTCTCCTGGAGGACTTGCATTTGCAATAACTTTATAAAACTCTAAAGAAGCTTTTAACTTTTTGCCTTGTTTTCTTATTGCACCTTTTTTAACAACATTTACTCCATTTGCTAAAAGAACATGTTCTAAAACCTGACTCATAAAGTTTTCGTCAGTTTTTGTTGCAGCAACAAATCCAAACATTCCATCACCAGAAAGTGCTTCAACTGCTTTAGTAATATTTTCATAGCTTGTTGGTGGTGCAAGACCTGCTTTTTCAAATAAGTCTTTTCTATAAACGACCATTTGCGTCCAACCATCAACTGGTACAGCGGCTATTTTTGATCCTTTTTTAGCCATATTTAAAGCACCTGGCGCAAAAGTTTTTTTGCCAAGCTCTTTAACAACTGCATTATTAGCATCTACGTCTAGTATTCCAGCTTCTGCCCAAGGTAGTACATACTGTAATGTATGATAGATTACATCAGGTAGATCGCCCGCTGCAGCTGCTGCAGTTGCTCTTGTTCCTAAATCTTTTTCTTCTACAGGAATAACTTCAACTTTGATGCCAGTTTTAGCTTCAAAATCTTCAGCCATTGCCTCTTGTTTAGCCATTCTAGCTGGCTGAACTTCTGTAGTCCAAAAAGTGATGTCTGCGTAACTGATATTTGAAATTAAAAATATAAGCGTACAAACAGTTATTATTGTTTTTTTAATCATTGATTCCCCTCTTTTCGTTGATTAATAAATTAAATGTATCAGCGAGAGAAATGAATGACAATAAGTTAAAAAAGTCTCCCCTGATCAAAAAGTCAATAAATTTAATATTTTTTAAATCAAAAATTTTTTATTTTTTAGAATTGCTCTAATCATTTTGAACATCAAAGGAATTTTTTTTGAATTAAATTTTTTTAAAATAAATGGCGCGATTTCTCTCACAAGTTGTTCTCCTTCTACTGTATCATTTACCATAAATTTTTTTTTAGCACTTTTGAAAGTAAAACCTTGTCCTAAATAGTTTCCCATTTTGCTATTTCTTCCACCTGCAGCGCTTACATACAGGTCTCCAACTCCTGCTAAACTTAAAACTGTTTCTTCTTTTCCTTTTAACTCTCTAGTTATGTATTTCATTTCTGTTAGTGATTTTTGAAATAGACTTGAAGATTTATTCAAGCTTAAACCAGAGCCAATTATCATAGAATAAATATTTTTTATTGCTGAACATATTTCAACACCAATTACATCTTTAGAGTATTCTATTAAATAATATTTAGTTGAAATCATTTTACCTAACAATTTTGCAATTTTAATGTTTTTGTTAGCTATAATTACACTCGTTTGACTTTTTCTTACCAATTCTTTAGCTAAACAAGGTCCCTTCAAAACTGATACATTTAATTTAGGAATATTTTTTAAAAGAGTTTGAGAAATAGTTGTAATTTTTTTATTTTTCTTTTCATATTTGAGACCTTTTGTAAGAACTAAAACTGGAGATTTTACTTTATACTTTTTTAATTCTTTACCAACAAAATTGATACCTGATAAACTTAATGCAACAACGATAAGATCATATTTTTCAAGAAATAATTCTTTAGCATATTTTTTAAATATTAGTTTTTTTGAAAGATTAATTTTTAAACCTGAATGAAATTTATTTTTTGATGATAAATTTTTAATAAATCTTTGGCTGTATGGTTCTGTAATAAATACTTTATTATTATTATCTATACATGGAACAGAGAACGCCGACCCCATAGCTCCACCTCCAATAATTAGAATTTTTTTCATAAATAAATTCACTAAAAATAAACTATTTATTAATAACAAGTAAATTTAAAGAAAAAATAGTTTTATTTTTTTTGATTTGTTTAATAAGATAAACTTTTAAAATTATACAGTTTATATGAATAAAATTGCAATAATTGGTGCAGGGCCTTGTGGTTTATCAATGTTAAGAGCCTTCGAACATGCTGAGCAAAAAGGAGAAAAGGTTCCAGAAATCGTATGTTTTGAAAAACAAGATGATTGGGGGGGACTATGGAACTACAGTTGGAGAACTGGTTCAGATCAATATGGTGATCCTGTTCCCAACAGTATGTATAGATATTTATGGTCAAATGGACCAAAAGAATGTTTGGAATTTGCAGATTATTCTTTTGACGAGCATTTTGGAAAACCTATTCCATCTTTTCCACCTAGAGAAGTATTATATAATTATATAATTGGAAGAGTAAGTAAAGGAAACATTAAAAGCAAAATTAAATTTAGCACAAGTGTAAAGAGTGTAAATTATAATTCAGATAAATTTGAAATCAGCTATCAAGATAAAACTAACAATAAAATTTTGTCTGACAAGTTTGATTATGTAGTTGTTTCAACTGGACATTTTTCAGTTCCATTTATTCCTGAATACATGGGTATGAGTTCTTTTCCAGGAAGAATAATGCATTCTCATGATTTCAGAGATGCAGAAGAATTTAGAGATAAAAATGTGATAGTTCTCGGAAGCAGTTATTCAGCTGAAGATGTTGCTCTACAATGTAATAAATATGGAGCTAAAAGTGTAACCATAGGTTATAGACATAATCCAATGGGTTTTAAATGGCCTTCTGGTATGAAAGAAGTTTACTATCTAGATAGATTAGACGGTAACAAAGCAATTTTTAAAGATGGTACAGAACAAGAAGCAGATGTAATTATATTATGCACTGGCTACCTGCATCATTTTCCATTTTTGAACGAAAAACTAAGTCTCAAGACTCACAACAGATTATATCCGCCAAAATTATACAAAGGAGTAGTTTGGCAAGATAATCACAAACTTATGTACCTGGGCATGCAGGATCAATTTCATACTTTTAATATGTTTGATTGCCAAGCATGGTTTGCAAGGGATGTGATAATGAATAAAATTAAAATTCCAAATGATAGTGAAATAGAAAAAGATATTTCTAAATGGGTTTCTATGGAAGAAAAATTAGAAAATCCAAATCAAATGATCGATTTTCAAACTGAGTATACTAAAGAGCTTCATGATATGTCAGATTACCCAAAAATTGATTTTGAATTGATAAGAAAACATTTCAAAGATTGGGAACATCATAAAATGGATGATATTTCAACTTATAGAAATAAATCTTTTTCATCACCTGTGACTGGATCCATAGCTCCTGTTCATCACACGCCTTGGTCATCTGCGATGGATGATTCTATGGATACTTTTTTAAAATAATAGAATTTACAATAAAGTTTTCTCGACTGACAGCTTCCACCCATTCAATAGTTTTTTTCTCATTGTCGAACTTAGTTTAGGTTTAAAGGTTTTATCTTTTTTCCATTTTCTCTTTATTTGATCTAATGATTTAAATATTCCTATTTGGTATCCAGCAAATAAAGCCACTCCAAGTGCTGTGGTTTCCAAAACTTTGGGTCTTTCTGTTTTAATATCAATAATATTTGCCAAAAACTGTGAAAACCAGTTATTTTCCACCATGCCTCCATCAATTTTCACTATATTAGGTTTTAATCCATCTTTTCTCATAGCACTAAATAGATCATGAGTTTGGTATGCCACAGATTCTATGACTGCTCTTACAATGATTTTCCAATCACTATCTCTAGTTAATCCAGTTATAAGTCCTCTCGCATCAGGTCTCCAGTATGGAGCTCCGAGCCCACTTAAAGCTGGTACAACATAGACACCTTCATTATTTTTTTTTGATTTAGCAATTTGTTCAGTGTCATAAGCATTATTAATTAATTTTAACTTATCTCGTAGCCATTGAACACCTGCTCCAGCGGTAAAAATTGAACCTTCGAGAGCAAAAGTATTTTTTCCGTTTAATCTGTAACAAATTGTAGTTAATAATTTATTTTTTGAAAAAATTTTTTTTGATCCAGTATTCATTATTACAAAAGCACCTGTGCCATAAGTACTTTTAATTGAGCCTTTTTCGAAGCAAGACTGCCCTACAGCTGCAGCTTGTTGATCACCCAAAACTGCAGATATAGGAATTTCATATCCAACTATTTTTTTATTTGTTGATCCAAAATTATCCGCTGAATTTTTTACATCAGGTAGAATATTTTTTGAGATATTGAGCTTTTTTAAAATTTCTTTGTCCCAAGTGTTATTATTTATATTAAATAACATTGTTCTACTTGCATTTGTTGCCTCTGTTAAATGATGTTGTCCGTTAGTTAGTTTCCAAATTAAGAAAGTATCAACAGTGCCAAATAATAAATTATTAGATTTTTGAAGTTTCTTCGAAATTTTTACGTTTTCTAAGATCCATTTAATTTTAGTAGCTGAAAAATATGGATCGATAAATAAACCAGTTTTTCTTCTAAAAATATTTTCATATTTTTTTTGCTTAAGCTTTTCACAGTACTCATGAGTTCTTCTATCTTGCCAAACAATTGCATTGTATACTGGTTCACCCGTTTTCTTGTTCCATAGAATAGTTGTCTCTCTCTGGTTGGTAATTCCAATACTTAATATTTTTCCTTTTAGTAGGGATGCTTTTTTAATTACTCTTTTTAAAGCTTTAAGAGTTGTTAACCAAATTTCATTTGGATTATGCTCTACCCATCCTTTTTTTGGAAAGTATTGATTAAATTCAAACTGAGATGTAAATTTTATATTGCCATCTAAATCAAAGAGAATTGCTCTAGTCGATGTTGTACCTTGGTCGATAGCAACAAGAAATTTTTTCACAAATTTAGTCTATACCTAAATGTTTTTTTCTTTGTCCTACCCAAGTTCTAATTAAATTATCAAAAATTAGTCCAATAAATGCAACACAAATTCCAAGTGTTAACCCAATGCCTGCACCTTTTTTATCTGATAAAGCTTTTAGAATGTACTGACCTAAATCTTCAGTTCCAATAAAGGCACCAATAATCACCATAAATAAAGCAAAAACTATTGTTTGATTTAGACCCAACATCATATGTGGAAATGCTAATGGAAATTCTATTTTAAATAGTCTTTGAAACTTTGTGACACCTGACATCGTTGCAGCATCATGTAGTCCAGCTGGAACACTTCTGAGACCCTCAATTGTATATCTTGTTGCTGGTATCGTAGCATAAACTATTACTGCAATTAAAACTGAAGTATCTGTAATTCCAAAAAGCATCATCACAGGAATTAAATATACAAAAGATGGAAAAGTTTGAAATATATCACAAACATTTAACATAAAGCTTGTTGAGTGTTTATTTTGAAAACATAATGTTCCAACAGTAAATCCAATTATACATGATACTATAACACCAAAGGTTGCCATGTATGTAGTAACTAGAGCTCTATCCCACCATGGGCTCAATGCTATAAATAAAGTCAAACCACAAACAACTAAAGCAGATCTAACTCCACCAATTAAATATCCAGCTCCAACAACTAATACTAATGTAGCTATAGCTGGCATTCTCAAATATAAGGCTCTCATCGGTTGGAGCACATCAACAATTAGCCAAGTATTAAATGCTTTTATATATACAAAAAAAGTATCAAATATCCAGTCAACACCTTTATTCCAAAAGTCTGCTGTTGATATTCCTTTGTTATGTGGAACTTCGAATAAATAATTATATCCATCTTTAAAATAAATTGATCCAAAGTAAGCAAACAGAATACCAACTATAACTATAACTCCAAAGAATAATGAATTTTTATTTCGTTGAAAAAAATTTAAATTACCAAAATAATCAACTTGTTTGTTTGCCCAAGCTAAAGACATCTTATCTAATAGAATTGCAATCAAGCTAATGCATAGACCTGCTTCTAATGCTAATCCAATATTCAACTGATTTAGTGCTAATAATAAATTAAAACCTAAACCTTTTGCTCCTATAAATGCAGAGATAACTGCCATAGAAAAACAAACCATTATAACTTGGTTAACTCCTATTAAAATGTCTCTTCTTGCTGTTGGAATTAATACTTTAGACATTAGTTGCCAGTTATTACATCCACTCATTCTACCAGCTTCAATTACTTCAGGTGGCACAGCTCTTAAACCTAATAAAGTTAAAAGTATCATTGGTGGCACAGCAACGATCATTGTTATAATTACTGCAGCATGGTCTCCAACCCCAAAAAGAACTAGCGCAGGAACTAATACCGCATACTGAGGCATTGTCTGCATAACTAAAAGTATTGGATATAGTCCTTTTTCTACTCTTTTGCTTTTAAATGCCGCAACACCTAAACCTAAACCAAAAATAAAAGAGAGAGGTGCTGCTACTAATATAAAAGAAAGTGTTTGCATAGATGGTTTCCATTGCCCAAATATTGAAATGTAAGTCATTGATAAAAGTGCATATATCGCTAATCCTTTACCTCCTAATTTGTAAGCAAGTATTGCTGATCCAGCTGCTACAATAGTCCAAGGTAAGCCTGGTAGTTCTGCCCAAGGGTTAGCATCAATCCAATCCCAACTAGTAAAAGCAACAATTGTTTCAAGACCACCTAATAAAATCTCTCTAATCAGTTCTATTAGAAAAGTCATGAATGCAGTTAAGTTTCTAGTTATTTGTAAAACTAGAGGTCGAGTTTTATATTCTTGCGTATCTTCATTCCAAAATTCCATTGGCATCCAATCATTCATTAAGAAAAATAATGAATCATTTATCCAAATCGGTAACCATCCAAGCAGTGGTGGCAACCTCCAAAAAACATCAAAAGCATAATACCTAACTTCTTTACCTAGAAATACGAAGGCACTCTGATTAGGGTCTTTTACAAATTCTGCCTGTCCTCTTATAAATTTATATGTTTCAGGTACATCGATTGCAAAGCATAGTGCAAAAAACACAATCAATAAAAATAACCATTGAAATAATTTTGGGTATTTTTTTAGAACTTCCATGATTTAATTATTATTTTTTCTTCCCCCAAAAACTGTGTTAATAATTTTTGCAGGATTAATTGAGCCTACAACATTATTTTTGCTATCTATAACAGCTACTGTTTTTTCTTGAGTTAAAATTTTTTCAGCAACGTTTTCTATTATCTCATCTTTTGAAACTTTTAAATCGCCTATATCATAAGAATTTGTTTCATCCATTACATCTTTAATTAATAGAACTTTTTCTCTCGGAACTTCCTCTGTAAATTTTCTTACATATTCTGTTGCTGGGTTTAAAACAATATTAGCTGGTGTATCTAACTGCTCAATTATTCCATCTTTCATAATTGCGATACGGTCAGCAAGTTTTAAAGCTTCATCAAAATCATGAGTAATAAACATAATTGTTTTTTGTAATTTTTCTTGAAGTCTTAAAAACTCATCTTGCATTTCTTTCCTTATCAAAGGATCTAGTGCAGAAAAAGGTTCGTCTAAGAACCATATATCTGGCTCAACCGCCAAGGATCTTGCAATTCCGACCCTTTGTTGCTGTCCTCCAGATAACTCTCTTGGAAAATAATTTTCTCTTCCATCAAGACCAACAAGTTTAACCATATCCATTGCTTTATTAATACTATCTTCAGTTTTAATACCCTTAATTTGAAGAGGAAAAGCAATATTTTCTAAGACTGTTTTATGAGGAAGTAGCGCAAAACTTTGAAAAACCATTCCCATTTTATTTCTTCTTAAATCAATAAGTTCCTTGTTATTTAAATTAAGCAAGTCTTGACCCTCAATAAAAATTTTTCCACCAGTTGCGTCTGTTAATCTAGAAATACATCTTAATAATGTTGATTTACCTGATCCTGATAAGCCCATTACAACGAGCATTTCACCTTTTGATACCTCAAAAGAAGCATTATTTACTCCTACAATACATCCATTATCTTGAAATGTTTTAGCATCAACATTACCATTTGCTTCTTTAAGCATTCTCTCAGCGTTTGCCCCAAAAATTTTATAAACAGATTGGCATTTAATTACTGGTTCAGACATAAATAATATTAAGGTTATACGAAATTCAGATAAAATAAAATCTCTATAATTTGTTACTTTTCCTCCCTAAAAATTTTTAATAAAATAAACTCTTGTATCAATCCCTGTGCTTAAAAAACTTAAAGCTTCTCCACTTACTTTTACAGTTTCATCTACACCAACATTATTTCCACTTACAACGAAACCTGCAAAACATTTATTTTTTTCATCATCCCATTTGACAAATGTTTCATCAATTTTATTTCCATTAATTGTATAAATTTCATGTGCTCTAAAGTTAAGAAAATTCGCACCCATAATTGCGCGTTGAGGTATAAGTTTAGTTGCCTTACAAACAGCCTCATATAATTCGTCAGATAATTTAAAATTATCAGTGCCATCAAACGAAACCAACACTCCTGAAGGTAGACTAGAAATTAGCTTATTAAGTTTTCTTTCTTCAGCTATTCTTTCTTCTTCTATTTTCATTTTAGCAACTAGTTCGTCACCTTCACCAAAAATATTATTTAAAACAAAAAAAGTTAAAAAGATAAGAATAATTATACCAACTAACCCACCAAATTGCTTAACTGGTTCTGACAATGTTTTAAAACTATTCTTGGAAACTTCCATTTTTCCAAATACCTTTTTTTTGATTACCGTCTGACCAAGTAAAAGTACCTTCGCCGTTCATAAAACCATCGGCCCATTCACCTTCATATGTTGAGCCATCAGGAAAAAATAAAATTCCTATACCGTTCCACTGACTTTCTTTAAATTCACCTTTGTAAATATATCCATTCGGCCATGTTTCAGTTCCTTGGCCATGTTTTTTCGTAGCTACCCATTCACCTTCATAAGTTGTTTTATCTGTATAAACCCACTTACCATAACCATTGTCACAATTTCCCTCTTTACATCCTGTGCTTCTTGCTAATGCTAAAGAAGTGATTAATGACGAAAAAAGTATAAAAAATATAAGCTTTTTCATGGAAATATATTACACAAAATTTCTTAAAAAAAAATTAGACATTTTTTGATTTATTCTTGCAGATATAAATTGAAATATCTTTTTCTGAATTTTCTGTATTTATATTTTTAGTAATTTCGTGAATTAATTCGCCTGATTTTCTTGTAATTATCGCAGATTCTGAATACGTTTTGTCATTGTTAAAGGCTTTAAACAAAACTACGTCTTTATTTACTATTTTGACATCAAAATTTGAATTTTGAGAGAAAAATTTTGATAATCCATTTACCATCAATGTGCTCGGTTTATTTGAATAAATTTGAAATGAATCTAAATTTTTATCATTTAGATCGTCTGCTAGAAAAGTTTTATAATTATACTCTGAATTCTTAACAATTTTTTTTTCTAACTCACATGTAAACTCTAAATTTAAATTTTCACTAATACTTATATCTTTTGCATAGGCAAAATTGAAAATAAAAAAGTTTAATAATATTAAATAAAATACTTTTACCATTAATTATTTGAGGTGATAAAAAAAATCTCCCCCAATAAAATTGGGAGAGATCTTTAATTTATTAAATTAACCTTAATGATCGTGTGTGAATTCTTCCCACACACTCTTATTGTCAGCTAACCATTTTTTTGCTGCATCTTCGTGAGTCATTTTGTCGACATCAACTAAAGCTGCCATTGCTCCAATTTGACTTGTAGAGAATGACATTTTTTTAAACGTTTTTGCAGCTGCTGGATGAGTTTTTGGAAAATCTTCATGTGCTGCTTTTTTCAAATAACCATCCGGAGAACCACATTTTCCATCTCCACCATCTTCTGGTCTACAACCAGCTGTGTATGGAGGGAAGTCGATAAATGTAAAACCAGCACCATCTGTAAAGTTTGGTGTCCAGTTAAATATGATAGTTCCTCTTCCTTCTTTTTTAGCTGCAGCTAACTCTGCCCAAAGTGCATCTGCACTTCCTGCAAATTTAACCCACCAAAGATCGCCTAATCCAAGAGCATCAACTCTTTGAGGTATTAAATCTCCATGCCATGTTTGTGGTCCTTCTAACATTCTACCTTTTCCATCTGGTGAATCAGGTGTTGTGAAATTTTTCGCACAATCAGGATTTTTTAATGCAGTCCAGTCTGGTAGACCTGGGCATAAGCCTTTTTCTACAACCCAGTTTGGATATCCCATATCCTCAAGAGTTCTAGCTTCGTGATCACCCATATCTAATAAACCACCTTTATCTAAAGCAGTTGTGAATGATTTTCCGAATGCAGATTCCCATACTTCATGAGATATAGTTACATCACCAATTCTAATCGACTCATAAACTGCTTGCGAGTCAGCATTTACATATTTTACATTGTTCCCCATACTTTCAAAAATACCGCCAATTACGTAAGCCATTACAATTTGGCTTGACCAGTTATGAGTTGGGATAACAATTGGTTTTTTACTATCTGCTGCGTTTGAAATCCCTGCAAAACTTACTAGAGATATCACCATAGCTGATAATAGAGATATTATTTTTTTCATTATTTCCCTTTCCTTAATATTAAGTGAATAAAGTATCCCCTCTATTAAAGTTACAGTCAACCAGCAAAATAGATACAAATGTATATATAAAATTTATATATAAATTTGTTTATACTTTTGTATAATTTTTAAATATTTTTAAAAAATGCAAACAAGTTTAAGTATTAAAGAACCTGGTTTAAACGTATTACCACCTGGGGTTGAAAGATATGTTGTCAATGCAGGTGGAATTACAGGTATACAAATATTTCCTGATGATGAAATTGAAATATTAAATAATGAGGGAAATCAAATTTGCGAAATAAATATTTTTGACAAAAACGGACGACCAGAATTAGGAATTTTAAATTTAAAAGAAAATAAAAATTCATCTGCAATAAAAAAAATACTTTTGAAAAAAGAGGAAAGTTCTTTGCAAGCATTACTACAATTAAAAAAAAGAAATTTGCAAATTGAAAAAGCTACCTCATCAATTCTCTTTGATAAAAATACTATTGCTGGGGAAAAAATAACTCTAAATGCAAAAGATAATTGTTATTGTATCTTTGCTGCTCCTGGGAACGATATGCTTATTCATGATCAAAATCCACCTTCAGATTTGACCGTATTAGTTAAAAGAGCAAAAATTAAAAATTCTGAAAAAGAATTTTCAATAATCCCTGATCCAATTTACGATCCTGACTATGAAGTTAATATAGATAGAAAAACTGCAACAGGATATCAAGTTAAGGCTGGGGACTATATTCAAATAATTACACCAACAGGAAGACAATGTTCAGATTTCGTTGCGTACGACACGGCAAAATTAGAAAAAGGTATAGAGAGAGGTCTTGATTGGCAAACGACTAGAACTTTTATGGGAAATACTTTTCCAGGTCCTGGTTTATTTTCAAAATTTTATGATACTGATCATGAGCCACTGGTAGAAGTTATTAGAGATACTGTAGGTATACATGATACATTTAATTTAGCTTGTACCTCAAAGTACTACGAAGATTCTGGATATTTTGGTCATGCAAATTGCTCTGACAATTTAAATGATTCAATGAAAATGTACGGCGTCGAAGAAAAAAAAGGTTGGCATGCGATCAATCTTTTTTTTAATACATCTTCTGGAGGTCAAAATTCTGTTACATCTGATGAATCTTATGCAAGGCCTGGAGATTACGTCATTTTCAAAGCGTTAAAAGATTTAACATGTGGAACAACTGCATGCCCTAGCGATATTGATAGCTGTAATGGATGGAACCCTACCGATATTTTTGTTAGAACTTACGAAAAAAGCAAAGAGTTTACAAAATCATATGGTTTTAGAATGAAAACAGATGCAGAAAATAAACTTACAAGAAATACTGGTTTCTATGAGAGAACATCAAAATTAACTAGAAACTTTGTCGATGCTAGAGGTTTTTGGTTACCAAATGATTATACAAAACATGGGGTAATTAATGAATACAATGCATGCAGAGAAGATGCAGTACTAATTGACTTATCTTCGTTGAGAAAGTTTGAAATTCTTGGACCAGACTCTGAAGAATTAATGAACTATACATTAACACGAAATGTAAAAAAACTTTCAGTTGGTCAAATTGTTTACTCAGCAATGTGTTATGAAAATGGAACCATGTTTGATGATGGAACATTATTAAAACTTAGTGATCATGGTTTTAGATGGGTTTGTGGTGATGAATATGGAGGTGAGTGGCTTAAAGAACAAGCGAAGAAAAAAAATTACAAAGTTCATATCAAAAATTCTACTGATCAAATAAATAATTTATCTTTACAAGGTCCCAAAAGTAGAAAAATTCTAGAAAAAATAATTTTTACCCCACCTACCCAACCTTCCATATCTGAATTGGAATGGTTTAGATTTACAATTTGTCGATTGGAAGAATTAAACGGAATACCATTAATTGTTTCAAGAACAGGTTATACTGGTGAACTTGGTTTTGAAATTTGGTGTCATCCAAGTGATGCTCCTACAGTTTGGGATAAAGTAATGGAAGCAGGAAAACATGAAGGTCTGATACCAGCTGGTTTTGCGGCTTTGGATCTTTTAAGAATTGAAGCTGGTTTAATTTTATTTGGTAATGAATTTGATGGACAACAAGATCCGTTTGAAGCTGGCATTGGATTTTCTGTTCCATTAAAATCCAAAACAGAAGATTTTATTGGAAGAGAAAATTTAATTAAAAGAAAAGAAAATCCTCAAAAAAAACTTGTAGGACTAGAGCTCATTGGTAAAGAGATAGCAAATCATGGGGATTGCGTTCATATTGGAAGATCTCAAGTTGGCATTATAACCAGTGGATGCATTTCTCCGACTTTAAATAAAAATATTGCATTATGTAGAATAGATGTAGGTCACTCAGAAATAGGTAATGATGTTGAAATTGGAAAGATAGATGGACATCAAAAGAGAATTCCTGCAAAAATTGTTGGATTTCCTCATTATGATCCAAAGAAAACTAAAGTAAGATCTTAATGGCTAAATCAACTAAGGATTTGTTAGAGTTTTGGGAAGATCAAATGAAGCTTTCGCATACATCAAGTAACTATTTTTTTAGAAAATCGCCTTCTCATTATCATATGATGCTTCTAGTTATGTCAGCATTTAAGCAAAAACAAAATTTGTCAGTTGAGGAGCTTAAAACTAAATTATTTAAAACCTCTAGACCAAAATCTGCATTAATAATTAATGAAGCATGTGAAAAAGGTTTTTTTTATTTAGAAAAAACTGCTGAAGATCAAAGAAAAAAACATATAAAACCAAGTGTATCGTTTATTGAGGAATTTAACGACTATTTGTCTACTCTTAAAAATTTAAGCTTTTAATAATCAACAAATTCTAAGTTCTGTAAGTTTTTATTTCTAAATTTTATATATAAAAAAAATTATATATTTAACCCTTTTCAAAAAATAATGTTTCAATATGTCATTACCGACAAAAGCCAAAGTAGTAATCGTTGGAGGAGGAATTCACGGTCTTAGTACTGCTTGGAAACTTTCCGAAACTTATAAAAATCCAGGTGATATTGTTGTATTAGAAAAAAAAGATACCGCAGCAGGAGCAAGTGGAATTGCCTGTGGTGTGGTAAGAAATAATTATTTTCAGCCTGCAATGAGAGAATTAATGGCTCATTCTGTTTCAGTTTGGGAAAGTGATCCTAAAGCATTTAAATATAATGCAGTTGGTTATTTACAGATTTCACCTGAAGTAATGCATGCAGATGTTGCAACTATTTATGAACAACAAAAAGCAATTGGTTACGAGTCTGAATTTATAGAAGGTGAAAAAGATTGCATGAAATATATGAAAGGTATGTTTGGAGACTGGCAAGCACAAGGTATAACTTCTGTTCTTCATGAAAAAAAAGGTGGATACGCATTTAACAAAGATTCTATTAGAGCACTTGAAGATAAGTCTACCTCAAATGGTGTCGAAGTATTTAAAGGTGTAAAAGTTACAGGTTTTAAAAGAGGAAGCAACAGTAAAGCTGTTACAGGAGTTGAAACAGACAAAGGTACAATAGAGTGCGAACAAGTTGTTGTTGGTGCTGGACCTTGGGCTAGAGATTTTTGGAATATGTTAGAGCTTCCTAAAACTGCAAATATAAAAGATAAAGACGGCAAGATGCATGAAACTGATATGTGGAAATATTGGATGCTTCAAGAAGGTGTACTTGGTGTAGAACCAGATTTTTTAAAAATGGATAACGGTGAACAGCCACCTGTAATTCATGTGGACTCAACGGCACCATTATACTCAGATAAAACTAAAAAATTATTAACGGATAAAATTTGGGGAATATATTATAAACCAGATATTGAAGGACTCGGCGTCCAAGGTGGAACTTCACCTTACATAGTTGATAAACATTTTGATCAAGTAAACGTTGATCCATATGGAATAGAGTCCCCTGAATATCAGACAACAGAAGCTTTTAATGATATGTGGTGTTCAGCGTTAGCTCATTGTCAAAAAAGATTTGAAGGAAAATCAGATTTATATAGAAAAGGACCTTCCGGGGGACTTGGATGTATGACGCCAGACTCTTTTCCAATTTTTGATAGATTTTTAGAAAACGTTTACATGATAGCAGACTCTAACCATGGTTATAAAATGATTGGAGTTGGGGAGCTTGTCGCAAAAGAAATTCTTGGAACCGAAAGTGATTTATTAAAACCTTTTAGATTCAACCGTTACGAGAAAGGTGAATTACACCCAACATCTAATAGTCCATTTCCTTGGAGCTAATTTATCTAAGTAGACAGATGTTTTTTTTTCAGTTAACTTTTTGGTCTAAAAATTCTTAAGGGGGAATATGACTGATCTAGAGAAACATGTTAATCAACCGGGTAGAGCCAAACTAGTTAAACAAGTTAGAGCTAAAATAAATGAACTAAAAATTGATTATATTTTTTTTCAATTCATTTCAGTAACAGGAAGAGTTGTTGGTAAAGGAATTCCTGCAGATCATTGGGAAAGAACATGCGAAAAAGGTTTTCAATTAGTTTATGGAGCAACTGCTAATTTATTCTTAGATCGTCATAATAATTATATAGGATATGGTCCGGAGGCTAAAGAATTGGTTGGAATACCAGATCCTGAAACTTTTTGCCAACTACCTTGGGATAAAAAAGTTGCGAGAGTTTTTGTAACTTGTTTTAGAAATAGAGAAGAAAGAGAAAATCCAGGTGGTCACTTAACATCAGATTGCAGAGGTAATTTAAGAATTATTGCAAAAGAATTTAAGAAAAAACATGGTTACCAACTAAGAGTTGGAACTGAACCAGAAATGATGTGGTTGACTAGAAACGATGATGGAACTCCAACTGGTAAGGGTTTTTCTAAACCATATTGTTATCACATAGATCAATTCGAGTCTTTAAGACCTGTATTTATGAGAGTAATGGAATATGCAAGAGCTATGGGATTTGACATGATTCAAGGTGACCATGAAGATGCCCCTGGACAACTAGAGTTAAACTGGATGTATGATGATGTTTTAAGAAATGCAGATAGATTATCTACTTACAGACAAATTTGCGCTCAAGTTGCAAGAGAATTTAATTTAATTGCATGTTTTATGACAAAACCTTTTATGGGAGTATCAGCTAGTGGTTGTCATACCAATATGTCTTTATGGACAGGTGGAAAAGATAAGGTAAATAAATTGGGTCACAAATCTTTACCAGGCATGGATGAAGTATTTACTTATGTAGAAGGTGGAACTAACACTTTTATGCCTGATACAAAAGATGTTCAGTTACCAGGTAAAGTTGGTTTAAAATCTATTGGTGGAGTAATGAAACATCTAGGTGCATTAACTGCAATTGGATCATCAACGGTTAACTCATATAGAAGATTATGGGATCAAGGTTTTTGGGCACCAGTTTATGCTGATTGGGGTTATCAAAATAGAACCTGTGGATTAAGAGTTTCAGCCCCAGGTAGGTTTGAATATAGATCTGTAGACTCAATGCATAACCCATACTTAATGGGTGCAGGTTTATTAAAAGCTTTCGATGATGGAATATCTAATAAAATAGATCCAGGAAAACCCGAGTCTAGAAATATTTATGAAGCTCAAAAGGCTGGAAAAAATGTAAAAAAATTACCTTTAAGTCTTGGTGAGGCTTTAGATCGTTTAGCAGATGACAAAGTTATTCAATCCGCAATGCCAGATGAGATGTATAAAATATTTCATTGGTATAAAAACGATGAGTGGGAAAGATTTTTAGGTGCAACAACTCAATGGGATCTAGATACTTATTTGGATTGCCTACCATAGACAAATTTAGTTAAGGAGAAATATGTGCGGAATAGCTGGTCTTATCCATAGGGGAAAATCCTCTAACGTAGGAAATGAATTACAAGCAATGCTTCAGGCCTTAAAGCATAGAGGACCTGACTCAACAGGTTATGCTCTTTATGCAGATAACGATGGTCAAAACTTTATAATGAGATTTAAAGTTGGAGAAAATGTCGGTGAAGGTAGTTCTTCTATAAATGAAGACGAGAGTGTTTATGACAAAAGAAAAGAGCTTGTTGATCAGATGTTAAAAAGTCTTGGTGCAAAAGTATTAAAAGAAAAAAAATTAACCCCCTACTCTTATAGATACGAAATGCAATACGACGAGGATTTAATGGATTTTTCAAAGAAAATTGAGAGTATCGAAAGTGTTGAAATATTATCCATTGGAAAATCTCTTGAACTAATAAAAGATTTAGGAGACGCTCAGGAGGTTTTAGACAGATATGATCTTGGCAAAGTGAGAGGAACTCACGCTATAGGTCATGCTAGAATGGCAACTGAGTCAGGTGTAGATATCAAATCTGCTCACCCTTTTTGGGGATATCCTTTTAGCGATGTTTCAGTTGTGCATAATGGTCAATTAACAAATTACTGGAATAATAGAAGAGTGTTAGAGAATAAAGGCATGAGATTTATGTCTGAGTGTGATTCTGAGCTGATAGCTGTTTATTTAGCAGAGAAAATGAGAAATGGAGCAACATTAGAAGAAGGTATGAAAGACAGTTTATCAGGATTAGATGGTGTATTTACTTATTTTGTAGCAACAAAAGATTCTTTAGGAATGGCAAAAGATACGATGGCAGCTAAACCATTAGTTCTATACGAGTCCGATGATTTGGTTGCAATGGGATCTGAGGAAATAGCAATAAGATCTATATTGCCCCACGAAATTGACACTTACGATCCTTTTGATGGAGAGGTAAAAGTATGGCAAATATAAAAACTAACGAGAATAAAACTAAAGCCCAATCAATGGGACTTCACAGTGAAGTCTTAACAGGAAAAACACAACAAAAATTTTTCAATCCAGATGAAGCAGAGAACTTTTATTATTGGGGAACTTATGATGTAGATTTTAATAAAAGAATTGATCTTGATGTAAATGATCTAGATTGCAAAGAGGCAAACAAAAAAATTGATGAGCTTATGAGTCAAGGTTATGGAACAATAGTTATAAAGAACCCACAAGGAAAACATAGTTTAGGTGTTGGAGTGTTGAATAAATTGAATTTAATATTTGAAGGAAGTTTGGGTTATTTTGGCGTTGGTTCTATTGATGGTCCAACAGTAAGAATTAATGGTAGAGTTGGATGGTCGTGTGCAGAAAACATGATGGCAGGAAAAGTAGTAATAGAAAAAAATGCAGGATCATGTTTTGGTGCAGCAGTTAGAGGTGGAGATTTAATATGCAAAGGTAGCGTTGGTGCTAGAACAGGAATTGATCAAAAAGGTGGAACAATTATCGTTGGTGGTGACGCTGGAGCATTCACTGGATTTATGATGCAAAGAGGTAGAATAATAATTTTAGGTAATGTTGGTATAAACCTTGGGGACTCTATGTACGATGGAACTATTTATGTGGGTGGAAAAATTGGATCATTTGGAAGTGATGCGATTGAGTCACCTATGACAAAAAGTGATATAGATTGGATTAAAAGAAAACTTAAAGTCGCTGAAATTGGCGAAAATTTTGATATTTCAAAGATGACAAAAGTAGTTGCAGGTAAAAAACTCTGGAATTACGACGCTTTAGAACCAACTGAGAAAAAAGGAGCAATTTAATGGCAAAGAAAAAAAACGGAAAATCAAACGGACATTCCAATGGTAATGGTGGAAGTGAATTCTCAAAAAGAAATAAAAGTTTACTAGGTTATAACGCTATATTTACACCTGAAGTAATAGACGACATTCATATTAAAGCTCAGTTAGGAAGATACCGAATGAGAGGTATGGCTCTAATGAAAAAAATTCCTACGTTTGACGATTTAGTTTTTTTACCTGGTACCCTTACAAGATTTGTAATTGAAGGTTACAGAGAAAAGTGTGAGACAAAAACCATCATTGGTCCAAGATGTGAAAACCCAGTTGAATTAGATATACCAGTTTATATTACAGGTATGAGTTTTGGAGCTTTATCGTATGAAGCAAAAACAGCACTTGCAAGAGGTGCAACTATGGCAGGTAGTGCAACATGTTCGGGTGAAGGTGGAATGATACCTGATGAAAGAAGATACTCAGAAAAATGGTACTATCAATGTATTCAATCAAGATATGGATTTAATCCTCATCATGCACAGCTTGCTGATGGAATTGAAGTGTTCATTGGTCAAGGTCAAAAAGTTGGAATGGGTGGACACTTGATGGGTCAAAAAGTTACTGACCAAGTAGCAGAGATGAGATCATTACCAGCTGGTATTGATCAAAGATCTCCTGCAAGACATCCTGATTGGTTAGGACCAGATGACTTAGCTTTAAAAGTTCAAGAGCTAAGAGAGTTAACAAAAAATAAAGTTCCAATACAATTAAAACTTGGAGCAGCAAAAGTTTATGATGATGTTCGTATGGCAGCAAAATGTGATCCTGACTCTATTTATCTAGATGGTATGGAAGGCTCAACAGGTGCTGGTCCACACATCGCAGCAGCAAACACGGGTATACCTGGAATAGCCGCAATTCGAGAAGCAAGAAGAGCAATAGATGATGTTGGAAAGACTGGTAAAGTTACTCTTATTTATGCAGGTGGTGTTAGAGATGGAGCCGATATGGCAAAAGCACTAGCTCTTGGAGCAGATGCTATCGCTATAGGTACTGGAGCTATGATTGCACTAAACTGTAATAAAGAAATTCCAGAGTCTAATTTTGAAAAAGAAATGGGAGTGCCAGCAGGTCATTGTTATCACTGTCATACTGGTCGTTGCCCAGTTGGTGTTGCTACTCAAGATCCTAAGTTAAGGAAAAGACTAAATCCAGATGAAGCAGCTCTTAGAGTATATAATTACTTACATACCATGACGTTAGAAGCTCAGTTATTAGCTAGAGCTTGTGGTAAAACAAATATCCATTCATTAGAGCCAGAAGATATGGCAGCTTTAACAATGGAAGCATCTGCTTTAGCAAAAGTACCTCTTTCTGGTACAAATCATACGGTAGGAGTCGACGATTTTCATAAAATATAATTATGCCAAAGAAAAAAAATAAAAAATCGAGCAAAAAAACAGTCAAAGGTCAGTTAGGTAAAAAAAAAGAGACCGCTCGAGAAAAGATGATAGGTCAAACCATTGGTTATAGGTATGATGTAAATTTATTACCAGACTATTCAAGGATTACTCCATTCTTAAAAAAATATATTGAAGCAATGGGTTGGGATGATTTAAATTGGTTGGAAGATGTTCACATGGGATATGAAGAAGATAGACCAGCAGTGTTTGATAGAAATGCAAATGGTTGGGTCACAATTCCAAAAAAAATTAAATTACCAAACAACCAGCAAGACAGAGACATGATAGCAAGAGAGTTGTTGATTAAGTTTCAAATGTCTCCAAATCATCCTTTGGTAGATCTAAAAAAAGCATACAGAAAATTTTAGAATCAATCACTAATTTTATATATACCACAAGTTGTCTTGCTCAAATTTCTAGCCTATTTTGAGCTTATTATCTATTGATGTAAATATTTCTTTAATTAATATTTTATTATTAAATTTAATGGAGGTTTGAAATGACTAGTCAAATTGATGCGTTACAAACCATATTTACAGAATTTTACTATTGGATAACAGTAGTACTTATGTTTCTTATCCATGTAGGATTTTGTATGTATGAAGTTGGAGCATCGCGTTACAAACACCATCAACATACATTAATGAAAAATACAATGCTGATACCTTTGGTAACGGTAACTTGGTTTTTATTTGGTTGGTGGATATATTGGGCTTTTCCAACAGGACCTGGATTAGCTCCATCAATAATGACAGAAAGTACTGGGCTTGTTCTCGGAGGTGGATTTGGTGCAAATGATTTAGCTAATCCCACAAACGAGTTTATGGCTATTACGCTTAACGATCACATCATGGGAGTATTTTGGGCAGCGTTCCTTTTATTCTCCTGGACAGCTGCTTCAATAGTATCAGGTGCAGTTATTGAAAGAATAACAACTTTTGCATTTGGAATTCTTGCCATTGCAATTGGATCAGTATTTTGGAGTATAGATGCTGCATGGGGATGGCACTTTGATGGGTGGATGTTAAAAATACTTGGATATCATGATGCATATGCATCGGGGGTAATTCACGCTGTAGCAGGAGGATTTGCTTTAGGTGTGCTTGCTGTATTAGGTCCAAGAATTGGAAAATTTTCATCAAGTGGTGAACCTAGAAACATTGGACCAAGAAATCCTTGGTTAGTAACTGTTGGATTATTCTTAATTTATACAGGTTTTTGGGGTTTCTACGCGGCTTGTAATGTTCCAATTTATGACTTAGGGCCTGAATATGGAATGGAAGGTGTAACTTTCTTTACTGCTACTAACATATACTACACTCCAACGACATTAAGTGGAATAACTATGAACTTCTTGATGTCATTATCAGGAGGATTGTTAGCTGGTTACGTAATATCAAAAGGTGATCCTTTCTGGACATACTCAAGTGGACTAGCTGGAATAATATGTGCTTCAGCAGGAAACGATCTTTATCATCCAATTCAATCATTAATTATTGGTATGATCGGGGTAGTTATAGCTTACAAACTACATTATTGGGTTGAACGTAAGTTCAAAATTGATGATGCAGTTGGAGCTGTTGCAGTTCATGGTTATGCAGGCTTTGCTGGTCTTGTAATTTGTGGGTTTGTCCTAAATGGATATCCTTCATCAGGTTACAGTGTTGGTGCAATGTGGGATGGATCTACATATGCTGCTATTAATCCATTAGGGATGTTTATTGGTGCATTAATAATGTTTTTTGTGCTTGGAATGATTCCTGGTTGGATTATTGCTAAAGTTCTTAATGGTATGGGCAAACTACGTATACCAAGAGAAGTTGAGTTAGCAGGATTGGACTATCAAATAATGGAGGAGGCAAAAGAAGATGAAAAAGCTGTTGCTTCTTCAAGTAGTTAAAGGAGGAAAACATGGCTACAGTAAATAATTGGATAGATCATTTAACTGCTGCTAGTAAAGCAGAAGGTGGTGCTGCTGGACCAATATTTCCAGGCGCTGGATCTGAAGGTATCTTAGTTATAATACTTGTTATAATTTGGATTGGCTGGACGGTTATAAGTTCTAGGCAAGAAAGCGATAAACTTGAAAAACTCGCTAGAAGAAAACCTAGTTCTAATGCTTGGAAAAGTAATATAACGGAAGGTTAAATAAAACTTTATAGGGGCGCAAATTATATTTTGCGCCCTTAATCTTAATGAGTGATCAAAATAAAAATCAATCAAATAAAACTCCAAGTAGAATGGCTAGATTAGCTTGGCCAAAAGCTAAATATGGTGTCTTTGCCGCAATCATTATCATTGTTATAGTCAATGTGCTTTACTATAAAGACCAATTATTATCACTATTTTAAAACTTATATATGTGTGGCATCGTTGGAATTTATCTAAAATCTAAAAAATTTGAAAAATCCTTAGGGGAAATGCTTTCTAAAATGTTAGTCAGTATGGAGTCTAGGGGTCCTGATAGTGCAGGTTTTGCAATTTATAACAGTGATAAAAATAAAATTTATAAATATTCTATTTGTTTAAATGAAATGAGTTTCGAAAAATTCAAAAAAGAAATTAAAAAAAAATTGAATTTTACAAACATTGAAAAGAATTCTGACCACATAATTTTAAAATCTATTGAAAAACCTAACAAAATTCTCCCTATTTTAGAGAGTTTTGTGGAAATATCACTAGTTGGTTACGGGAAATCAATTGAAATATTTAAACAAGTTGGAAGTCCAAGCAATGTTGTGAAAAAATTTAATTTAGATAATTTTTCCGGAACTCATGCGATTGGTCATACGAGAATGGCAACAGAAAGTGCAATTACAACAAACGGCTCTCACCCCTACTCTACAGGTGAAGATGAATGCTTAGTGCATAATGGATCTTTATCTAATCATAATAATCTAAGAAGAAAATTAAAAAAAAATGGTTCTATATTTAATTCTGATAATGATACTGAAGTAGCAGCTGGTTATATTTCAGATAGTTTAAAAAAAAGAAATTTAAAACAAACATTAAATAAAGGTTTAAGCGATCTGGATGGATTTTATACTTTTATTGCAGGAACACATAGTGGTTTTGCAGTTCTAAGAGATGAGATTGCATGCAAGCCTGCTGTTATCGCTGAAACAAAAGACTATGTAGCAATTTCATCAGAGTTTCAAGCGATGGCACATTTACCAAATGTAAATAATGCAAAAATTTTTGAACCTGAACCAGGCATTGTTTATTCTTGGGAAAAATAATGATACTTGATTTAAAAAAATTAAAATTAAGATCTGTGAATGAAAAGCTTCAAAATATTGATCGAAAAAAAAATAAAAGAGATTTTGTTATATCAAACCCTGAGGGTAATCATGCTATCTGTGCAGGTCTTACAGAAAATATTGACGTAACCATCAAAGGACACGTAGGATATTATTGTGCAGGAATGAACCAAAATGCAAATATAATAGTCGATGGAAACGTGGGTACTGGTGTTGCTGAAAATATGATGTCTGGAAAAGTTCATGTAAAGGGAAATGCATCACAATCTGCAGGAGCAACTGCTCATGGTGGAACATTAATTATTGATGGTGATGCAAGTTCAAGATGTGGAATTTCAATGAAAGGTATTGATATAATAGTAAAAGGCTCTGTTGGTCATATGTCAGCATTTATGGCACAATCTGGAAATCTAGTTGTTTGTGGCAATGCTGGCGAAGCATTAGGTGATAGTTTGTATGAAACTGACATATATGTAAAAGGGAAAGTAAAATCTTTAGGAGCTGATTGTGAGGAAAAAAAAATGAGTAAAAAACATAAGACAAAATTAAAAGAGCTTTTAAAAAAGGCTGGATCAAATATTAAGCCTGAACAATTTAAAAGGTATGGTTCTGCAAGAAAACTATATAATTTTAATATTGATAATGTATCTAACTATTAATTATGAAAAATAAAACTCTACCTCGTCAATCCTGGACCTTTGATGAGTATACTAACTCTGAAATAAGAAGAGCCGCTGAGACTGGAATTTATGATATTAGGGGTGGTGGTTCTAAAAGAAGGCTTCCACATTTTGATGATTTATTATTTTTAGGTGCTTCAATGTCTAGATATCCTTTAGAAGGATATAGGGAAAAATGTACTACAAATGTAACTTTGGGAACAAAATATGCAAAAAAACCATTAGAGCTTGATATTCCAATTACGATTGCTGGTATGAGTTTTGGAGCATTGTCTGGTCCAGCTAAAGAGGCATTAGGAAGAGGAGCAAGTGCAGCAGGAACATCTACCACAACAGGTGATGGAGGAATGACACCAGAGGAAAGAGGTCAATCCAAAAATTTAGTTTATCAACTTTTGCCCTCAAGATATGGGATGAACCCAAATGATTTAAGAAAAGCAGATGCAATTGAAGTGGTAATTGGACAAGGTGCAAAACCAGGTGGCGGTGGAATGTTGCTTGGACAAAAAATAGATGATCGTGTTGCAGAAATGAGAACTCTACCAAAAGGTATTGATCAAAGATCTGCGTGCCGTCATCCTGACTGGACTGGTCCAGATGATTTAAAAATAAAAATTTTAGAATTAAGAGAAATTACTAAATGGAAAGTTCCAATATTTATAAAAATTGCTGGAGCAAGACCATATTATGATACAGCATTAGCTGTAAAAGCTGGAGCAGATGTTGTTGTCTTGGATGGTATGCAAGGTGGTACAGCAGCAACACAAGAAGTATTTATTGAAAATGTTGGTCAACCAACTTTAGCTTGCATAAGACCTGCTGTAGATGCTTTGCAAGATTTAAATTCTCATAGAGAAGTTCAGCTTATAATTTCAGGTGGAATTAGAAATGGTGCAGATGTAGCTAAAGCTCTTGCGTTAGGAGCAGATGCAGTATCAATTGGGAGTGCGGCCATGATTGCAATTGGTGATAATGATCCGAAATGGGAAAAAGAATATGAAAAACTTGGAAGTAAAGCAGGAGCGTACGACGACTGGCATGAGGGAAATGATCCTGCAGGAATTTCAACTCAGAAACCAGAGCTAATGAAAAGATTAGATCCAAAAAAAGCAGGTAGAAAATTATCAAATTATTTAAAGGTTATGTCTTTAGAAGCACAAACTATTGCACGAGCATGTGGAAAAAATAGTCTTCACAACTTAGAACCAGAAGATTTATGTGCATTAACTGTTGAAGCCGCTGCAATGGCTAGAGTTCCCTTGGCAGGAACTAGCTGGGTGCCAGGTATAAAAAAGAAATAGTTATTGATAGTTAATAAATAATTCGTAGAATAATTATTAATGCCCAAAAATTTATCTAATATTGCTAAATCAAAAAAAATTAAATATTTTTTAATAAGTTTCGTTGATTTGTTTGGTGTATTAAGATCAAAATTAGTACCTGCACAAGCAATAAAAGAGATGCAAAAAAATGGTGCAGGATTTGCTGGATTTGCAGCTTGGCTTGATATGTCACCAGCAGACTCTGATATGTTTGCTATACCAGATCCAAATAGCTTAATTCAATTACCTTGGAATAAAGAAGTAGGTTGGCTTGCTTCAGACCTATGGATGAATGGCAAACCTGTTGAGGCATCACCAAGAGTGATGTTAAAAAAGCAAATAAAATTACTATCAAATGAAGGTTACAACATGAAATCGGGTGTTGAGTGTGAATATTTTCTTATATCACCTGATGGTAGTTCTATTGCAGACCCTAGAGATACTCAATCTAAACCTTGCTACGACCAATCAGCTTTAATGAGGCAATATAATTTAATAAAAGAGATATGTGATTGCATGATTACAATGGGATGGAACCCATATCAAAATGATCATGAAGATGCTAATGGCCAGTTTGAAATGAATTGGGACTACACTGACTGCTTAACTACAGCAGATAGACATACATTTTTTAAGTTTATGGTTAAGTCTATAGCAGAAAAGCATGGCTTAAGAGCAACATTTATGCCTAAACCATTTGAACAACTAACGGGTAATGGGTGTCATGCGCATATTTCCCTATGGGATAAAAAAAAAAATAAGTTTTTAGATAACAACGATAAGCTTGGACTTAGTAAATTAGCATATAATTTTTTGGGTGGTGTAATTAAAAATGCAGGTTCATTATCAGCATTTTTTAATCCAACATTAAATAGTTATAGAAGAATTAATGCACCACCGACAAAATCTGGCGCAACATGGTCGCCAAGTAGTATTTCTTACACAGGAAATAATCGAACACATATGATTAGAGTTCCAGATCCAGGAAGATTTGAACTTAGATTAATGGATGGATCAGCAAACCCATATTTACTGCAAGCAGGAGTTTTAGCAGCGGGTATAAATGGGATTAGAAAAAGAGTTAATCCTGGAAAACCATTATTCTGTAATATGTATACCGATCACGAAAAATATCCCAACCTACCAAAATTACCAAATACATTAGAAGATTCCTTAGAAATGTTAAATTTTAATACAGTCATGAAAAATGCTTTTGGAAAAAATGTTTTAAACAGTTATATCAAATTAAAAAAATCTGAAATTGAAAGTTTCAAGTTAAAAGAAAAATTTGACAAATTAAAACCTATTACAAAGTGGGAAAGATCTAATACTTTTGATTGTTAAAATATGTCTATAAATTATAGTCATATAGATAAATTTTCATCATTTATAAAAAATAAAAATTATTCATTCAATAGAGAAGAAATTTTAAGTGTATTAAATAAAGAAACTATTGATAAGGCATTTAATACTGTTTCTAGTTGGGAAAATTATGAACCCACTCCCCTACTTAATTTAAATAAACTTTCAAAAGATCTTAATCTTAAAAATATCTTTTACAAAGATGAGTCTAAAAGGTTTGGACTGAAATCTTTTAAAGCTCTCGGTGGTGCTTATGCGGTAGCGGAAGTTTCAGCTGGAAGAAAGGATGTGGTTATTGCTACCGCAACAGCAGGAAATCATGGAAAATCTGTTGCTTGGGGTGCAAAAAGGCTTGGAATTGAATGTAAAATTTTCATAAGTGAATTTGTTAGTGAAACAAGAGCTGAGGAGATGCGAAAACTTGGAGCAGAGGTGACAAGAGTAAATGGAAATTATGAAAATTCTTTAAATGAATGCATAAAACAATCCAAAGAAAATGGATGGGAAATTGTACAAGATGTTGCCTGGGAAGATTATCAAAAAGTTCCAAAACTAACTATGGCTGGATATTCAGTGATGATAGAAGAAATCTCAAAACAAACAGATCATTATATTACGCATATATTTCTGCAGGCAGGTGTTGGAGGTATGGCTTCTGGGGTAATAGCAGGAGTTGCCAGATATTTTAAAAAAATTCCAAAAATTATTATTGTTGAGCCAAAAAATGCAGACTGTGTCTTAAAAAGTATTGATGCAGGTAAACTTACTAGAGTTGAAATAGAAAAAGAGAGTATTATGGGAGGAATGTCATGTGGAGATGTATCATTAGTCCCATGGCAAATTTTAAAAAACTCAGTAAATAATTGTCTAAGTATTCCTGATAAAGACATACCCTTATCAGTTGCGATGTTAGCTAAGGGATACTTTGGAGAGGATAACATTGTTGCAGGAGAATGTTCAGCACCTGCTCTAATAAGTATAAATGTTAGTTGTAATAACGAACACATTAAAAAGGATCTTGAATTAGATATGAACTCGAATGTTTTATTAATTGGATGTGAAGGTGATACAGACATGAAACTTTATAACGAACTTCTATCTAAAGGATCAGAACAGTTGTCAAATGGCTAATACAGCACTCGTTTGGATAAGAGATGATTTTCGAATACAAAATAATGATGCACTGACTTATGCTTCAAACCAACATGATATAGTTACAGCAGTATTTATTTTTAATAGTAATATTTTTGATCATAAAAGAGAAGCTCAAAAATGGTGGGTAAGTAAATCCCTAGAAAACTTTAAATCTGATTTAAAAAAATTAAATATTGGATTGGAAATAATTAAAGATGATGAAATAAATTTTTTTTCTAAAATAAAATCTAATAATAAAATATCTGTTTATTGGAATAAAGTTTATGAACCTAATGAATTAGAAAAAGATAAAAAAATTGGTGCTGATTTTTCTAAAAAGAATATTGATTTTAAATTTTTTAAAGGAAATGTGCTTAATGAATACAATAAAATTACAAAAAATGATGGCACACCTTTTAAAGTTTACAGTCCTTTTTGGAGGAATGCAGAGCAATTTTATTTAGAGAGACTGCCTGATAAAATAAGCAAAGTTAAAAAGTGCAAAAAGATAATCACATTGTTTAAAAATCAAATAAAATCTGAGGATATTTTGCCTATATCTGATTGGTATAAAAAATTTGAGAAGTATTGGGTGCCGTCAGAGCAAAAAGCTCATGAAAATTTAGATAATTTTGTTAACAAAAGCATCCTTAGTTATGGTGTTGATCGTGACTTTCCATCAATTAAAGGAACGTCATTACTTTCTCCATATATTAGAAATGGACAAATTAATGTTGGAGATATTTGGCAAAAGTGTAAAAAAATAAAATCTAATAATGTAAGCGTAAAAAAATATACCAATGAAATTGGTTGGAGAGAGTTTTCTCACAGTCTCATAAATTACTTTCCACAAATGCTAAAGGGAAACTTAAGAAAAGAATTTGATAAATTTCCTTGGGTAAATAATTCTAAATTTTTAAACGCATGGAAAAAAGGAATGACAGGTTATCCGATTGTTGATGCTGGAATGAGAGAATTATATGAAACAGGCTGGATGCATAATAGAATTAGAATGGTTGTTGGATCATTTTTAGTAAAACATTTAAGAATTAATTGGAAAGAGGGAGAGAAATATTTCAGAAACTGCCTTCTAGATTTTAATGAAGCAAACAATGTTGCTCAATGGCAATGGGTAGCTGGATGTGGTGCAGATGCAGCACCATATTTTAGAATTTTCAACCCTATTTTGCAGGGTGAAAAATTTGACAAGCAGGGTGAATATGTAAAAAAATGGGTTCCTGAATTAAAAAATGTACCACCAAAATTTATTCATAAACCATGGGAAATGGAAAAAAAATATCAAGATGCAATTAATACTATCATAGGCTCGAACTATCCAATGCCTATTGTTATTCATGAAAAAGCTAGGGCTGATGCTTTGAGTGCTTTTCAATCAATTAAGAAAAAAAATTAGTCTCCTATAAAATGATGAATTACAGTTCTTGTTGTTGCCTCTAACCTGTGTTCAAACAAATATATACCTTGCCAAGTTCCTAATAGTAATTCTTTATCTTTTATACTTAGGGAGATTTGATTATTAGTTAATACAGATTTGATATGGGCTGGCATATCATCTTTTCCCTCAGTTGTATGGACATACAACTTGTTGTCCATGGGTACCAATTTATCAAAATAATTAATTAAATCTTTTTGTACATCTGGGTCAGCATTTTCTTGTACAATTAGTGATGCACTAGTGTGTTGAATGCTGAGATTAATAATTCCATTTTTAAAGTTTTTATTATTAATCCACTCTATTGTTTCATCAGTAAACTCATAAAGTTTTTGACCATTTGTTTTAATTTTTAGATTATAAAATTCTTGTTTCATAAATTAATTGAAATTTTGTGATGTTAATTCATATAAACGACTTACTGTTCTTTTGAAGGGTTCTTTCATGCTATCAGCTGTCTGGAGTGAATTTAATTTAACTTCTGATTTGATCATCAATGGTATTTTTTTTTCATAAATAATATCGATAAAAGTAATAAACCTTTGTTGCTGATTAGAATTACTCTCATTAAAATTAGGTAGATTTTCAATAAAAATAAAATCACTTTCGTTAGCAATTTCAATATAATCCTCTGATCCAAGATTTCTATTGCAAATTTCATAAAAAGATACCTTCAGAACCCCCTCATGAAAGTTTTCAAATACTAATTTACGACCCTTCACATCTAAAGTCTTAGTAGTTTGTTTTTTATTTTTTGTAGCTTTTCTAAAAGATTTATTAAACTTAAAATTAGATGAGTTATCTATTGGAGACAAAAATCGACTTAAATTTGTATTTTTTGTAGTTCTATAATCTTCCTCAATATTAAGTTCTAATTCAGAACAATTATTTTTTAAAATATTTAAAAAAGGAACGAATTGGTCTCTTTGTAATCCATTTTTATATAAATCTTTAATATTTGTATTTGAAGAAAAAATAACTTTTATATTTTCATTAAATATTCTTTCAAATAATTTACCTAAGATCATAGCATCAACAATATTTGTTACTTGAAATTCATCAAAATATAATATTTTTGTTTTGTCACTTAAATTTTTAACAAATTTTTCTAACCCATTGTCATTTCCTTTCTTTTTATTTTCAAATATAAAATCATGAAATTTAACCATAAACTCATTAAAGTGTAATCTTGATTTTTTTTCTTTTAAACTTTCAAAAAAAAAATTTAAAATCATAGTTTTACCTACACCTACATCGCCAACTAAATAAAAGCCTAATTTATTTTTTTTATTTTTGAATAATTTTTTAATAAATGACTGATTGAAGTTAAGATTGTAATATTCACTTAATTTTTGGACTATTTTTATTTGATTTTCGTTTATTTCCAAATCCTTATCTTTGCAGTGTTTTAGATAAGATTTTCTTAAATTCATTTTTTTGTTTTAAAATCTATTCCATATTCTGATCTTGGTCCTTTTCTCAATCCATATGGGCCTGCTAAAAAAATTGTCATTGGTTTAGTTCCTGGCTCTAGGTCTACTCTATGAAAATTATTAGCTGACCTAAATCCGATATATCCTGGTGCTCGCCACACTTTTCCTGTTTTTAATGTTTCCCAATATCCTCCTCTTAAAATAATTGTGATGTAAGGAAACAAATGATTATGAACGCCATCACCATGATCGTCATCTAACATTTCATGTATAAGTATGTTAAATGGAAACCATTTTGGTCTATGTCTGAATAGAATGTAATACCTATTCATCCAGGGTTTTGCCTTATCAAACTCTGGGTGTGAAGGACCTCTATCAAAAACTACTTTTTTTCTTCCTAATTTTTCAAGAATTTTTAAAAACATTACTCAATTTTGGCTAATGCATTATCTTTAATTAAATACATACTATTATTTAAAATATATGGTCTAGATATTTTTGAATTACTAATTTTTGTTATATTTTCTTGAATGCCCATTGAAGAATTAATAGTTACCAATCTTCCATTACTTAATGATATATAAACCTTATTTTTAGCATATATAAACCCAATCGGCTTAATCTCAAGTTTGTCTTTAAAGTTTTTTAATACATCTGTAATTCTTATTATATTGCCAGTTGGATCATCAATAATAAAAAGAAATCCCTCATTTGATACTGTAAAAATTAAATTTTCAATAATTGTTGGCCTTAAACTTGAATTTATTGATTGAGCCCATTTTATAGTTCCTGTTCTAGCATCAATAGAAAAAAATTCATTTTTGTTATTAGAAAAATAAATAGTATTATTTTCAAACACTATATCTGAATTCTCAAGGCTAAACGCATTTTGATATATTGTATTTGTCTGTGTTGGCGTTTGCCAAACTAAACTTCCGTTGTTTACATCAAGTGCGGTAACATCTCCTAAATTATTTACAAAAAAAATAATTTCATCTTTTATTACAATTGATAATTTTTTTCCTGATTTTATAAATGAGTTTTCAGTTTGAAAATTCCATAGTTCATTTCCATTTTTTGAGGAAATAGCTCTTAAAACATTGTCAAAATCAATTGTATAAAATTTATCTTTGAATACTTTAATATTAGAATTGAACGATGAACTGCTGTATCTAGACCATAAAATTTTTCCTGTGTTCAAATCAACAGAATATATTTTTGACAAATTATCATTTACTATTAATTTGTTATCTATCTGAGCAAAATACAAAATTGGATTAAGTTTTTTTTCTTTTTTATTATAATTATTTATTTTCCATATCTCTTTTAGATTTTGATTTAATTTAAATATAGTGCCCTTTCCATTAAAAAATATTATTTCATCAGAATTAGTAAAAAATAACTCAGGTTGATAAAATTCAAATTTTTTAATTTTACTAAATTTATAATTTGATATTTTTATAAAATTTGTATCAAAGTTAATATTACCATTGCTATTAGTCTTGTTGTTCTGAAATGGCTTATTTTTAAACCTAATTAGAGATTTTATTTTTAAATCAGGATTTAGTTCTTTTTTTATTGGCTCTATTTTTTCAAAGATATTTATTGATGTATCATTGATTTCGTTATCTTTTTTGGAAAGGCTGCAGCTAGTTATAAAAATAAAAATTAATATATATAAAAATCTTTTACTCACCGAATTCAGAACGCAATCTTCTTTGAACTTCTAGTTTAATTTTAGGACTTACATTTTCTATACTCATAATTTGATCAAAAAAATCTTTGGACTTTTGTTTTTGATTATTCGCTAAGTAAAACTCAGCCATAAGATATAGTGCTTGAGGTTTCCATATACTCTCTGATTTTATTACTGGATTAAGAATATTTAATAATTCGTTTTCTTCAACAAGGTCTGAATTAAATAGACCTTTCTTGTAAATAGTTAAATTTTTAATTTCTTTATCAAGCGATACTTCATTTATAAGAAGGTCAAAATATGAATTTATTTCGTCACTTGAGGTAATTAAATCTTTATCAAGCAAGAAAAAGAAAGCTAATGGTGAATATGTTTTATCTTTAGTGTTTATGATTTCTATTAAGTTGATATTTATATTTTCTTTTTTTCCTGTCTCGAAGTTTGTAATAATTGAATTAAATTTATCGGCTAATTTTTCTTTACTACTAGACTTGAACTCTTGATAGCCAAAAAAGGTAATCAATATTAAGACGATTAATATTAATGAAGTTATTAATTGTTTTTTTTTTGATATTAAAAAATTTTTTAATTTTTCAACTCTTGTATTTGTATTAATAATTTCTATTTCTTCATCCATTAATCATATTCCTTAGAACATATTGTAGAATACCACCGTTCTTATAGTATTCTAATTCATTTTTAGTGTCTATTCTGCACAACATTTTAATTTTTTTAATGTCACCTGTTGCATATTTAATCTCGACCTCCAAATGTTCACCTGGACTAATTCCTTTCTCAAGTCGTAATACTGAAATTAATTCTGAACCTTTTAAGTTTAAATTCTGTCTATTCATATTTTCTACAAACTGCAAAGGTAACACTCCCATACCAATAAGATTTGATCTATGTATTCTCTCAAAACTTTCAGCAATTACAGCTTTTACACCTAATAATTTTGTTCCTTTTGCTGCCCAATCTCTTGAAGAACCAGTTCCATATTCTTTTCCTCCAAATACAACTAAATCTGTTCCTCTTTTTTTGTATTCAACAACAGCATCATAAATAGGCATTACTTTTTCTTCAGGATATAATTTAGTGAAACCTCCCTCTGTACCTGGGGCCATTTCATTTTTAATTCTAATATTAGCAAATGTTCCTCTCATCATTACTTCATGATTTCCTCTTCTTGCACCATAGGAGTTATAATCTTTTGGTAAAATTTGATGCCTCATAAAATAATTTCCTGTTGGGCTTTCTTTTTGAATACTTCCGGCTGGAGATATATGGTCTGTTGTTACCATATCCCCTAAAATTAGTAACGGTCTTGCATCTTTTATTTCTTTAAATCCCTCTGGTTCATCTGGTAAATTTTCAAAAAATGGTGGTTTTTTTACATAGGTAGAATTTTCTTCCCAATTATAAATACTTCCTTTATCCACTGTAATTTTTTGCCATTGTTCTGGTCCCTCTGAAACATTTGAATATCTGTTCACAAACATTTCTGGGTTTAAAGATTGCTTAAGAGTATCCTCAATCTCTTTGTTAGAAGGCCAAATATCTTTTAAATAAACATCTTGTCCTTTGCTATCTTTGCCTAATGGATCTTTATACAAATCCATTCTCATAGATCCTGCGATTGCGTAAGCTACTACAAGAGGAGGTGACGCTAAATAGTTAGCTTTTACCAATGGAGAAATTCTTCCTTCAAAGTTTCTATTTCCAGATAAAACCGAAACTGCGTATAAATTATTTTCTTTAACAGCATCAGTAATGTTATCTGGTAAAGGTCCAGAGTTACCAATACAAGTAGTGCAACCATAACCAACTAAATTAAAACCTAATTCATCTAAATATTTGCTTAAACCCGCTTTATCTAAGTAGTCCGTAACAACTTGAGATCCAGGCGCTAATGAAGTTTTAACCCAAGGTTTAACATTTAAGCCTTTTTCAATTGCATTTTTGGCTAACAGTCCTGCACCAATTAATACATTTGGATTGGAGGTATTCGTACATGATGTAATAGCTGCTATTAATATATCTCCATCTTTTATCTCAAAATCTGTATCTTTAACTTTTGCTACTGTTGGATCAGTTTTTTTACATACATCTTCAAAAACTTTTATAAAATTTTTTGATGCCTCTGTTAAAAGAACTTTGTCTTGTGGTCTTTTTGGTCCAGAAATTGTTGGAACCACTGTAGACATATCTAGAGATAAAGTATCAGTGAAAACAATTTCTTCACTTGCCCACAAATTTTGTTCTTTTGCGTATTTTTCTACGATTTGAATATTCTCTTTTGATCTTCCAGAAAATTCTAAGTATTTTAATGTTTCTACATCAATTGGAAAAAATCCACAAGTTGCACCATACTCTGGAGCCATGTTCGCAATAGTTGCTCTATCAGCAAGTGTTAGATTTTTTAGACCTTCTCCATAAAATTCTACAAATTTACCTACAACACCTTTGTCTCTTAACATTTTCACTACTGTTAAAACTAGATCGGTAGCAGTTGTACCTTCAGGTAGCTTATTTTTCATTTCAAACCCAATAACTTCTGGTATCAACATTGATATAGGTTGGCCAAGCATACCTGCTTCAGCCTCAATTCCTCCAACACCCCAACCTAGTACTGATAAACCATTAACCATTGTAGTATGGCTATCAGTTCCAACTAGCGTATCTGGAAATAAATAATCTTTATCTTCAAACTTTTCGTTCCAAACTACTTTTGATAAATATTCTAAATTTACTTGATGGCAAATTCCAGTACCCGGGGGAACAATTCTAAAGTTATTAAAAGCCTGCTGACCCCATTTTAAAAAAGAATATCTCTCAAAATTTCTATCAAACTCAATATCAACATTTTCTTTTAATGAATTCATAGTTGCAAACTTATCAACTTGAACAGAATGATCTATTACAAGATCAACTGAAGAAAGAGGATTGATGGTATCTGGATCTTTATTTTTTTCCTTAACTGTATCTCTCATTGCAGCAAGATCAGCCACGGCTGGTATACCTGTATAATCTTGCAAAAGTACTCTTGCTGGTCTATATGCAATTTCGGTTTTAGATTTTTTTGAATTTAACCACTCTTTAATCGCCAAAATCTGCTCTTTATTTACTGTTACATTGTCTTCATATCTAAGAAGATTTTCAAGTAAGACTTTTATTGATTTTGGTAATTTATTTATCCCTTCTAAACCATTTTTTTCAGCTTCTTTTAGTGAATAATAAGAATAATTTTTTCCATTTACTGACATTTCTTTTAAACAATTAAATGAATTTTGTTTACCTGGTTTCATAATTTAGTAATAAAAAGTTGCAATACAGCTTAATAAGAGTGCCGACATAACATAATTAAACCATTTAATAAATTTCTCATTTGTCGCGAATTTCCTCATAAATTTTCCAATTATAGTCCAAAAAATAATACTAATAACTGCAAACAAAAAGGCAATACTTAATAGCCAAATTGAATATGAAATAAAGTTACCACCAGATTCTACATAGGTAGAGACTGCAATTATTGCAACAATTACTCCTTTAGGATTTAGAAATTGATATAGAAATGTTTCAACAAAATTTACAGGTTTTAGATTATCATTTTCACTTGATGATTTTGAAAATGATATTTTGTATGACAAATATATTAAAAAAATTGTTCCTGTTACAATTAAACCTTTTTGAAGTATTGGATAAAGTTTAAATATATTTATTAATCCAAAATTAATTACTGCTAGCATAAATGTAAATCCAAAAATTACTCCCAACATTAAAGGAATGGTTTTTTTAAATCCGTGATTAAACCCAGAGTGAGAGGCAACAATATTATTTGGTCCTGGAGAACAGCTAGTAACAAACATAAACAAACATAGAGACAGTAATTCGGGGTGCATGTCTAAGCTACAGGCAAACCATTTTCTACTTTTTGAGATGGATGAACAAGAACAACTTTACCTTCCTCATCTATAGAACCAAGTATTAAAACCTGAGAGATAATACCTGCTATATTTTTTTCAGGAAAGTTACTTATTCCAATGACTTGCTTTCCGACTAGATTTCCCTCATTATAATAATGAGTTATCTGCGCTGATGATTGCTTAATTCCTATATCTTTGCCAAAGTCAACTTCAACAACAAGAGACGGTTTCCTTGCTTTTTCATTTTTTTTTACCGATATTACTGTTCCTACCCTGATATCTACTTTGTCATATATGTCGTAGGTTATTTGTTCTTTCATAAATTTAATATATAATTAAAAATAAATGAGTACAGGAAATAATTTAGAAGAGATATATAGTAATTCAATTAAAATACTAAAAGATTTAATTGCATTTAAAACTGTTTCTGGTGAAAATAATACTCAATTAATTGACTATTGTGATAATATTTTAAATTCATTGGGTGCGGTATCTTTTAGAACATACGATGAAGAAGAAAAAAGAGTAAATCTATTTTCAACTATTAAATCTAAAAAAGAGAGTAACAAAAAACCAATAATTTTATCTGGTCATACTGATGTAGTTCCAGTTTCTAAAGGATGGGCAACAGATCCTTTTGATGCAACAATCAAAGAAGATAAACTATTTGGTAGAGGCTCTTGTGATATGAAAGGATTTATAGCATGTGCATTGGCATATGCTCCTATATTCTCCTCATCAAATTTGGATAGAGATATCCACTTCTCATTTACTTTTGATGAGGAAACTGCTTGCAAAGGTGCGCCTATTTTAATTGAAGAATTAAAAAAAAGGGAAATACATGATTGTATTTGTATTGTAGGTGAACCAACTAATATGAAAATAATAGATGCACACAAAGGATGCTACGAATATACCACTTATTTTGAAGGTCTCGCAGGTCATAGTTCTCAACCAGATAAAGGTGTGAGTGCAGTTGAATTTGCAGCAAGATATGTAAATAAACTTTTAGAATTAAAAGAAAAACTTAAAGAAAGACAGCTTAAAGACTCTATCTTTGATCCTCCATACTCAACTTTACAGGTTGGTGGAATTTTTGGGGGCATAGCTCATAATGTAATTGCAGATAAATGTCATGTGAACTGGGAGACAAGACCAGTAGTTAAAGAAGATGGAATTTTTTTAAATCATGAAATAGATAAATTTACTAAAGAAATTCTTTTACCGGCAATGAAAAAAATTTATCCAGAATCCTCAATTAAAAAAGATATTATTGGTGAAATAACTGGTTTTGATAGAATTTCTAATTCAGAGGCATGCGAATTTGTTTCAAGTATAACAGGTGATAATTCTAGAGAAGTAGTTTCATTTGGAACCGAAGCAGGACTATTTCAAGAAATTGGAATAAGTACAGTTGTATGTGGACCTGGATCTATAAAGCAAGCTCATAAGATTGATGAGTTTATAAAATTATCTGAAATTAAAAAATGTATTAGTTTTTTAGATGGTGTAAAAAATAAATCTTTGAATTAGTTCCAACCACCAATAGATTTTACTTCTAAAAATTCTAATAAGCCTTCTTTTCCACCTTCTCTTCCTATTCCAGAGTGTTTAAATCCTCCAAATGGAGCGTCTACAGCAAGTGAGGCAGTATTTGCAACTATCATTCCTGATCTAAGTTTTCTTGCAACTCTTTTTACTTTTTCTTGATCATCAGTTTGAATATAGTTTGTCAAACCATAATGAGTATCATTTGCAATTTCTATTGCCTCATCTTCTGTTTCAAATGGAATTACAGATAATACTGGACCAAAAATCTCAGTTCTGGCAATTTCCATATTATTATTTACATCAGCAAAAACAGTTGGCTTTACATAATAACCATCTTCAAAACCATCAGGTTTTCCAGGTCCTCCTGCTATTAAATTAGCACCTTCATCTATACCCTTTTTAATTAAACCTTGAATTTTATTATATTGTGTTTCTGATATTACTGGACCAATGTGATCTCCCTCTTTTTGGGGAATATCAACTTTATATTCATTAGCAAATTTTTTTAATCTATTAACTGCATCGTCATAAATTGATTTTTCTACAAGCATTCTTGTAGGTGCATTACATGATTGACCTGAATTTCTAAAACATCTTGCAGCTCCTCTTTCAATTGCTTCAGAATCTGCATCTTTAAAAATAATATTTGCTCCCTTTCCACCTAATTCAAGACTTACCCTCTTAAAGTCTTTTGCTGCCTTTTGTGAAATTAGAGCTCCTGCTCTTGTTGAGCCTGTAAAAGATATCATATTCACATCTTTGTGACTAGTCAGTGCATTACCGGTGGTTTCTCCATCTCCATTAACTAAATTAAACACACCTTTTGGAAAACCTGCCTCATCAATAAGTTCTGCAAGTATTATTGATGATAAAGGTGCTAACTCAGAAGGTTTTAAAATCATTGTACACCCTGCTGCTAAAGCTGGGATTACTTTTAAACAAACTTGATTCATTGGCCAATTCCAAGGTGTTATTAATACACAAACTCCTTTGGGTTCATAAATAATTCTCTGATCTTGTGCATGATCTCCTAAAGGTTTTTCAAAATCAAAAGCTTTAAGATACTTTATAAATGATTTCGTATGACTGGCTCCTGTACCAGTTTGTAGTTTGGATGCAAAATCTTTTGGAGCACCCATTTCCATCATTATTGCCTCTGTAGTATCCTTCCATCTTTTTTTATATAGCTCATAAAACTTTTCTAATAGTTTAATCCTCTCCTCTTTTTTTGTGAAACCCCAAGTTTGAAAAGCAGTTTTTGCAGCTGATACTGCATCATCAACGTCTTCTTTTCCACCCAGTGAAATAACCGCACAACTTTTCTCTGTAGCAGGATTTATTACTTGAATATCTTTAGAATTTTTTGGTTCTACCCATTTACCATTTATATAAAAATTTCTTTTTTCTAACATATATTAAGCTATCTGTTCTTTAGGCTTTTGCAAACAAATTTGTCAATTCATAAACAATTGTTGCAGCTGCTAAAGAAGTTACTTCTGCATGATCGTATGCAGGTGCTACCTCAACTACATCTGCTGAAACTAAGTTTAAGCCTGACAATCCTCTAATAACATTTACAATTTCTCTAGTTGTCATACCTGCTATCTCAGGTGTACCAGTTCCAGGAGCAAAAGCTGGATCTAAGACATCAATGTCTATCGATAGATATAAGGCATTGTCTCCTACTCTCTTTCTAATTCTCTCAACTATTTTATCTATACCTTCAGTCTGAAATTCATCACAATGAATTATTTTAAAACCAAAACTTTCGTCATTCTTGATATCTTCCCTGCTATAGAGTGGACCTCTAATTCCAACATGCATTGATGCATCATCTAAAAATAAATTTTCCTCTCTAGCTCTCCTAAATGGTGTACCATGTGTATAAGGTGCTCCAAAATAAGTATCCCAGGTATCGAGGTGAGCATCAAAATGGACTAATGAAACTGGACCTTTATTCTTTTTATTAATTGCTCTAAGCAATGGAACAGCTATTGTATGGTCACCACCAAGACTAATAATCCCTCCTACTTTATTTAAAAGATCTGTAGCACCAACTTCTATTTGTTTTATAGCTTCATCAATATTAAATGGATTACATGCAATATCTCCTGCATCAGCAACTTGTTGCACTTTAAACGGTTCAACATCGTAACTTGGATGATAATTCGTTCTTAAATGTCGTGATGCTTGTCTTATGCTTTGAGGTCCAAATCGTGCTCCGGGTCTGTAACTAGTGCCAGAATCAAAAGGAACTCCTACAATTGCTACATCACAACTTTCAACATCTCTTAATTCTGGCAATCTAGCAAAAGTTGATGGTCCCGCATACCTTGGTACTTTTGTTCCACTTACTGGTTGGATTGGTTTTTTATTTTTATCTTTCAATTTTTAGAGCTATTTTTATGAATAAATTCAGCTGCTTTTTTAAAATCATTGATATTTTTTTGATACATGGAAAGCTCTTTAGTAGAATTTGATGAAACTAGAATTATTATTAAAGCAATTATAATAGCTGCAGCATAATAAAATGGCATTTTTTTCTTCCAAGATATTAGAATTTTTGTTGCGTTGTCTACTTGTTTTTTTGTTGGTCTATTTGCCATATTATTAGTTTACCAGAGGTTTACCAGTTTTCAATGTATGTTTAATTCTTTCTTGAGTTTTTTCTGTCTCAATTAGCTTCATAAATGCATCTAACTCTAATTTATATAAATCATCCTCTGATAAAGTTTTTTCTAAAGTAGTATCGCCACCACTTAAAACTTTTGCTAGCTCTTTTCCAACTTCCATACCATGATCAAGAATAATTTTTTCATTGTATAATTTTTCTAACATTTTTAACATTTTGTCATAAACACTTTTTCCAGAAAGTTTAAATGTACATTCATCTGGAGGAGAAAAATCTTTATT